>NZ_JAELTU010000443.1 GCF_016429015.1 Rhizobium sp. ASV20
TCTTCGAGGTTGCCGACGTCGTCTTCAAGGACGACGCCGCGGAGCGCAAGGCCCGCAACGAGCGCCATTTTGCTGCCGCATGGTGCGGTAAGGCGAGCGGTTTCGAAGTCGTGCACGGTCTGCTAGACCGCATCATGCTGATGCTGCGCACCAAGTTCCTTGTCGACGAGTCCGGTAAGCCGGATGGCTACTGGATCGAGGAACTCAACGAGGATACCTTTTTCCCAGGTCACGCTGCTGCTGTGCACGTTCGTCTGGGAGGCAAGGAGCAGCGTATTGGCGAGTTTGGTATTCTGCATCCCACTGTTCTCGAAAAGTTTGATATCCGGTATGTTGCCCTCTTTGCAATTGTACTTATCCTAGCCATGTAAGCTAACGAAGCTGTTTTAGATACCCCATCAGCACTGTTGAAATCAACCTCGAGGCATTCCTATAAATGGCACAATCTGCCAAAAAAGTAAAACATCTTCAAAACTCAGATACGAAAGGAAGTAGAAAAGAAAAGCAGGATAATGAAGTCATGTCTGAAGCATCTAAAGT
>NZ_JAELTU010000444.1 GCF_016429015.1 Rhizobium sp. ASV20
GAACTACCGTGCTTTCACATACTGCTGGAGCTTTTCCATCAACACGGACAGTTGAACAGGTTTCTGAGATAATCATCCGTCCCTGCTGCAAGACACTTCTCCCTATTACCGTTAACTGCCGATGCCGTTACACCTTTTAACAAAACATGAAACCTGACTGCCCCAGTTTCCTTTCCGGATGAGGATCCTGAGCGGCTGCCGCTCTAGCTTCCTCTTCGTAAACACTGTCTAAGTCACTTTGTAGTCAACCAAATGCGCCCAAATGGCTCACTACACCGTACTTGATTTTTACTGAACAGCAAACCCACTAGCACAGTGCATAAGAACTGTAGGTACCAACTCAAGGCGATGGGTAGGTGCACCGCTAGGGTGCAAATAAGGCTATTTTCACCGTACCTCGTGACTCTCTATGACTAAGCGTTCTCGCCGTGTCATTTTGCTGTATGAGGCGGCAGGAATTTCTATATGTTAATTTAAATTACTTCATTATTACATTCTTCTGTCTCTTATACACATCTGACGCTGCCGACGAAATTCTT
>NZ_JAELTU010000445.1 GCF_016429015.1 Rhizobium sp. ASV20
GTATTACGTGGTCGACTACATCCTTCCCAAGGACAATGCGCAAGACACATCGCCTCATAACCCTCGCGGAGTCGACCAGGGTCTGAGATCTGCCCAGACCGAACTGCGCGTAGAAGAAATCAAGGAAGCTCTTCATGTCCTAACCCTCATCAACGAAGGCAGGGGCGATGAGGTTGCTGCCGTCAACCTGCGGAGAAAGGGCAACATTGGTTCCAGCTCACTGGGACTAAAGGGCGTTCGCTGGGATGACTGGAAAGGCAGCATGTTTCTCAACAATATTACAATGATGGGACATTCGTTCGGCGGCGCCACAACAGTTCAGCTCTGTCGTGACGACGCACTTGGCTGGGTTGGTCAAGGTGTGATTCTCGACGCGTGGGGTCAAGCAACAGCGAACGGCGGCGACAAGCCGTCCAACAGTGTCAGCAAGCCCATTATTGCAATATGTTCCGAAGCATTCATCCACTGGACTGATAACTACAAGCATGTGGTTTCCTTCTGCAACGAAGCGCGCGAATCCAACGCGCTGTGCTGGAT
>NZ_JAELTU010000446.1 GCF_016429015.1 Rhizobium sp. ASV20
CGATGCGGCGATGGCCACGCTCGACCAGCCGCGCCACCGACCGGCGGATCATCTGCTCATTGTCGGCATCGACATAGGCATGCGCATCATTGTGGATCGTCGTGCCATAGGTGACGAAGGGAAAATCCGCCGCCTGCATGATGCGGATGCGCGGATCGTCGGCGCGCGTGCCCGAGACGATGATGCCATCGGCCTTCTTCAGCGAGACGATCTGCCGGATCGTCGAAAGGCTCTCCTCGAAATTGCGCACCGCATAAAGCGAGACGCGATAAGGACTGTCTTCCAATGCCCAGGAGATGCCGCTCAAGAGCTGGGCATATTCGACGCCTTCCCATTCCTGCTGCTTCGGGCCGGGCGCCGTCATGATCGCGGCGACCTGATAGGTCTTGCCGGTGCGCAGCTGCACCCCATGCATGTTCAGCTCGTAGCCGACCCGCTCGGCAGCGGCAACGACGATCGCACGCGTCTCCGGCCGCACCTGCGGCGAATGCTTCAGCGCCTTCGATACCGTGGCGATCGAAAGGCCGGTTTCCT
>NZ_JAELTU010000447.1 GCF_016429015.1 Rhizobium sp. ASV20
ATTTCGTCGGCAGCGTCAGATGTGTATAAGAGACAGGCGCTTGCATGTAGGCGTAGCGCTTGCGGTCACTGTCACCATGGCGCCTCTTGGTGAGGTTGACAAGTACAATATTGCGAGCATTGCGTTGTATTTTGTTACTTTTGTTGCTTCGCTGTTGATGACGATATGGTTGCTGTGTTTTATTCGCCGACGGAGCGACCCGGCGCGACATTGGGTGTCGTGGCTGAATGGGTGTTTTGCTGTGTTTACATTGTGAGAATAGTTCCCAATCGTCACGGACATTACCTTTAAAAAAATGCTAACGCTTATGCATAGATATTTAGTACTCCTCGTTTGCTCATACATTTTATCCCTCGTCAATAATCAACTAATGGAGCGCGGCATAAAAATCTCAAAAGACAGCCAACAAAACGTCGTCACCGCACGAGCCTTTATAATTGCCATATACTGGATACTCCGCAACATTGTCCAGATTCTTATATTCATGACTCGTGTCACGCTAGATGTCGGCATAGCCATGTCAAGAGGCGGTTC
>NZ_JAELTU010000448.1 GCF_016429015.1 Rhizobium sp. ASV20
CATCGGGGGATATCTGCGTCTCGAGCTCGTACGTGCTGCTAGCCTCGCTGTCGGCCTCGTGCTTACCAAATGTCGCAGACAGCATGCCGAGGTATGTTTGCCGGTTCGAGTCGTTGGTGCGCTTAGCCTTTTTCTTCAAGCGTTTATCCGTCGGCCGTACAACCACGACAGGGACTGGCGAGTATTGAAGACAGTACTTGGAAAATGAGTTGCGGTTATTGACCAAGCCTTGGATGCCACCAAGTGAGCGACCTCTAGTGCCAACGATGAGCATGGCTGGTTGGTACATTTGTATCTGGGCAATTGTCAGTGGTTTGTTAATGTGCAATTTTTAAACGTGTGCTTACAAGTTTTTGAAAAGTGGAATGCAGCTTTCCAACAGCATACTCGAGCACAATGCTGACGGCATGGTTCAAGCTATTCTTGGCAAGAATGCCTTGCATGACTTGTTGCGCATCATTTTTATATTGCTTCTGGTTCATACGAACTTCCTTTTCGAGCACCCGAACAGCTGTCTCTTATACACATCTGACT
>NZ_JAELTU010000449.1 GCF_016429015.1 Rhizobium sp. ASV20
AGAACAAGGCGGAAGCCGCCCAGAAGGCAGGGCGCTTCAAGGATGAAATCGTTCCCTTCACCATCCAGACACGCAAGGGCGACGTAACCGTCGATGCCGACGAGTATATCCGTCATGGCGCGACGCTTGACGGCATGGTGAAGCTGCGCCCGGCCTTCGACAAGGAAGGCACGGTGACCGCCGGCAATGCATCGGGTCTTAATGATTGTGCTGCTGCCGCCGTACTGATGACTGAGGCGGAAGCCTCGCGCCGTGGCATCCAGCCGCTCGCCCGCATCGTCTCCTGGGCAACGGCCGGCGTCGATCCGCAGATCATGGGCACAGGTCCCATTCCGGCCTCCCGCAAGGCGCTGGAGAAGGCTGGCTGGTCGGTCGGCGATCTCGATCTCGTCGAGGCCAACGAAGCCTTCGCCGCTCAGGCCTGCGCGGTCAACAAGGATCTCGGCTGGGATACGTCGATCGTCAACGTCAATGGCGGCGCCATCGCGATCGGCCATCCGATCGGCGCATCCGGCGCGCGCGTTCTCAACA
>NZ_JAELTU010000045.1 GCF_016429015.1 Rhizobium sp. ASV20
GCCGAAGAATATGCGCTTGGGCATCTGCCGGGCGCGCTGAACATCCCGAGCGATGAGCTGGAGAGGCGGCTGTGCGAATTACCGTCGGAGCGCGAAATCGTTGCCTATTGCCGCGGCCCTTACTGCGTTCTGTCGACAACGGCCGTCGCATTCTTGGAAGGCAAGGGGTATCGCGTGCGGCGCCTCACCGCCGGGTTTCCCGATTGGAAGGCTGCTGGTCTTAACGTCGAAATCTGATCCCACCGCGTGCACTTGATGGGCTGTCGCTCAACCGGCGAATCGAGGCAGCGCTCCGCGCGATAGATCGTGCAATAGGATCGACCCTCTATGCGTTGCGAATCCAGGGCAGTGAGTAGCTCGCAAGTCCAAAGCCGTCTCGGTTCTCGGTGGAAATCGGCAGCCGGACTTCCCAAAAGCGATGTCGAACGCATTCAAGCCCTTGAGACGTGCGCTGCGAGCTGGTTTGATCAATGTCTCACCAGCGCTGCCTGTCCGTTCGGACATTGAGAAACCTTACTGGGCGACGATAAAATGAACATTCATAAATCATCCTTTTTCAAGACCAGCGTCGGTCGCGCAAGCTCCGTTGGATTTGGCATCGGCGCAGTGCTGACATCTTGCGTACTGGCGATGCCAATGGTCGCCATGAGTGCCGGTTTCGATTGCAAATATGCCAAGAGCCATGTCGAGAAACTGATCTGTGCGGATTCCGGCCTTTCCAGGCTGGACGAGCAGATGAACATGCTCTTTGACAAGATCCAGAGTGAAACAGCCGGGCATGACGGCGAGACGGGAAAAGTCATCGATCCCGTCGGCAAGGAGCAGACTGTCTGGCGAACGACGGTACGCGACCAATGCAAGGATGCCGCCTGCCTGAAATCTGCCTATAGGACCCGTTTGTCCGATATGCGGAAAAACTGGGCGCAGGCTTTGGAGCCGGCGGATCAATGACCGTTTGCCGACCTGCCGCAAGACGGCAGGTCGGCGGGCTTCCTGGACGCGATACGCTCCCATAGCGGGCGCGCGGATTGACTTTGGAGACGGTAGGCTGCCTATCGGGAAAGCCGGGTTTCGAGCTCCGAGGCTCGCTTTGCAGTCGCCTGGACCGCGCAATCATCGGAGATGATCAGTTGGGCCGTACCGCCGGTTTTGTCGACTTCGCATTCTTTGTCACGTTGACCGATCCAGGCTCGTTGCTCATCCCGCAATTGTACCGCTGCGGCTTTGCCAAGCTTTGCCCGGAGCTTTTGGTAGACCGCGTTTAGACGGTCATCCTGGTACTTATACTCGGCGTCGGCGCAATCCCGCATCGCGACGGTAATGCCATCCGACTGATCCGCACAGGTCTGATATGAGGGACGGATGCCGTTGCGATCGGGTTGCGTTCCGCTTGCAGATGGCTTCGAAGCCTGTGTCTGGGTGGCGGTCGCCTTTTCATCCACCCGCCGATAGACGCGAGAAAAACTGACGTTGATACCACCGCACATGCGGTTGTCGCCAACGACGAGATACCGTCCGAGCTGGTTCAATTTTACCTGGCATAAGCCGGGCACCGACTTGTCCTGATAGGGAAGCAGCTTTTCATTCTTCCCCTCATCGTCGGCCTCGTAGCCGAACCGGGCGTGAGGCTGTTCACCGTCGATGAGGGCAGCAAACTGACCTCCCTGGCTACCATTGCCGAACTGGAGGTCGGCCTTGGCATCGATGCGGATCCTGCCATTCTGAGCCTTTGCGGTGATCGTCGTTTCGCTGTCACCCCAGCGTCCAACCCAATCAGGAGCAAGCGATTTCGCAGCCAATCGATTAAGGGGAAGCCAGCCCGCGGTTTCGTCATCGTCGGGGCTCTTTGCCGGGTTATGATATTCGGCACATGCCTTGTCGCCATCGACCCTGCTGACGACCACCTGATCGCCTGCCAGCAGAAAGGCGCCCTTCTTGCAAAATACGGAGCGCTCCGGGCACTGAAACTCGATCTTGTCGCCCGGCAGAACTTCAAAGAGGCGTGCGGCCAGTGGGTCGTCATCTATGGCATCGAAGCCGAAGCAATCCTTTTTCAGTTCGGCGGCGTTGACGAGAACGGGAATGGACACCACCACGCTGATAAGCGTGAGGCGGCTAAGGACGCCAGACCAGAAACGCATGCTATTTTCCTTCCAATAAACCGGCTCTTTCGACGCCGGCAAGGTCTCCTGTGGGAGCAGGCCCTTTTCCGCTCATCCGCACAAGCCGGATTTTCGCAAAATTGCGAGAAGCCCCACAGGCAGAGCCGGCGGTAATACGACCTCATGCAACGACAATTCCAATGGAAGCTCTAGGCCAGTCAGGAATTGCTGGCCAGAACCCTCCACACGCTTTGATGAATATAGACGCATGTGCACTTTTGACGGACACAACGATATCGGCGGCGGGCCATTAGTCTGGTAAGCGTCGTCGGCTTGATACTTCGGCATGGCGAGCGCCATGCCGGAAGGTTTTGGTGCTGCCCGCAGGTTGCCGAAGGATCCAGCTTCGATCCGGGTTTCCTCAGGAATCGGCTTCAGTGACCTCGTCGCCATGGGTGTCTTCGCACGCAGGTCCCCGGCGGCGATGAAATGGGAGGATATGAACCTGCACATCCGGCGATAGACGGATTTCAACCATGACTGAACGACCTGGGCCGCTACCCTGCCTTTTCGAGAGAGAATTTATGATGCGCATTCAATTGCTGGCCTCCATCGGCCTGTTGATTCTGGCAACGCCTGCATTTGCTGATGACAGCTCGGCAACGCTCGGAACCGGAGGCCTTGTCCTTCAGAAGACGGACAAGATCGCCCTCGTCTCGGAGGACCTGTATCTGTCGCCCACCATTGTGCGGATTTCCTATCGGTTCCGCAATCTGACGAGCGTCGACTACGCGACGACCATCGCATTTCCAATGCCGGACTTCCCCGGCGGAGGTTCGAATTCCACTACTGCCGTCCCCGATCCGGCAAGCGACAATTTCATGAAGTTCCAGACCACCGTGGATGGAAAGCCAATCGCGTCGCAACTTGAGCAGCGCGCCTTCATAACGGAAGATGGCAAACCGGATGTCGAGGTCACCGAGAAGCTGCGGGCGCTCCACATTCCTCTGGTTCCCACCGTCGAAGCCACGCAAGCTGCAATCGGCCGATTGACGAACGAGCAGCGCAAAGGTCTTGCCGACGGGAGTATCGTCGACCCCGGCGAGGAGAGCGATTATGCGGGTCAGCCGGCGACGCTCTATCCGTTGTGGACCTTGCGCTCCAAATATTGGCGAGCGCAGACCTTTCCTGGCGGCAAGGAGATCATCGTCGAGCAGAGCTATGTGCCCGTCGTTGGCGGCTTGTCGAGCCTGTCGATCGGCTCTCCCAGCATCGATCCCGACAGCCTGAAAGCCTATCAGGAAAAATTCTGCACGGACTCGAGCTTTCTCAAAGCCGCCCACGCGCTCTACAAGAAGGCGGGCGTTGACAATGCAAAGACAACCCAATCCTTCGAGCAATATCTGTCCTACGTCATAATGTCCGGTGGCAATTGGGCCGGCCCGATCGGCAGTTACAAGCTGATTGTCGACAAGGGCGATCCGAAGACCCTGGTTTCCTTCTGCGGCAACGGCGTGAAGAAAATCAGTCCGACGCAGTTCGAAATGGACATCAAGAACTACACGCCCGATCGCGATATCGACGTGCTGCTGCTGCGAACCACGTCGGTTCAATAGTCCCTTGCCGATCGCAGGATCCCCCGAACTCGATCGTATGCCACTACCGGAGCCCTTATGAAATTCACTTTCAGACCCCGTTCCCAAAAAGCATTCCTGGCGCTTGCTCTCCTGTTTTCGATTGCCGCACCGCTCTGGGCTCAGCCGACGATGGCACAAAATTTAAGCGCAGCGGGTTCCACCAGCGCGGATTCCATCGAGGGGAGTCTCAATATTTGGGAGCGACGGCTCACGCAGGAGGGGCTCATCCTGCTTGGCTATTACAATGGCTTTGCCGATGGCAGCTTCGGTCCGAGCGGCCGAAACGCCATCGCCAGCTACCAGCGCGAACATAATCGGCCCGCTACCGGCATGCTTTCGGCCCAGGATGCGTTGGAATTGGGTAGCGCTGCGCTCGATGTGCGCAAGCAATTGCAATGGCGTTCGCTCGATAACTCGCTTGCGGGAATGACCATCTCCTACCCTGCCGGTCTGCTGACGCAACGAAAGGAAAATACGCTCGGCGGCGAAAACCTGCAGACCGAGGACGGGGTGATTTCGCTGAAGACGGCACGCTTTGCCAATAGCGGCGCCGCAGAGCTCGAAAAGCTCTTTCAGAATCTTTTGAACGAGCAGGGCAGCACCGTCACCTACCAGCTCAGGCGCCCGAACTGGTTTATCGTCTCCGGCACCTCTGGGGACCGCAAATTCTATTCGCGTTTCGAACGGAGAGGCAATGAGATCCGCGGCTATGATCTCAGCTGGAATGGCGACAAGAACAGCAAGCTTGTCGAAAACATCTCGGTATTGATCTCCAACGGCTTCTATCCGTTCGGGGAAAATCCATCCGATGGCGATCCAAGCTATCCGACGTTGATGAAGCTTGCCGATACCGCCAGTGCCAGCCGCCCGGGCTCTTCCGCAAGCGGAAATGGCTCTGCTGGTACTCAGGCGGAACCTCGCCAAAGCGATGGTTCGGCCGGCGCCGAGACAGCGCGGACCGGCGACGACAAGGACGGGCTTACGGAACAAAAGGACGGCGCGCTTCCGCCACCCACGGATGGTTCACTTGTAACGTCGGACGGCAAGGGGCTGCGTTTCGTCTATCACTATTTTCCGCCAGAAGATCCCAAGTTCAATTATGCCTACAACTGGGCTGTCGATACGCATCTCTTTCTGAATATTCCCGAGATTGATGGTCTGGACGGCCTTTTCGTCACACCCCGCCCGCTCCATTATGTGACGAAGCAATGCAATACGATCAATGCATTCTACGACAGAAAGAACGGCGCGGTCTTTCTCTGTTACGAGATGATCGACAGCCTGTTGCAGATGGGGCAAGCACTGTCGAAAGGCGCATCGGACCCCAAGGCGCTGACCATTGAATTCGTTCAGGACAATCTGCGCTTCATCCTCCTCCACGAATCCGGACATGCCCTGATAGACCTGCTCGATCTGCCCGCAGTCGGTCGTGAGGAGGATTCCGTCGACCAGCTCGCCGCCGTGTTGCTATTGTCACATGTGGACGACAGGGAAAACAAAAACGATATCACGCGCGTTCTTCAATTGGCGTCCATCTGGTTCAAGATCAACAGCCAATCCTCGGGCTCACCGGATTTGGCGTCATTTGCCGACGAACATTCGCTGGATGCACAGCGCTATTTCAATCTGCTCTGCATGGTCTATGGGCTCGATCCGGAAAGTAACGGTTCGATCGTCGAAAACGGCATGCTGCCAAAGGAACGCGCTGCGCGCTGCCCCGACGAAGCCTCGAAAATCAACCGCTCCTGGGCGCGGCTTATCCTGCCGCACTTCTCGCCCAGATTCCAGCCGAAGTCGGACGATGCCGGGGCAAACCAGCAGGCAACGACGACCCAGCAGCCGGCAGCGGGCGGTAATCCGCTCGAATGGGACAGAAAGTCGAACCCATTCGCCAAGTAAAAATATCCATAACCTGACCGCCGGCCGCACCTTATCGCCAGTGAGGTTTTGCCGCTGGCGGTTCTCTGATGGGCGAAGGTTTGAGTTCGGCGATCGGCCCTAGTCAGCCTTATGCCATTTCGACCGCTCGCAGACCGTGTCGTATCCCGACACGGTCGGAGTTCCGTCTCCAAAGCTGGTCACGCCGAGCTCCATGTCTCCCTTGCGGTAATAGTAGCTGCAATAGGCAAAACCCGTTCCGGAGCAATCGGTCGTTTCCACGATGCCCATCTTGCGGATACTGTCGCCGAAGGGGTCCGGATATGATGGGGCAGGGCTCTGGACCGGCTCCCATCCCTTGCCAATGACCGCCTGGCGGGCCTCGGTGATGGGTTTGCCGTAGAGGTTCGGCACGATCGCCCTGCCGTCACAAACCTGCTCCTCGGTGGCAAGTGGCTTTACGTCCATAGTCCGATCCGCGCCGAGCCAGATTTCACCCACCGGCATCTGAACGAGGTCGCCATCGAGAATGCGCAGATGATCCTTGATCGCGACGATCGTGCCGATCGACAGCTTGCTGCTCTTGTCGGCATAGATGAGAGCGAACAGCTTCGAACCATCAAAGAGCGCCACATTCCCCTGGCTGATATCGCAGGACGCGCCAGTTGCCTGCTCAAATTCTCCAGCAAAGCTGACGGCCTCATAGGGACCCAATCTCGCCTCGCTTGTCACGCCCCAGCCAAGAGCTGCGGCAATCTTGGCGCCGTCGCCCTTCGGTTCGGGCACCACGCCGCATGGCGCATCAGACACCGGCTGCGGCGCCTTCGGCAGCTTCTGGAGGCGGGTAATCTTCAGCCCGGGCACGTCGGATTTCAGCGCAATATCCGCTGTTGCGCCGACGGGCGATGCGATTGAACTGCCGACAAGGATCGGTAGGAGCGCCAGCAGAATACGGCCGGTTGGCCTTGGGGAACGGCACGTCGAGGCAATCATGAAAGGATTAAACTCGTGAGTGTTGAAAATTCATGGCCCGACTAACGGCCACGGGCCTTTGAGAATGAGGACCAGCCCTGCGATTTGCCGGCAATCTAGCGGTCCTGTCCATCGAATGGCAAGGCTCAACCCGAGGGGCGCCCAATGCTGTCCTCGCGCAATTGAGCAAAAGCCGATGTTGCGTTCGAAGCCAGTTGAAACATGTTTTTTAGTGTCTCGCCAGGGGTGTGACCGAACTCCGTCTTGAACAGGCGATAGAAGTATTTTTCGTTCGAAAATCCATGGCTCCATGCGAGTTCCGCTATGTGGGGCCGCGGCCTCTTTGGATCCGCCAGCAACTGATAGGCTCGATGCAGGCGCTTGCGCTGTATCTGCCGCATGACGCCGCCGTTGCCTTCAAACAGTTTATAGAGCTTGGCACGCGAAACCCCGACATCACGGCAAATCCTGTCGGGCGTCAGATCTGCCTCCAGCAGATGAGCGTCCAGATATCGCAGGACGCGACCAAGCAGAATTTCACGCATCGGGCCGGCCGCTTCTTGCATCGCGTCGGATGCGGAGGAAACAACGGCTGTCAGCAGCTGCAAAGTGGATTGCACCACATAGGGGATCTCCTGTTCGGTCAACAGGGGGAGATTGCGAAACAAGGATATGAGGTGATCAGTCAGCAGGCCGGCCACGCCGACCGTCAGCGTATGCCCATGCAGGAGCGCCGTCTGGCTGGGCAGCAGATCTCGCGGAACGGCAAGCGACATGGCATCGCTACCCGTGACGATACAGTCGTTGACCTGGGCTGCGTCCAGTACGAACAGGTCGCCCGCTGATTTGACCCATGCCTGCCCTGCCGATCGGAAAAGGAAATGCCCGTCGAGAACCAGGGTGAACCGGAAACAATCATGGCCGCCCGCTCTGATATGCCGCTTCGCTCTTGGAGCTGCGCAAGCGGGCGCCTGTCCGCCGCTGGGGCGTTTTCGACCGGACAGGACAAGCGGACCGAGCTCCGTGCCCGTCGCGTCGGCATCGAAGGATGCGGAATTGGAATTCCACACGTGACAGTCGTAGTGATTGTCTTTGACCCAGAAGTGAAGTCGGTCTTTCTCGGAAAGATCGCGTGTTGATAAATCGTAGACAGAACTGGAAGATGTTTGCGCCATTGTCCCATGCATTCCTCGGCCCCTCCGGCCTCGACGAATAAATATGTCAACCTTCGCCTGTGGCAATAGGCCGGTACTGAACGTAATGCGCGTTAAATTCAGTCGTCACTCGATCCGGTTCATGCGCCATTGCAAAACGTCTCGCCGACTTCGCCGGTGACACAATTTCCGGCGCAAGTTGACCATGCGAGGGGCCAGACATTGCCCAATCAATCCCTTGCCTGGCATCGCCAGCTGAAGAAACGTCTTCCACCGGGAAGCTTTCGAAGCGACGCTGGCAAACGTGCCATAACGCTTGCGGATACGGCGATTGGAGCGCAGACTATATTCGTGGGCGCTATGCTGGCGATGTCTCGTGTCTGCGCTGGCGAGGCTGATCCCGATGAAAGGGTATGGGATGTCTCTAAAATTCTGTTCCCCTATGTGTTGTCAGAAATCTGCTGCGGACACGGATACCGTGACAAGCGGGCAATCGCCGTGATGCCGGTGGTTCCGTCGTTGCGATTGTCGGCAATGTCTCGAAAACTCTGCAGGCGGCAAATTCTCGGGATTGCGGTCCAATCGCAACAGAATGTGCCGGCAAGTTTTGGAACTGCCGGATTTATCCCTGCGGCGAGCATGCCCTGAATGGCTTCCTTCAACTTTCACACATCTGATGAGGCCTCGTCCGAAAAGGGGCCGACGTCGCTCCCGCAACCATCGTCAAGGCAAACTGAGGAGAGAACCATGGCAAAAGGCCAGATGCGTAGTAATCGCGAAGTGCGAAAGCCCAAGAAAGACAAGGTCGCGGCGGCAGCAGCGCCGCCCGAGGGATCGCAGGTCAAGCTTGCGGGGAGTGGCACGTCAGCGCCCGGCAAAAAGAAGTAGACCTTCATTCGGCCGGCTTGCGCTTTCGCCGACCTGCGGAGCATATCGACCTCAGCCAGGTGGGACGCCCACCTACGCCCGAAGCCGCAGTGCGCATCGACGGCCAAGCACATGCTCGCCGCACAAGAGCGGACAGATATCGGTCGGTACAGGCCATGGTGCGCTGTGCACCGACCAGAATTCCTGTCTTGGTAGCTGCCCGTTTGAGCCGCTTGTTGACGAGACACCGGCAATAGTTCGCCTGCTTCTCGTTGATGATGGGGCCACGGTGGACCATGTTCGTGTCTGGGTCGCCAAAATGGAGGTTTTCCGCTCTGGCCGTGAGCCTCGCCGGCCTCGACGCCCCAGGGACGACCGTGAGTGTTCCATTGGGGAGACCTGCCAGTTCGAACAGCCGGGCGATTGCATAGCCGCCGTCGGTCCCATCCAATGTCAGATGGAGCGTGGATAACCCAAGTTTGGCCCGTCCAATTGCACTCTTGTCCCTCGCGGAGACGGGAGCGCTATCCTTTCGCACCATATTGAGCACACGGCCTTCGGACAGGCTCCCAGGCTTCGCTTCGCGTGAAATTGAAGCCGCATAGCCTCTGCTTGCCGCTGCGCGGGGGTTCACTGCGAACGGCTATGGTCCTCTTGCCTGTTTTTCAGCTCTTGACACAGCCCCTCTTCAATCTATCATTCCACTATTAAATCTTCTATTCCATAATTGAATAATAAGGGGAGAAGGGAATGAAACATCTGAAGCTTGCAATGCTCGTTTCCGCGGCTCTGATCGCATCATCGCCATTTGCTTTCGCGCAACAGAAGGGCGGCGTGATTACAGTTGCGACGGTCGGCGAGCCGCCGACGCTGGATCCGATGGTTTCGACGGCCGATCTCGTCGGCATCGTCAGTCAGCATATTTTTGAAACGCTCTACACCTTCGACGCGAACTGGAAGCCGACGCCGCTCCTTGCATCGGCACTGCCCGAGATCAGCGGTGACGGAAAGATCTATGTGATCAAGCTCCGGCAAGGCGTGAAGTTCCACGACGGCACGGAAATGACGTCCAAGGATGTGGTCGCGTCGCTCGAGCGCTGGACCAAGGTGGCCTCGCGTGGCAAGCAGACCGCAACCATGATTGAGAAGATCGAGGCGGTCGACCCGCTGACGGTCAAGATCACGCTGTCCGCGCCCTATGCGCCGCTGGTCTCGCTGCTGGCATTCAACAATTCGGCAGCTATCATCCTGCCCGCTGCCAAGCAGGCGGAGCCGCTGACTGAATTCATCGGCACCGGGCCTTATAAGCTGAACGAGCGCAAGCCGGACCAATATATCCAGCTTGAACGCTTTGACGGCTATCAGTCTCCTTCGGGCGACAGCAACGGCTACGGCGGCGCGCGCCACCAATATCTGGACGAGATCCGTTTCGTGCCGGTGCCAGACGCCAATACCCGGATCGAGGCGGCCATCTCGGGCCAATATGACTATGTGGATTCCATCCCGGTCGAATCCTATGATCGTATCAAGGCATCGACCGCATCCGAGCCAGTCATGCTGAAGCCGTTTGGAATGGCGCTCTTTGTTCTCAATTCCGGCGAGGGCATCACCAAGAACAAGGCACTTCGCCAGGCAGTGCAGGCTGCGCTCGGCGATGAGGATATGATGACCGCGGCCTTCGGGTCCAAGGACTTCTATTCGGCGGATGGTGCGCTCTATCCGAAGGAATTCGCCTGGCACACACAAGATGGCGTCGAAGGACATTATAACGTCGGCGATCCCACTAAAGCGGGCGAACTGCTGAAACAGGCGGGTTACAAGGGCGAGCCCCTGCGTATCCTCACCAGCCGCCAATACGAGTTTCACTACAAGATGGCGCAGGTCGCCGCCGAATATCTGAAAGCGGCCGGTTTCACCGTCGATCTGCAGGTGGTCGACTGGGCCACGTTGACCCAGCGCCGCGGCGATCCCAAGCTTTGGGACATTTACATCACCCACTCGCCATTCCTGCCGGAGCCATCGCTGATCGGCATGCTCTCGACCAGCGCGCCGGGCCATTGGGACACGCCCGATCGGGCAAAGGTGGTGAATGCCTTCAATGCAGAATCCGATCCGCAGAAGCGCGTGGCGCTCTGGGCCGATGTGCAGAAGGTGATCATGGATGAGGTGCCTTTCATCAAGATCGGCGATTTCAACGCCGTTTCTGCCAAGTCCAAGAAGCTGGAAGGGGTAACGCCGGCGCCGTGGCCCTATTTCTGGAATGCATCGGTACAGAAATAGCATGCTCAATCCGGCTGGGTCAGCCTGGCCGGAACTTACCTTGCCCTGTCGAGCCGCGGGAACTGTCGTAGGCCATGATACGCTACATAATTCAAAGATTGATCGGCATGATCGTCGTGATGTTTCTGGTCGTTACGATCGTTTTCATCATCGTTCGCGTCACTCCGGGCGATCCGGCCGCCGTGATGCTGGGGCCGGATGCCACGCCAGCCGATATTGCCGCTCTTCGAGCGCAACTGGGGCTCGATCAGCCGCTCGTCCTGCAATATGTCTATTATCTCGGCAATCTGCTGAAGGGTGATCTCGGTCAGTCGATTTTCCTCAATCAGCCCGTTTTAAGCGCGCTCGGCGATCGGGCGGAGCCGACATTCTTCCTGACGCTGTTTTCGATCGTCATCGCTTGTGTCATCGCCTTGCCGGTTGGTATCTACGCTGCTTACAGGCGCGGTTCCTTGATCGATCAGGCCGCAACGACGCTTGCAATGTTTGCCGCGAGTATTCCAAGCTTCTGGCTCGGCCTCTTGTTGATCCAGTTTTTTGCGGTCCGCCATGGTTGGTTTCCGGTATCGGGCTATGGTGGGCCCGATGCGAGTTTTCTCGAGCGCATGTGGCATCTGAGCCTGCCGGCCATTGCCCTCGGCCTGGTTTCCTCGGCGCTGATTTTGCGCTTCACCCGTGCATCGATGCTGGATGTTCTTGGGGACGATTACGTGCGGACGGCGCGCGCCAAGGGGCTCGACGAGCGGCGCGTCGTCCTCAAACACGCATTGAAGAACGCCTTGATCCCGATCCTTACGGTCATCGGGCTTACCATGGCAGTCCTGATTTCGGGTGCCGTGGTGACGGAGACGGTGTTCGGTCTGCCGGGCGTCGGCAACCTGGTGGTGTCGGCGGTGTTGCGGCGCGATTATCCTGTCATTCAAGGGGCGCTTCTCGTTATCGCAGCGCTCTATGTGTTGATCAATTTCGCCATCGACATGCTCTACTTGCTGGTCGATCCGAGGGTGCGCTACTGATGATTGATACCGCCATCGAATCTTCCGAACCCGTCAAGTCTCAGAGCGAGCGCATCAAATTTCTGCGCCGGCTCTTGAAGCGCAAGACCGTTTCCATTGGTCTTGCCATCCTCGCGGTTTTCGTGCTGCTTGCCGTTCTGGCGCCGTGGATTGCGCCTTACAATCCTTACAAGCTCTCGATCGTCAATCGTCTCAAACCGCCATCGGGCCTCTATTGGTTCGGCACGGATGAGTTCGGGCGCGATGTCTTTTCCCGCAGCATCTATGCCGGGCGGTTGTCGCTGCTTGTCGGCGCAGCCGTGGTGACGCTCACCTCGATCATCGGCGTGACGATGGGCCTGCTTGCCGGCTTCTTTCCCAAGCTCGATGCGCCCGTCGCCCGGCTGATCGACGCAATGATGGCCTTTCCGGATATTCTGCTCGCAATCGCGCTTGTCGCGGCACTCGGGCCGTCATTGGCGACGGTGATCGTGGCGCTGTCCATCGTCTACGCACCGCGTCTTGCCCGGGTGGTGCGTGCATCGACGCTGGTAATCCGCGAATTGCCCTATGTCGAAGCCGCCGTTTCCATGGGCGTCTCGACCCCGCACATTCTGACGCGGCATGTGCTGCGCAATCTCGTGTCACCGATTATCGTGCAGGCAACGTTCCTGTTTGCGAGCGCGATGTTGGCGGAGGCGGGCCTCTCCTTCCTGGGCCTCGGCGTCAGCCCGGACATCCCCACTTGGGGCACGATGATCGCTGCCGGTCGGCAATATGTCGGACAGGCCGACTGGATGACGCTGTTTCCGGGTGCCGCCATCGTGCTCTCCGTTCTGTCACTGCAAATGGTGGGCGATGGTTTCCGCGACCTTCTCGATCCTCGCCTGAAAAAGGATATATGATCTCATGCCGGCGCGTGCCTCCCACAATGCTTCGCTGCTCATCGTCAATGTCAAACCCGTAGCCGTCGGCACGGATGGTCCCGTCGGGCCGGTCGACATTCTTGTCGGCTCGGACGGTAGGATCGCCACGGTCGGCAAGGACCTGTCGCGAGAGGGCGTCGCACAGGTGGTCGATGGCAAGGGCGCGTGGATTTCGCCAGGCTGGGCCGATCTTCATGCGCATGTCTGGCATGGCGGAACCGATATTTCCGTGCGCCCCAACCTGTGCGGCGTGCAGCGCGGCGTGACGACCATCGTCGATGCCGGCTCGGCGGGAGAAGCCAATTTTCACGGCTTCCGCGAATATATCATCGAGCAATCGCGTGAACGTATCAAGGCCTTCCTCAATCTCGGTTCCATCGGCCTCGTTGCCTGCAACCGTGTCAGCGAGCTGAGCGACATTCGGTCCATCGATCTCGATCGCATCGTTGCCTGCTATGAAGCCAATCGCGAGCATATTGTCGGCATCAAGGTGCGGGCAAGCCATGTCATCACCGGCTCATGGGGCGTCACGCCGGTCAAGGTTGGCAAGAAAATCGCCAAGATCCTGAAGATCCCGATGATGGTGCATGTCGGCGAGCCGCCCGCGCTCTATGACGAAGTGCTGGAAATTCTCGGCCCCGGCGATATCGTCACCCACTGCTTCAACGGCAAGGTCGGCAGCAGCATCATCGAGGACGAGGATCTTTTCCAACTGGCCGAACGCTGCGCGAAAGACGGCATTCGTCTCGATATCGGCCATGGCGGGGCATCCTTCTCGTTCAAGGTTGCGGAAATCGCCATTCAGCGCGGCTTGTTGCCATTCTCCATTTCGACCGATGTGCATCTGCGCAGCATGAATCAGTCCGTCTGGGATCTTGGAACGACCATGTCAAAGCTCCTGAGCGTCGGCATGCCGTTTGAAAAGGTCGTGGAGGCGGTGACGCACGCTCCGGCAGAGGTGATCCGTCTGCCCATGAATGATCTCCTGAAGCCTGGCGCGCGCAGCGAATTCACCATCTTCGACCTTGTCGATTCCGATCTGACCGTGATGGATTCGCTTGGCCACAAGGCGGTTCTCAGCCGGCTTTTCGAGCCACGTTACGCCATCATCGGTGGCGAGGTCTTCCCGGCGAACCGCTACCAACCCGATGCGGTCGGCTGTGCCGGTCACACTCATAGCCATGATTGCCGCTGATCCCAGTGAGAAAGAGGGCGGCAGCCGATCGAGCGCCGCAGAATGACAGGAGTTCCCGTGTCGACCCGCATTGCAAATTCAACGACCGGCCAGAAGATCGATCCTTACAAGCGTCTCGAGGCTCTCGGCATCCAACTTCCCGAAGCGCCATCGCCGATCGCCAACTTCGTGACGCATGTGCAGGAGGGCAATGTGCTCTATCTGTCCGGCCAGGGACCGCTGGGAACCGACGGTACTCTGCGCAAGGGGAAGGTCGGGACCACTGTGTCGGTCGAAGAGGCCTACGGGCACGCGCGTTTGACGGGGATCAACCTTCTCGCCGTCATGCATCAGGCCTTAGGTGATCTCAACCGGGTCAAACGCATTGTCAAACTGCTCGGCATGGTCAATGCGGCGCCGGACTTCGGTGAACATCCGCGCGTCATCAACGGCTGCTCGGATCTTTTCATCGAAGTGTTCGGCCCGACCGGTCAGCATGCGCGTTCGGCCATCGGGGTCGGCTCGCTTCCCAACAATATTTCCGTCGAGATCGAAGCCGTCATCGCCCTGCATGAGTAGAGCCGCACCAGGAAACATGCCGGCCGGTTTCCCAGTCGCACGGACGGCCCGGAAAAGAACCAGGATGGATCAATGACTGCGCCAGCCCATTGCCTTCTCGATCCGCTCGGCGGATTGCCGGACACTTTCGGTATAATGCCCGGGTTTCTCCGCGATTTTCTGTTCGGGCAGGACGATCGAGATGGTCGCGACGCAGACGCCCTTTTCGTTGCAGACCGGCGAGGCGATGCAGGCGACCGCGTAGTCGGACTCTCCCGCCTGGATGGAAAGCCGTTGAGCGAAGGCGAGTTTGGCTGCATCCGACAGGGTCTGCGGGTCGGTGTCCGCCCGACCTGTGGGGGAGGCGGTGGCGCAGCGTCTGAACAAGGCCAGGCGCTCATCGTCCGGCAGATGGCCGACCAACAGGCGCCCCGATGCCGTCCAGTTGAGGGGGACGCGGGTTCCGACCCGCGAGGTGACCTGAAAATGACCAGGACCGTCGGCCATGGCGAGCACCTGCATGTTATCGCCGTCCAGCCCGCAGAGCTGGATCGTCTCGCCGATTTGTCGGCAAAGATCGTGCATTTCACCGTTGGCGACGCTCAGAAAGTCCAGCGAGCGGGCATAGGCGAGGCCATAGCGGTAAAGCCGGTCGCCCAGCCAGAGATTGCCGTCGGATCCGCGCGACAGCATGCCCTTCTCGACCATGTCCTCCACGATGACGTAGACGGTGGAGAGCGGTGCGCCGATGGATTTGGCGATGACATATGCGCCGCTCGGGCGTCCGGTATCATACAGGAAATCGAGCACCTGCAGGACGCGGTCTATGCCGCTGACGCGCGAACGGCGCGCTGCTTTTCCGGTGGCGGGCGCAGGTTCGGCGATGAGAGCGGGTTTAGGGGGCATGAAATGGCTCCAGCGAAGCTTCGGTTGCGACGCGGGGTCCCGGCGGCGCGCTTGACCGTTTATTACATAAAACCGAAGTAAATGCCAGATTTATGGAATAATCCGCCACAAAATGAACGCCGAAACATCGGCGCATCGGTCGGGAGATGAAGATGACCAATGTGAATATCCGCAACATGCTTGGACTGCGTGAAGTCGTCAATGTTTCGGGCACGATGACGGGGCTTGGCGCCTCCATTGCCGTACCCGAAGTTGCGGAGGCGATGAGCCGCATCCTGCCGCAATTCGTGGAGATCAACGACCTTCAGCGCAAGGCAAGTGCAGTGATTGCCAGATTGACGGGAGCGGAAGCCGGCTTCGTCACGGCCTCGTGCTCGGCGGGTATCACGCTTGCCATCGCGGGTTGCATGACGGGTGATAACCTGGCTGCAATAGAACGCCTGCCGGATACCACATTGCTGAAGAACGAGGTCGTCGTTCAGATGGGACATGTGGTGAGCTACGGCGCGCCGGTCGATCAGGCGATCCGCATTGCCGGAGCCAAGCCCGTGCTGGTCGGGCAGGCGACCAGCGCCTTTGAACATCATCTGGAGGGCGCGATCAACGAACGTACTGCAGCGGCCGTCTATGTCGTCTCCCATCATGTGGTCAATTACGGCCTTCTGGAACTCAGCCGCTTCGCGGAAATCTGCCATGCGCGCAATGTTCCGGTGATCGTCGACGCTGCGTCAGAGTATGATCTGCGCGGCTTTCTCGAGGCCGGTGCGGATCTGGTGCTATATTCAGGCCACAAGTTTCTTGGCGGCCCGACCAGCGGTATCGTGGCGGGCGCCAAGGAGATGGTGCGCCATGCCTTCCTTCAGAACGCCGGCATAGGGCGCGGCATGAAGGTCGGCAAGGAGAGCATCTATGGCGTCATGGCGGCACTGGAGGCATGGGAAAAGCGTGATCATGCCGGTATTCGCGCGCGGGAAAAATCCTATCTCGATCTTTGGCGCGAGGCGCTCGGCGCCTATGGCGGAGTGAGTGCCGCGATCGAGGCTGATCCTACCCAAAATCCGCTTGATCGCCTGCGCGTGACTGTCGACCCGACAGTCACGCATATCACCGCGTGGGATCTGGTGGACGCCTTGGCGAGGGGCAATCCGCCCGTCATCGCGCGAGATCACGAGGTCGAGCATAACTACTTCTATCTTGATCCCTGCAATCTCCATCCAGGTCAGGAACAGGTGGTTGCCAAACGCCTTGGCGAGGAACTCGACAAGGCGCGCGCATCCAATGAGATTATCGCGACATCGCTTAGCGACCGCAACCGGCGCCGGTTCGACAGTCTTCGCCGCTGGCCCGATTGAGTGATGCCTTCCTCAAGATTGAACTGGCCCCGGGGCAAAGACCTGCTGAACATCGTGGAATGAGACAGGAAGAAAGATCATGAGCCTGAATGACGCCGTCAAGCCTGTACTCTCTGTCGAGAATCTCACCACGTCGTTTCTGGTGGACGGAGCCTGGAAGCCGGTGGTGCGCAATATCTCCTTCACCGTCAATCCGGGCGAGACCGTGGCGGTCGTCGGTGAATCAGGCTCGGGCAAGAGCGTCACCTCGCTATCGATCATGCGGCTCCTGCAGAATGACACCAGCCGCATCGAAGGTCGGATCATGCTCAACGGGCGCGATATACTGACGCTCGACGAACCGACCATGCGGCAGGTACGGGGCAATGAGGTGGCGATGATCTTTCAGGAGCCGATGACCTCGCTCAATCCGCTCTTTACGATCGGCGAACAGATTTCCGAGGCGCTGATCTGCCATAAGCCGATGAGCCGCGAGGAAGCACGGGCCGAAACCATTCGCTTGCTGGAACGCGTGCGCATCCCGTCTGCCGCTACGCGTTTCGATGAATATCCGCATCGTTTTTCGGGCGGCATGCGCCAGCGCGTGATGATCGCCATGGCGCTTGCCGCGCGTCCCAAGCTTTTGATCGCCGACGAGCCGACGACCGCGCTCGACGTGACGATCCAAGGGCAGATCCTCGATCTCATCAAGACCTTGCAGCAGGAAGAGGGCACGTCCGTCCTCTTCATCACCCATGACATGGGCGTCGTGGCCGAGATTGCCGACCGTACAGTGGTCATGTTCCGCGGCGATGCCGTGGAGAGTGGTCCAACCTCTGAAATATTCCACCATTCACGCCATCCCTATACGCGGGCGCTTCTGTCGGCCGTGCCCATGCTCGGCTCCATGAAGCCCTATTCTCATCCGCTGCGCTTTCCCGATCTCGATCCAAAGACGGGTTTGCCCGAGGAGCCGGTCGTGTCGCCGGATACGGTCGATCACACTGCGGCGCCGGTGCTCGAGGTGAAGAATCTCGTCAAGCGTTTCGATATCCATGCCGGCCTGCTCGGCCGTCTGCAGGGTCGAGTGCATGCCATTGAGAATATAAGCCTCACCTTGCAACCGGGCGAGACTCTATCGCTTGTTGGGGAATCCGGCTGCGGCAAATCCACCACGGCTCGCGCCATCATGCGCCTGATCGCGCCACAGGAAGGATCGGTCAAAGTCGATGGCGAGGAGGTGCTGCGACTCGACGGCAAAGCGCTGCGTCGAATGCGCCACAAGATGCAGATGATCTTTCAGGATCCCTTCGCCAGCCTCAACCCACGTATTCGCGTGGGCGAGGCCATTGCCGAGCCCTATCTCGAGCATCGGATGGGGACGAAGGCCGAGGCTCGCGCGAAGGTGACGGATCTCCTGCAGCGCGTCGGCTTGCAGTCAGATATGGCCGATCGTTTCCCGCATGAATTCTCCGGCGGCCAGCGCCAGCGCATCTGCATCGCCCGCGCATTGGCCATGGATCCGAAAATCATCGTCGCCGACGAATCCGTCTCGGCGCTCGATGTGTCGATCAAGGCGCAGGTCATCAATCTTATGCTGGAGCTGCAGGCAAGCCTCAAGCTTGCCTATCTGTTCATCAGCCACGACATGGCCGTTGTGGAGCGTGTCAGCCATCGCGTGGCGGTCATGTATTTGGGCGAAATCGTCGAGATCGGCAAGCGGTCGGAAATCTTCGAAAACCCGCAGCATCCCTATACCAAGAAACTGCTGTCTGCAGTGCCGATCCCCGATCCTGAACGTCGACATCTGCGCCACATGATGGAGGCGGAAGAGTTGAAGAGCCCGGTGCGGCCTGTCGACTATGTGCCGCCGCAGCGCGACTATCGTCAGCTTAGCGAACATCATTTCGTGCAGGCGTGATGATGAGTTCACCGATGGTGAGCTTTTTCTCCTCGCGTGATCATGAGGCCGGATACCGAGCATCCGGCCTCATCGCGGCATCATAACGACTTGGCGCGATGGTTGCTAAGCCGATACCAGATCAATTATCCCCACTTCATCTCGCCTTTTACGACCTTGGCGCCGAGCTCAAGGGAACCGACATCGGCGAGACTGGGATACCGCTTGGTCATCGCCGCGATCAAAGCCGCGCTGTCCTTGGCCTTCTGTTCTTCCTCATGGAAGGCGATCAGATAGTCGCGCGTGAACGTGACGGCTTGAAGACCCTGTGGCGCGCCTTCGGTCTGGTGAGCGGGAATGACGATCGACGGCTTACGGGCCGCCAATTCGTCAAGCGCCTTGATCCATGCCTGGCGTTTTTCGGGGGTGGCTTCGTCGGCGACCCAGACGTGAATGCCCGAGGATACCAGCACGCCGCCGAAGACGGCCTTGAGGGACGGAACCCACAAATATCGACGATCGTGCATGCTGGGAATATCGACGATTTCGATCTTCTCGCCGTCGAGTTCCAGTGCCTTTAGATCCGACGCCGTCGGAATGACGACATCGGATAATGTCTGTGGGCCGTTTTCCTTTAGTTGCGGTCCCCAGGTGGCGAGCTTGCCTTCGATATTGGCATGGATGGCGGCGACCGTGGCAGGCTTGGCGATTACCTTCGCATCTGGAAAGGCTTCGACGATCGGCCGGAGGCTGAAGTAATAATCTGGATCGTTGCAGCTCACATAGATGATGTTCAGGTGCTTGCCCGTCGACTTGATGGCATCTGCGACGGCGCGCCCATCGGAGAGCGTGAATCCGCCGTCGAGGAGGATCGCCTCCTTCTTTCCGGTAAGCAGCACGGGCGTGCGGCGAAAACCTGTCTCGGGCGCCTGGAAATATCGCCAGTCGAGCTTGGAGCCCGCGGCGCGGGAGGCGGTCATGGGAACAAGCGAAATGGCGCTGGCGGCGAGGGAGAGTTTCAATGCATCACGTCTGGTAAACATGCTGGTTCCTTTGTCGTTCGTGAGGTCAAGCGGCTTTCAGATGCGCCATGAGGTTGTCATAGCTGCTGAAGAGGGCACTGGCGTCCAGAAGGCGCTGATGCCCACCTCTGTCGGTCACCAGGGCTGGAACTCCGTTCGCGCCATGTCGGCGGAACAGATGCTGGCCCTCTGCGATGAGTTGCCGGTTATCGGCAAGTAGTTGGCCGGAACCTTCGATCAGCAGGCTGGCTGCATCCGCGAAGCCTCCCGAGGAGAGAACGTCTGCGAGGACGGGCAGGCTGGTGATGTCGAGTCCCGTCACATATCGGGCATGCTGGATGAGGCGCAGCGCATCGAAGCGCTTATGATGGTCCGCAGCCCCGGCCGCCGTGATGGCAAGAGTGGCGGCACCCGAGTCGAACAGCGTGCCTGCCCTGTTCAAGACCTTTGACCGGTAGTCCTCGGAAAATGACTGACCGCTCAGACGTTCGATGCGCTGATCGTTCGACCAGGCATAGGCAGCAAATGATGCATCCATCTCGCGTGCGCCGGATCCAGAAAACAGGCCGGTCGGAAGCAGACGGACGTCGACGCCCGCCGACAGCAGGCGCCCGATCATCGGGCTGGCGCCATAGCACCATCCGCATAAGGGGTCGAAGAGATAAGTGGCTGACAATTCCGGCATGGATCATGTCCCCTGTTTGTGAGACCTGATCATCTCAGCTCTTGCCGAGTAGATAAATATCGGCCAATCGTACAGACCGTATGATTTGATCAGACAATGACATGAGCGAACTCCTCAATCTCAACAGGCTGGTTTTCTTCACCTCCGTCGTGGAGACCGGTTCATTCACCGCCGCCGGCGAGCGACTTGGCGTTGCCAAGGCCGTGGTCAGCCACCAGGTCGCGCGTCTGGAGGAGGAACTTGGCGTCTCCTTGCTGATGCGGACGACCCGGCGGTTGCATGCAACGGAAGAGGGGCGCGTCTTTTACGATCGCTGCGTGATCATCCTGCGGGAGGCCGAAGCCGCCTATGGCGAAATGTCCCTTCATGCAAGCGAACCGGCTGGCACGTTGACGCTGACCGCACCATTGGATTACGGCGCCGCGGTCGTGGCGTCCGTGGTTGCCGCGTATCGCGAGCGCTTCCCGCAGGTACGTGTCGATCTCATCTTCGATGACAGCGTTATCGATCTCGCCAACGGCCAGGTGGATTTGGCAATCAGGGTCGGCTGGCTCAGCGACATGAGCAACAAGGCGCAGCGGCTCGGCACGTTCCAGCAATATCTGGTGGCGACGCCGACGCTTGCGGCACGTTTCCCCAAAGTCATAGAGCCGTCCGGCCTATCGGAACTCCCCTGGATCGAGAATGCAGTGCTGCGCCAGCCGCTGCGCTGGGTGTTTTCGCGGGAAGGTCATCGATCCGAAATTGTCGAGATGCGCTCTGCTGTGCGGACGGACAAGACGCCATCAGCCTATGCCTGCGTGAAGGCCGGCATAGGCGTTTCGGTGTTTCCGGATTACATGGTCGTGGACGACATCGCGGCCGGGCGCCTGCAGCAACTGGTTCCCGAGTGGACGTTGCCTGCAGGCGGGATTCACGCGGTGTTGCCCATCGCCCGCTTTCGCCCCGCCAAGGTGCGGCGGTTCATCGAGATGATGCAGGCCGCCGAAAGAGGCCGCCGCGGGCACGCTTGACTTTTCAATGTGTTTTCGAGGTTGCTTAACAACATTCTTGCGAAATACGAGATCTGGTGATCTAAATTAGCGGCAGGGAACGCTCCAAGAGCATTATGGAGTCAGTGCCATGAATAGGACCTTTTCTCGTCGGAATTTTTTGAAGGCAAGTGTAGCGGCAGGCGTTGCAATCAGGGTGACGTTCCTTGCTCCCAGGGCCGAGGCGCAATTGATCGAGACGCCGCCGCGACCCGGTCCTGATTGGCTGAACAAGGGAGGCAAGCCGAAATACCGCCTTGATGCCATCGCCAAAGTCACCGGTGAAAAGACCTTCTCACGTGACTATCGCGCTCGCGATCTCGAGGGGTGGCCAAAGGAACAATCGCACGCGTTCCTGCTGCATGCGACCAGAACGGATCTTGCCTTTACCGGCATCGATCTCAAGGTGCTTGGAGAGGATCTGAAGCCCGATCGCATGGTGCTGCATGAAGATCTGGCCGCCGACGGCATCGAGATCCCTGTCCCTGGTTTTTACGGAGACGTTTTCCTGGTGCCGAAGGGAGAGACGGCGCGCTTGCTCGGCCAGCCTGTGGCTTTGCTCGTCTATCACGACTTCGCCCGTTATGATGCGGCCAAGCGCCTGGTGCGCTTCGATGACAGTGTTGTGCGTTATGGCGGCAAGGCGGCATCCACGACACCCGGGCCTTATGCCTCTGCACGCTATGTGCGCATCGATGGTGGCGATCCCTCTGCTGAGGATCGGTATTCATCCCTGAAAGACACCGTGATCCGAGCTGGCTTCAAGGGCGATGAGCCGCAATGGCCGGCCGCCGGCGACGGCGACGCCATGGCGCGCGGGATGGCTGCAGCGGCGGAAATCGAACGGGAGATCGCGGCAGCCGGTGATGACGTCCTGGTGCTGAAGCGGCACTTTTTTTCGCAGTCGACCGATGCCTCTGCCATGGAAGCCGACAATGGTAACGTCTGGTATGATGCGGCAAGCGGGATCCTGCATGCGATGATCGCGACGCAGTCGCCCTATGAAGTGGCCGAAGTCTCCGCTCATATGGTCTCGAAGTCGAAATATCCTTTGAAGGAAGTCGACCTTCGGGTTGGTTATACTGTGGGCTACGGCACCAAGGACCACGCGATTTTCCCCTTCTATTGCGTGCTGGCGGGACTCTATGGCGATGGCAGGCCGGTGCGCCTTGCCAATGATCGCTACGAGCAGTTTCAGATGGGATTGAAGCGCCACGCCTTTTGGATGGACAATGTGCTGGTGGTCGACCGCAAGACCGGGCAGTTCCGCGCCATGACCGGCGTCTATAAGAACGATGGTGGTGGACGCGAGAACTTCTCGCCCTCCGTCGGTGCAGTCGGAGCGACGGCAGCGCAGGCGATTTACTATCTGCCGAAGAGTGATTTCTCGGCGGCGACCGTTGCATCGCGGGCTGTCGATGCCGGTTCGACCCGTGGCTACGGCACGCTGCAGACCATGTCGGCAACCGAGATGATGGTTGACGAGGTGGCGGAACTCATCGGCATGGATGTCATGGATCTGCGGCTGAAGAACGTGCTGCGTTCGGGCATGAAGAACCAGCAGGGCGCCATTCCCGCCGGCGCCATGCGTCATGAGGAGATTATTCACCGGGCGCGCGAACATCCGCTCTGGAGCGAACGTCAGAACAAGAAGGCGGCCTTCGAAGCGGCGAACCCCGGCAAGAAATATGGCGTAGGCTACGGCCATGTTCATAAGGATTACGGTACCGGTGCCGAGGCCGCGCTTGCCGCGGTCGAGTTCGATGCCAAAGGGCGATTGAAGCTCGCGCATGTCGCTCATGAAATCGGCACGGGCGCGACCACCTCGCAGGCCATCATGGTGGCCGATATCCTCGGCGTAGCGCCAGATGACACCGAATATGGCAAGGTGCGTTGGCCGCAAATGCCGCTCGAAACCACCGATCAGCCCTATACCACGCCGCAGGACGAGGAAGATCAGCGCATGCGGAACCCGCGCTGGACCCCGTCATTCACATCGCCGATGAGCGCGTCCAACAGCGTCTACTATCTCGGCCATGCGACACGGGAAGCGGCACAAGCGCTGATCGATCTCTCCATCTGGCCGGCAGCGCGGGCGTTGTGGTCGCAGGGTATCGGCGGCGGCCAGATCGCGCCGGAGGCGGTGCGCCGCCGCGATCTGCGACTTGCAGGCGGAATGGTCAATGCCGCGGGCCTGCAGCCGCTCTCCTTCGCGGAGGTCGCGGCCGAAGCCCATCGGCAAGGGCTGGTCACCGGGGTGACGGTCCATACTTTCAATCGCTGGCAATGGGCGGAGGCGGAGTTCGATCTCGGGACGCTCGGGCAGCACCATTTTGCCATCGATGCCTTGGCCGTACGCTATGGTGACGGGGCGTCGGCCGAGCGCAAGGCGCTCATGACACTGGATGGCTGGCAGTTCGTGGATCGCAAGACCGTGACCTACCCGCCGGTCCAGCGCAACAATGCCGGCGTGACCTATTATACCCCCATGGCCACCCTTGCCGAGATCGTCGTCGATAGCGCGACCGGTAACGTCTCCCTGCTTTCGCATCATTCCATCATGGACTGCGGTCGGCAGATCGTGCCGGAACTGGTCTCGGGGCAGATTCAGGGTGGGCTTGCCATGGGGATCGGTCATGCTCTCAAGGAGTTTTTGCCGCTCTACGAAGACGGACCGGGCGACGGCACCTGGAACTGGAACCGCTACCAGCTTCCGATGGCAAAGGATGTTGCCGTATGGACGCAGACCTACGAGATCCTGCCGGCGCTGTCTGAAACCGACACGCCCAAGGGGATGGCGGAAGTGGTCATGATTGCCGTGGTCCCGGCAATCGCCAATGCCGTCGCCCATGCCATCGGCAAGCGGTTCTACAGCTTGCCGATCACCTCTGAAAAGATCCTGGAGGCGCTGTCATGACCCTTTCGTCAAAGCAACTGTCGCTCACTATCAACGACAAGGCCGTAGGCCCGATCGACGTTCCCGAAGCGATGATGATGCAGGATTTCCTCTACGAGTACCTGAACCTGACGGGGTCGCGCATGGGCTGCGGCCAGGGCATCTGTCACGCCTGTACCGTTCTTCTGGAAAAGGACGATGGCGCACTTGAGGAAATGCGGACCTGCATCGTCGGTGCTCACTGGTTTGCCGGCCGGAAGGTTCGGACCGTCGAAGGGCACGCCAGACGTGACGCCAATGGTGCGATCGTAGAACTGTCGCCGGTACAGCAGGCCTTCATCGAGCATTTTGCCTTTCAGTGTGGTTATTGCACGCCGGGCTTCGTGACGGCGGCAAGCGTCCTCATGGACAAGCTCAAGCGCGAGCCGGTCAGGCGTGCTGAACTCGAGCAGGCGATCACGGATACGCTCGGCGCACACATCTGTCGATGTACCGGCTATGTGCGCTATTTCGAGGCGGTGCGCGATCTCGCCCTCAATACCCCCGGTTTGGTGAAGGCGTAGCGCGATCATGATGAGAAAACTGCTTTGGATTATAGCAGCCGTCATCGTGGTGGGCGCTGCTGGCGCGGGGGCCATTTTCCTGGGCCTGTTTGAGAAAAGCGTAGTCGCGAAGGACATCGACCAGACTTTGACAGGCGACCAGATGAAGGAGCTTGCCAAGCGCGGCGCCTATGTCGCCGTGGCTGCTGATTGTTATGCCTGTCACACGGCCAAAGGCGGCGCACCATGGGCCGGAGGCCTGCCTTTCAAGACACCATTCGGCACGATCTACGCGACCAATATTTCGCCGGACAAGGACAACGGTATTGGCAACTGGACGCGCGCGGAATTCCATCAGGCCGTGCGCGATGGTGTAGGCAAGCACGGACATCTATATCCGGCAATGCCCTATGCATCCTACCGCAAGATGACGCCGGAGGATGTCGATGCGGTCTATGCCTATCTGATGACGCGCGAACCGATGAAAGTCGCAAACAAGAAGAACGAGCTGGGCTTTCCGTTCAGCATCCGTCAGGGTCTGACCTTCTGGAACCTTTTCAACCTGCATTCCGATGTCTCGACGTCGGATGCTACGCGCTCGGCCGTCTGGAATCGTGGGCGCTATCTCGCAGATGCGCTTGCCCATTGCGGGGAATGCCACACGCCGCGTAACGTCCTGCAGGGGATGAGGCAGGATGCCTATCTTCAGGGGGCCGTGATAGAGGGAGCAAATGCTCCCGATATCACCAAGGACGGCTTGACCCGGATGGGCTTTACGCCAACGGTGCTCGCTGCATTCATGAAGTCCGGCCTCTCGGCGCAAGGGGCAATGACCGGGCAGATGTTTGAGGTCGTGCATTTTTCGACGCAATACATGACGCCCGACGACCTCGGTGCTCTCTCGGCCTACCTGTTCGACCTCGATGATCCCTCGAAAGGACAAGCGCCCGTGGCGCCTGTTCCCATCTCGGTCGCGCCCGAACTTGCCGCCTCGGCAAAGCCCACCTATCTCGCTCTGTGCTCAGGCTGTCATGGGATAGAAGGGCAGGGCATCCCGCATGTGGTGGTGCCACTCGCCACCAATGCGACGTTGCGATTGACCAGTGCGCGCAATCTAGTTCGCGCTGTGGTTGAGGGTATTCCAGCCCAGCAATTTCCCGGACTTGAGCGCATGCAGCCGATGCCGGGCTTCGGTCATCAACTTGACGACCGCCAGTTGGCGGACCTCGTGAACTGGATGCGCGAAAGCTGGGGTAATCAGGAATCCAAACTGACGCCGGACGATGTAAAGCAGCTGCGCGAGGGCAAATGAAGCCGGCATAGCGTTAACTCAATATCAGTCGATCAGCCGGCTCGAGGAGGCCGGAACCTGGATCGAATTCTGCGCGTCTCAAGATGCCGAACCTATCGATGTGGGTGATCGCCATGTGTAGTGGCTGGAGACTTCAAACGGCTGCCAGAATGTGTTTCCGGCCTCCCAGGGTTGTCAGCCTGAGACCTTGGTTTCGCTATTCAAGCGCCGCGCTTCCTTGGCCTGCCTCACGACATACATGGCCTCGCCGACGAGCTCGCGTCGCCGCTGCCTTGCAACGATGATGGCACGTGCCCGCTCAGCGTCCGTTGCGACAATGTTGGCCGGCGGTACGGAAACTTCGTTCTCAATCATGTCAATCAGCAGGTTGCGCATCACTCCAGTCTCTTCCTGCAGACGCTCCAATTCCCCAATCAACGGGGAAGCCTTCAACCTGTGGCCAATCGCGTCATCGATTGCCTTTTCGGCCAGCCGCGTTCGCACGGCAAAGAAGCGTGCAATGAAAAACGTGCAAACAACTGCGCACAACGTGAAAATGAGGTACGGCATGGCGAGGCTCCTGTAACCCAACAAAGATTGGGGTGGAGAGCCGAGGTTTCAATAGATGCCACGTGCTGGTCGTGGCGATAAAGTCTTGGATCATCCCTCAGGGTTGGGGTGCGACCATTCAATCGGTCGAGGGTCGCGATCTGGGTCCGGATCCTCGGCCCCAAGTCGGTTGCTTTAGTCGATGAGGCGCGGTACGCCAGCCACAAGTGCCGAGATGGTAGATTTTCTGCCGTTGCTGTCAGTTTTAAAGGGCTTTCCTTCTTCCCGGGCTGCAGGTATCGCCTTTGAGAGACATCGAAGCTGGGGGCATGGCATGTTGCGTTGGGGTTTCTTGGGGACGAGCTTTATTTCCCACACGATGGCGAAAGCGGTTGCCGGAAGCGCCGGGTCCGAGCTGGTAGCGGTCTCCGGGCGTGACTGCGCTCGGCTTGACGCCTTCGCCACACAATATCATGTGCCGAGACGGTATGGCACCTTGGACGCCCTCGCAGCGGATGAAGACGTCGACGTGATCTATGTTGGCCTTCCCAACAACGTCCATGCCCAGGCGGTAATTGCCGCTGCCGCGCAAGGGAAGGCAATCCTCTGCGAGAAATCGCTGGCAACCAATATGTCAGACGCTCGCGCGATAGCGCAGGCGGTTCAGGATAGCGGGATATTTTTCGTCGAAGGGCTGATGTATCTCAGCCACCCGATCATCGCCGCATTTGGTGATGTTATCAAGTCCGGCCGCCTGGGGCGTTTGCGCGCCGTTTCGGCGACCTACGCCGCAGATATTTGGGACGTCGTCAATCCGGATGGCAACGGAACCATCTTCAATCTCGGGTGCTATCCGGCCTCGTTGTTACACTATGTCCTCAAAAAAGGTGGCGATGACGCCGTGTTCGCGCAAAGGCAGGTACAAGCCACCGGTAATCGCTCTCCGAAGGATCGGAACATGTGTGACGCGACCGCTATCATCAAGTTCGCCAGCGGACTTATTGCTGGCATAACGAGCACGGATAGCTTCGGAATGTCACATGAATTCACCGTTCGAGGGGAGCTCGGCTCATTGCGGTTCCTGACCAACCCATGGCTGCCGGCGGCGGGTGAAAATAGCTTTGAAATCGAAATTTATGGCCATCCGATCGAAAGGATAACGCACTCGTCAGGGTATGATGCTTTCGATTATCAAGTCCAGCGTGTGGAGGCGGCTATGAGGAACGGGCATCGCGAAGCCGCGCCGCCGTCACCAAGCCTTGACGATTCACTGCAGATAATGGGCTTTCTGACCGAATGGCAGCTTTTGGCCGAAAGTGCTGCCGGTTGATCCAGCTGATTATTGTTCCAGCCTGAGCGTGTATGCAGGCAAGTCGTCGGAAACGACCTTAAGAGGGGACGCCACGGTCGATGCGCTCTCGGCCATATTCTGACGGTTCCCCAAGTCTGATCAGTCAAATCCGGAAGGGGCCTGGATAACGGAACAATCTGCTCAAGCTCCGCTGACGTCACATGACGACCGGCGGTGCGACGACAATCCATATGGCTGCGACGTGATGAGTGTTGCTCCTTGCCTTTCAATGACCGATTGATCGGTTGCATGTTGGCTGACATAGTTCCGGCGCGCATCCGTCCATAGCAAGCAAAGATCCATCGATGACCGAATCTGCCAATCCTTCCGCATTGCCCGTTTCCGCTCGCCCCTTGGCGAAGATCAGCCTGAAATGGGGCATGGTCGAGGAGCCTTCGCTTTCCATTCTGGAGAAGTTCCAACTCCTGCGGGATCTCGGCTATGACGGGATTGAGCTCGACTCGCCCAATGATTTGCCGCTCGATGAGGTGCTGAATGCCCGCGATAAGACCGGGCTCGATATTCCCGGCCTCGTCAACGCCGTGCACTGGAAACATCCGCTGACGGATCCTGATCCGTCGGCGCGTCAGGCCTGCGTCGATTCCATGATCAAGGCGCTCCGTGACGCAAAGCTCTACGGCGCCACGACGGTGTTGCTCGTTCCCGGGGTCGTTAATGCAGATACCAGTTATAAGACCGCTTACGCGAGGGCCAGCGAGGAAATCGTCAGGATCCTGCCGGCCGCGGAAGAGGCCGGCGTCTCGATTGCGCTCGAAAACGTGTGGAACGACTTCCTTCTGAGCCCGCTTGAGGCGGCTGATTTCGTCGATCGCTTTAAACATCCGAAGCTCGGCTGGTATTTCGATGTCGGCAATGTTCTCCGCTATGGTCGCCCGACGCATTGGATCGAGGCGCTTGGCAAGCGCATCCTGAAGGTCGATATCAAGGAATATAGCCTTGAAAAGATGAACAGCGAAGGCCCGTGGAAAGGCTTCGACGTCGAGCTGGGCGAGGGCGATTGCGATTGGGCCTCTGTCAACAAGGCCCTGTCTGATATCGGCTATTCCGGCTGGGGCTCGATTGAGGTGCCGGGAGGCGACCGACATCGCCTCGCCGAACTCAAGAAGCGCGTCGACCTGATCGCCGCTCTTTAGTTTCCAGATTGCCAGAGGGCGATGTTCAGTGGCCGGCAGCGGCTGCAAACATCGCTCTTGCATTCTTCAGGCCGGCTTCGCAGCCGAATTGCGCCGGCTCGTTGCCTTCATATTCCAGCGAGACGAAGCCGTCATAACCCGAGGCGACGATGTCCTCGACGATCGACCTGACGGGCAGGTCGCCATAGCCGAAGACCGAGCCGCGGATTGCCTGGCCGCCGACCGTCTGCAGCCAGTCCGCGCCGGGCGCGGTCTGACGCACGTAGAAATCCTTGATGTGGACGAAACTCGCCTCGGCAAGGCAGGCGCGCGTTCCTGTCAGGGGGTTCTCATCGACGCAGAGGAAATTGCCGATATCGACGGTGAGCTTGAAGTTCGGCAGGTTGACGGCATGCTGAAGCCGCTTGATCCGCTCGCTCGAGTTCATGAAGAAGCCGTGATCCTCGACGCTGGTAGTCACGCCATAGCGCCCTGCATGTGCGGCAAGCTCATGGGTGGCTTCAGCGATCGTCGGGAAGGCCGCTTCGAACTGGCCGGGCTCCGTTGCGCGGAGCGACCATGGCACGACATCGTGGCGCAGAAAGCGGACGTCGAGCTTGTCGCAAAGCTCGACATAGCGCTTCAGACGGCTCAGCTGGAATGCGCGCTCGCCGTCATCGATGAAATTTCCCGACGTGCAGAGCCCGGAAATGGGTACGCCGTTTTTCTGAGATGTGTCGGTCAACCGCTTCAGCTTTTCCGCATCATTGGCGAGTTCATATTGGATGTCCTGCCCTTCGGGTGCGACGGAATGCGTCGCCAGTTCGACATGATCGCCGCCATGTTTGCCCACCCATGCAAAGACATCCTCAATCTGCATGGCGCCGCTTTGCATCAATGAACGGAAACTGTATGAACTCAAACCTAACTTCATTATGCCTCTCCTCGAGCGCTCTCACCAAAACTTTGTTTGACAGCTTAACAATCCCTGTTGACTTCGGCTATGATACATCTTTGTTTGAAATCAAATTGATTTAACTCTGGGGATAGCAGGAATGTCTCGTCAATCTGCCGACGTCGTCATCATCGGAAGTGGCCCGACCGGTTCGGCCTACGCGCGGGTCATCAGGAATAACTGGCCGGAAGCGCGTATCTTGATGGTGGAAGCAGGCCCGCAGATTCTGCCGCGCAAGGGCGCGCATCTCGACAATATCGCTGATCTCGACGAACGCGCGGCCTTCGAAGTGCGTGCTCAGGGTGGCGACCGCAGCCCGCGCATGCCGATCAACAAGGAGGAGTGGGAGGCTCGCCGCGCTGGTGGCTTCGATCATTCTTTGCTGCGCCGTTCGGGCCTTTTCATCGCAAACGACGCCGATGCCCAGGATGAGAACCTCTTTGCCGGCTTCTCGGCGGCCAATGTCGGCGGCATGGGCACGAAATGGTCGACCGGCACGCCGGTTCCGTCCGAGATCGAACTGGTGCCCTTCATCCCCTCCGATGAAATGCATAGCGCGCTGGCGGTTTCGGCGCAGTTGCTCGGCACCAACAAGGACCCCCACGCCGGTGATGTTGCCGCCATCGCCATGCGAAAGCGTCTGGGTGAGGTCTTCGATCCCGGCCGCACGCCCGATCGCTTTGTCCAGCCGATGCCGCTCGCTGCGACGCCTGGTTCCGACGGCCTGCGCTATCACGGCACCGACGTGGTGCTCGGCGATCTTGTTGATGAGCCGGAGGAAAGCTTTCATATCCTCTCCGAAACAGCTTGCCGTCGCGTGATCCATGATAACGGCCAGGTTACCGGCGTCGAACTTGCGCGTGCGGGCTCGGACGAGACCTTTATCATCCGGGCCGGCACGGTCGTCGTCGCTTGTGATTCGCTGCATTCCCCGCAGATGCTCTACGCTTCGGGAATTCGCCCCGAAGCACTTGGCCGCTACATCAACGACCACTACATCGTGTCGCAAATCACCGAGATGCAGACGGATGTGTCCATGGCCGCGATGAGCTGGATTCCGGCGACCAAGGATCTGCCCTATTCTGTCACCATTGCTCCCGCCAGCCTACGCTCGATGCCGCATACCAGCGAAATGAGTGGCCAGCCGGTTGGCATGGGCGTTTTCGTGCCTTCCGATATCAGCGCCGACAATCGCGTCATCTTCGACGACAATCGCCGTGACTGGCTTGGCCTGCCGGCCATCTCCATTCACTGGCGCCAGTCCGACGGCGACAAGGCGCGCCTGGAAGACGCCAAGGGCCTCGCCCAGCGTGTTTCCGCCATTATCGGTCGTCCGGCGGCCGGTTTCGCCACCTTCGTGCAGCCCGTTGGCTCGTCGCTGCACTATCAAGGCACAATCCGTATGGGCGAACGCGACGATGGCACCAGCGTCTGCGACAGGAACTCCAAGGTATGGGGCTTCGCGAACCTCTATGTCGCCGGCAATGGCGTCATTCCGACCATGACCGCGACTAACCCGACGCTGTTCAGCGTCGCTCTCGCCAGCATCGGCGCCCGCCAGATCGCTGCCGCCCGCCGCACCGTCTGACCGGGAAATCGGCTGAACGGCGACGGCGAAACTCAAGGTTCCGATCGTTGGCCGCGGCCAGATGGAGCAAGGTCGTCGGCGATGGCCCTATTCGTCAGGCGCGGTGAAGGGCTGCATTCATGTATTGAGAGGCCGGATCATCGTAATGGTACGGCCTCTATGTCAATGGGGCATAGCAATACCGCAATCGCGGCGCGCAAAGCGGTTGAGCGCGCTGCCCGACCCCTCCTTCTCATAAAGCGGAACGCGTGACGCTTTCATGGCGCTTGCGCATGCATGCCGACGATGATGGCGCAGGACAGCGGTCTCCGCATATGCTTTGGGGAGATAGCCTTATCCACGGCGGTCAGGTGGGCCAAGCGCTCGCTGCGATACGTGAAAACGAATGTGCATCTGTTATAGCCGCCGCCTTCCGGATCGTTTTAGGATGCGGGCAGGTTGTCTATCAAAAGAGCAAACAACACATGCTGGTTGCGCAGACGGTCTTCGTCCACGGTCAATTCTCGATGCTCATCGGCAATGTGTAGGATGCGGCTTTGCGCCCCCATGTTGGATTGGTCGACGAAGCGGATTGTGCTGATGGCGGCGATCGGAATGCTGCCCTTGCGCAGGGTCAAGGCATTCTGGTCCAGAGAGGCGCCTGGACCGAACGAGATCCTTTCGCCCTTCTCCAGCGCATTGCGTGCCTCGCGCCAGAGATGAGGCAGGGTCCTGTTCTCCAGTATCCGTTCCCAGGTGGCGGCGCCTTGCCAAATATCCCAGCGCAGCAAAAGCCGCTTGCCACAAGACATTCGAATCTCGGTTGCAGTCTTGCTGACATAGGATCCAATGCTGGCCATCTCGGCATAGGGATAGGTCTCTCCCCCATAGATCATCGCCTGTTCGTCGAAAATCAGCCGCCTGGGGCTGAGCAGGTAATAGGCAAGGGTCGGCCCTTGGCCGACCGTCATCAGCAGCGACAAGCCACCAAGGATCACGACGCTGCTCGGGAGTGCGGCCAAGCCATATCGTCCGCCACAAGCACTGATCGCACCGGCTGCGATTGCGCCCGTCAAGCTTATGAGCAGCGAACGAAGAGGTAGTTGCCGTTTCGCGTGGAGCGTTGAAAACGGCGTTTCAACCATGGGACTGCGAGTGGCTGGCCGCCGCCGCATAAAGGCTGCATAGACGCAAATATTCGTCGCGCTTTGTACGGAAGTGCGTGGCGACGACCGTATGGCTCTTTGCCGGATCGCCGCCTCGCAAGGAGATGATGCTGTTCGTCTTAATCACGCGGTACGTATCGATCCATTCATTCTCGACCACGGTCGGCCATGGCATCAACCTGTCGAATCTGCGTGTGCGCAGATGCAACCCCGCCTTCGAGAGCACGATGATCGGTTGCTTCACGTAGCGAAACTGCAGAAGCAGGACCGCTGCGGCCGCCAGAAACAGGATCGCAAAACCGATCGCCCAATTTGTCCTGTGCATGGACATCAGAAGCGCGCTCAATGCGCAACCGGCAATGATGTAAAGCGCCAGCCGGATCAGGATTTTCGGCACAGACACGAAGATTTCATGGGGCTGCTCCAGTTGGCGCAGCATGTTTTCGTTCAGATATACCGAAGTGTCCGATGTTCGGCTTCCGGATGCAATTGCTATGGGAATCAAAATCCATTCCTCATATTGAAGACGTCGAGATTAAAAAGGCGATGCGCCGGGTGGAATCATCAGATATCCCGGATGGCATGGATATAGTCATAACCATAGGCATGTCGATCCTGACTGCGATCGTCAATGCAACGTGATGGGGCAGACGCTCGAAACAAGCTCATCGCGTAGGGTCACACTGGCAGCCTTGGCATTGCAGCCTGTCGGCCAAGTATGTGCGATCAGGTCCGGCAGCATATCGGTGCCCGGCTCCTCATCCCCACATGCTCACGGCATGGTCAACGATCTCCCTCATGCTCGCAAGCTGTGCGCGAGCCTCTCCCAAAGGCGCCTGGGTGACGAGTCCTGCTTTCATGGCTGAAGTGCCGACCGTCAGGAATTCGTCATCGTCCATCACCGCGGCGATTTCGAAGTCTACCCAACGTCGCGTGCCGTTGATGACGAGCGGGGCTCCCTCCCTTACCCTGGCGCGGTCTGGCCATCGGCGCTGTTCAGCAAGGTGCAGCGCCGTACAACGGTTGAAATCGACACCGATCAGAATAATCCGGGCGTCCAGCCTGTAGAGGGTGCCGAGCGGCGACCGTTCTCCGAGAGGGTCTTCGAGGGCGTGTTCTCTCGTGATCTCTCCGGCCAGCGGTCCGAGAGCGGCGAAGGATGCCGAAGGGTGGTGACTTCGCGCAGCGCCCGGCCAGCTCCGAAAGAGCTCGGCAACCGCTCCCATGTTCCTTGTCGGCGTCGTTCGAGCGTCAAACGGAGGCATGCTGGCCTTGATCGGCGCGATCCATTCCTTCGGCACCGGAGGCATGCCCCAGTTTTCGGGATTGGTTATCTGCGCCGAATGCGCCGGCATCACAATCGTGCCAGCCGATCCGACAGCCTCGATCAGCGCTTGAATGACGGCGACCGGGCCGCCGCAGACCCAACCCAGAGAGGAAAGAGACGTATGCACCAAGAGGATGTCGCCGCGGCGAACGCCGATCTTGCCCAGCTCGACGGTCAGGCTGCGGACGGTGATCGGAGATTTGGTTCGGGCGATCTGATCCGCTTCGTTCATGACATTCTTCCGGTCGCTTGTTTCGCTGGCGTTGCCGGGCGGTCGACAACCGGTCCTCGCCGCGATGATAGCGTCGTCGGGGTGAAAGTATAGTCACCGCGTCCCGCTTTGCCGAGGTCGCGTAGAGCTGTGTTGATCGTCGGTACAGTTGACGCTGAGATAGATCATGTTTCAACCGAACGGATCAGCTTTGCGAAGCGCTGCCGGTTGAATGTCGCCGAGTTTGCTTGCGGGAAAGGCCATTGGATGATGAAATTGCCTTGGATTCTGATCACGACCCGGTCGAGGATTGGTCAAGGGCTTGTTGTAGGGAGCACGGGAGAAACGTGGCGATTTTTTTACCGGCGGTGCGCGCAGAAGGTCGCGGGACATCGCTGGGCTATTTCGAAAGAGGGTAGCGTGTAAAGATAATGCTCTGGCTGCAAGCGGCGCCACAGGCGCAAGGCGCTGCTGAAAAATCGAAGTGGAAAATAAGCTCTATGACTTTGAAGCGCTTGCGATAAATATCGTTCCTTGCCCGCTTGTCGGGTGTGATACATAAAGGGTCCAGCGGATAGATCATGGCAACAGACGATACGAAACCCATCCCGCAGCCGGTTGTCGCCCGCCTCACGCGTGCGGCGATTTTTCTCGTTCTCACCATCAATCCCGGCCGTGAGAACGAGGATGCCGTCCGGTCAGTCTGCACTGATCTCTCCGCCTTGCTTCGCGCCGTCGGGTTCCGCGATCTGGAAGGCAGGCTGTCTTGCGTGATGGGCTTCGGATCCGAGGCGTGGGACCGTCTTTTCGCAGGAAAAAGACCGCGCGAGTTGCACCCCTTCAAGGAAATCCGTGGTGTCCATCACGCTGTTTCCACTCCGGGCGACGTGCTCTTTCACATTCGATCAATGCGCATGGATCTCTGTTTCGAGCTGGCGATGCAAATCATGTCGCGGCTCGGCGATGCGGTGGCGACCGCAGATCAGGTCCAGGGCTTTAGCTATTTCGACGACCGCGACCTTATCGGCTTCGTCGACGGTACGGAAAACCCTGTCGATCAGGCAGCGATCGACGCGGCGATCATCGATGACGAAGACCCAGCTTTTGCTGGCGGCAGCTATGTGATCGTCCAGAAATACCTGCACGATCTGAAGAAATGGAACGCGATTCCGGTCGAAGTGCAGGAAGGCATCGTCGGACGCAAGAAGTTCACCAATGTCGAACTCGATGACAGCGTCAAGCCCAGTTTTGCGCATAATGCGCTGACGACGATCGTCGAGAATGGCAAGGAACTCGATATCGTCAGAGACAATATGCCGTTTGGCGACGTCGGGAAGGGCGAGTTCGGAACCTATTTCATCGGCTATGCGCGATCTCCTGCGCGTATAGAACAGATGCTCGTCAACATGTTCGTCGGCCGCCCGCCTGGAAATTACGATCGCCTGCTCGATGTCAGCCAGGCGATAACAGGCAGCCTGTTTTTCGTTCCATCAGCGACGTTCCTGGAGAATGTCGAGCCTGATACCGCTCCACCGACCGCCGAGCCCGCCACAGCGCGCAAGCCGGATGAAGCAAGATCTGCTGCCCGCAATGAAAACTCGGACGATTCCCTCGGGATCGGCTCTTTAAAGAAAGAGGTTTGACATGAACAATCTTCACCGGGAACTTGCACCCATTTCTGAAAAGGCCTGGGAACAGATCGAGGAGGAGGCAAGGAGGACGCTCAAGCGCCATCTGGCTGCGCGTCGTGTTGTCGACCTCGATGGGCCGAAGGGTTTTGATTTTTCGGCCACCGGTACGGGGCACCTTAAGAAGGTCGCAAGCCCTGGCGATGGCGTCCAGGCTGCTTTGCGGGAGGTCAAGCGGGTCGTCGAGCTTCGTGTTCCCTTCGAACTCTCGCGGTCTGCCATAGACGACGTGGATCGCGGTGCCGAGGATTCCGACTGGTCTCCGGTGAAGGAGGCCGCGCGCAAGCTCGCCTTCAGCGAGGATCGCGCGGTATTCGAAGGTTTTGCACCCGGGGATATTCAGGGGATTCGCGAGGGCAGCAGCAACCCCGCCCTGACCCTCTCGGCAAGCATAAAAAACTATCCGGATGTCGTCGCGAAGGCTGTCAGCCTATTGCGCCTTGCCGGCGTCGAAGGACCCTATGCCTTGGTTCTTGGCGAAGACGCTTACACAGCCGCAAGCGGCGGTAGTGACGAGGGATATCCGGTATTCCATCACATCGAAAAGATCGTCGATGGCGGGATCTTCTGGGCACCCGCGATCAAGGGTGGCTATGTGTTGACGACCAGAGGCGGCGATTTCGAGCTCGATCTCGGCCAGGATATCTCCATCGGCTACCTCAGCCATTCCGCGACGACGGTCGAACTCTACTTTCAGGAAAGCTTCACCTTTCGGATGCTGACGGCCGAGGCAGCGGTCACCCTCTTACCTGCGCCTGGGAACGTGGAAAAGGGCTCTTAGCTGAAACGACGGGGGAGGGAGTGCTCATGCGCAGCAGCTCCCGTTCCTCGCCGGGCAGCCGTGGCGGACTTGAGATTGTCCGCCATCCCCTCCGGCATCGTCGCGGATATGACGCCGCCTGTACTTGAGTGCTCAGCGCAGCGACAGAATTCGCTTCGGATCGATCTTGCCGCAGAGCAGGTCTTTCAGAGCAATGAGATTGCCTTTCAACCGTCCGCGCCGGTCGACGAGGCCTTGCGGCCTCATGCTGCCGACGATATTCGCGCAGGTGTTTCCAATCGCGAACCGTAAAGCTCTCGGCCACCCCATCGTACCCTTGCGCGCCACATAAACTGAATTCGCGATCTGCGAGTAGCCGAACTTCAGACCGGACGTGCGACCACGTTTCACGCCCCGATGGACGCCGCGCAGCGCGTCGGCAAGGACGATACGGCCTTCGCCAGCAAGCTGGCCTGAGAAGTCGATATCCTCATGCCAGCCATAGAGTGGCAGATTCTCATCGAAGCGAGCGCCGATCCGCATTACTGTCGCAAGGCGAAACGCCATGTTGCAGCCATAGAGGTTTCTAATCGGCTCAACACGCGCTTTGCTGTCATCAAAAGCTGTGTCGCTCGCCAGGATTGAAAACGCCTCCGGCAGATCTATGCCAGGGCCACGGATGCCATCGGCAAGGACGTGACCGGTCGCGGCGATGATGTCCGGATTTTGCACGAAGAGACGTTCAGTTTCGGCAAGAAAGCGACCGGCTGGAAGAAAGTCGTCGTCGAAGAAGACGATCACATCCGGCTCGCCCGCGGCATCGAAGATGGCATTTCGTTGGGCACTCGAACCCTGTGGGCCGACGATATGCTCTACGGGAACGGTGAGCCTTGCCGCGTGGTCCCAGTCAACGTCACTATCGGCAACAGGGCAGATCAGGATGCGATCGGGACGTCTCTCCTGCCGTGCAATCTGCTCGAGCGTTTCTCGAAGGACATCACGGCGTCCCATGGTAGCAATCCCGACGACAATGACGATGGGTTTGGTTTGAGGTGTGTCGATCATGATGCCTACACTGCGATCCAGCGAACAAGGGTTAGCAAGGGACGAGTGGTCAGGGCCGCCACGGCAACGAGCGCCAGACCGGTTGATATCAGGAGGTTGCCGGGCTCCCAAGCCGAGATCAGCCATGCCAGCAGCAATGCGGCAGCTGGCAGCAACACCGGCTGCCAGGGCATGGTGAACGATCGCCAGCGCTGTATGAGCACGCCGATTACCGTTGCGGCCGCCGCACCCGTGGCTGCTCCGGCGGTGATCGCCGTGTGGGTGCCACCACCGAGCCACGCTCCGGTAAGCGCACCACTGCAGGTCAGAACGCATTCGACAACCGCCAACCCCAGAATGATGGGCAACAGGCGGTTTAGTTGTGCCGGCGTCGGCAGCACGGTCTGGACAACCGCGCGCAGCATCGCCATCAGCATGACGAAGGGCGCAGTGTGCAGGAATGTCCCTCTAAGCGCTGTCGGGATGACGAGTTGGGTCGCAAGGTCGAGCATGGCAATGATGGCGGCCGCGCCGATCAGCGAGAGTCCCACCAGCAGCGCGTAATATCTGCCGAGTTCGGCCTGGATTGTTTGTGGGCCACCCTTCCGGTCGAAGTGAGCTACAAGATCGGGGAACCGGATCGCCTGAAGCGACGAGGTCAGCATGACGAAGGGGCGTTGCAACAGGTCGAGCGCCAGCATCGGACCCGCGGCGGCTGATCCTAGCGATCCAAGCAGAATGGTCTTGATACCAAGCGGCACCAAAAGCGTCGCGATCCCCGCTCCGGCGGATATGCCGCCATAGACCAGGTTGCGCCTTGCGATATCGCCGTCCCAGCACGCGGATATAGGCATCACACGGCGCGATTGAACCAAGGCGATCGCGCAGTAGATCGCGTTGCCGGCCAGGACGCCGGCCAGAACATGGGCGAGATCGGGGTGGAACGCGGCGCCGGCGATCGTGGCTACCGCGAGGGTCGTCGCACGCGCACCCTGGAGCCAGGAGAAGAGCCGGAATTCCTGCCGAAAACGCAGCATGGTCAGATGCAGCTCACCCGCACCTTGCAGGATCGCCGCCAGTGCCCCGATCAGCGCCAACCAGAGGGGGACGCCGAAGAACGGCCCGAGAAACGCCGCAAGCAGGCAGACGCCGGCGCTGCCGGCGAGCTCGGTACCAATGACCCCGCGCTCAATGTGCTCGCTTGCCTCGTCAGGACCAGGATAGAAGCGGCTGGACGCGGCGCGGATCCATTGGAAGCAGACGATATCGGCGAACTGGACTACGGAGATGAAAAGGGAATAGCCCGCATAATCGTTGGCTGGAAGCAGGTTGGCGACGACGACGAGCAGCCCGAAAGCCACAAGCGATTGATAGAAATAGGCGCCCAGGGCAGCGATCTTGGCCATCAGGCCGCTGTCCTTTTCAATTGGAATCCATAAAGCATGTCGCTGGCCCCTACCCAATTCAACGCCTGAACGTATCAGCCTCTGCCTTTCAACCCTATGCGATAGAGCAAAAAGATTAATAGAGGCCACCAATCAGGCGTTCGCTTTATATCGCTTGGCCGCAAAGGGCATCGCAGGGCTTGGAATGCCGTGGCGCGGGCATCGAGATGCGGCTTGTCGTGTGGTCGTTGCCCCTTCGCAGCGATGCTTGCTTCCATCGCGCTGCGGCGGTGATGAAGAGGTCTGGCGTGAAGGTGTCGACCGTAGATCGGGGGGCTGACGAGATTTTTCGTGGGGAGATCAGCATCTCTCGAGCGGGGGAAGTAAGAGCCCAGCCGGAAATCGGCTGGGCTCGGCATGGAGATTGATTAGGTGTTTGCGCGGTTCATGCCCACGGTTAGCGCACCCGAGCTTGTCTGGGTGGCATTGCCGTAATCGGCGTTCGGTGAACCGCCATTCGTATCTCGCTGGAAGGTTGTGCCGTTGAAGCTGTACGAGACGATTGCGCCCGAGATCGGATAGTTGGGGTCGGACACGTTGGTAATATTGCGATAGCCCCGCACGATGTTCGAGCTGATGAGGATAGACGACCCAGAGCCATTGGCCGAATAGGCGATCCCCATGGGGCAATTGTTGATCAGGTTGCCCGTCGCCATGATATCCTTGGCGGCATCGTTGACGCCGAGCCCAACGGCCGCGCCGGCCGTAGCGGAAATGACGTTGTTGGTGACAATCGTATTGGTCTCCACTGTAATGCCGCGGCCGGTGGTCATCGATGTTGAACCATCGGGGTAGGGAATGGCATTATTGGTGATGTTATTGACATTGTTGTTCGACACCACGCAGCGATCCGCAAGGCCGTCGCCATAGAGGCCGGAATTGGCGACCGAAATACCAAGTCCCGCTGTATCGACGTTGTTGCCGCTGATGATGCAGCCGTTAAGATTTTCACCGGCGCCCGGGGCTTCGATAAAGATCGCTACCTCCCGCAGGTTCCAGCAGTAATTGTTGACGACGTGGCAGTTGGTTGCCGCATTCAGTCGGATGGCGGAGAATTTTGTGTTGAAGATGTTATTGCCGCTGACCTTGACGTTACCCGCCCTATAGACGAGGATTCCGTTGCCGTATTGGCCGGTACCGCCGGCTGCGTTGTTGACCCAGTTGATTGTATTGCCTGATACCAACGAACCATTGCCGCCGAGCGAACTGGTCCAGACGCAGATGCCGTTGTTGTTCAGGGTGCTGAGGCTGTTGTCTTCGATATAAACCGCGCAATCGATGGAAAAAATCCCGGTATCGCAGCTGGCGATGCGATTATCCACTATGCGACCACGCGCGTTGCCGGCAGCCAGGATCCCGGCCACCGGTGAATTCATGATGTTGCATTCCGAGAGAATGAAGTCCGTCGTCGAAGACCCCTCGAATCGAAGCAAACCAGCTATTCCTGACGAGGTGATTGCCTGGTTGTTGCCGTCGAAATTGATGCCGCGAATGACGACATCCGGAACGTTGCTCACATCCAGCAGATAGGGCGCAGCTGCGCTTAGCCTGACGGTGACGGTGCCTTGCTCGGCAAACATTTCAAGACGGTTGCCGCCGCCGCTTGCGCCGTCGATGAGGATCTGGGACGTTGGATAGACGCCGGGGAGCAGTTGCAGCGGCTTTGAACTATTGCGTGCATTATTAATAGCGGTCTGAAGATTGGCCACAACCGACCAACCCGTGCCGGGCGAAGAGGCTGCCTGTGTAATGACCATCAAATTATCGAGTGATTTCTGATATATAGCCATGGCTTCCCACTTAGGTTTCGATGTTTCAAAGAACCATGCCCTTCGTCGTTGAAGGACGCTATAGTTGTATTTCTTCTTTGTGGCGGCATATTGTTATGGGTGTGATTTTCTTGGGTACGCGACCGCTGCGCGTGTGTTGTTTTGATGGCACCATCTCGTTACAAGGCATACGGCGACGCTGGGCCGCGAACCTCGTCAGCCATTGCCGTTTAGAGCAGACGAGCAAATACGAAGCCGTGCGCGGCTCTGTTGGAATGCCGGCACGATGTTGTCGTTGGCTTTCATTCGCAGACTGCGATCCAACGGTTCTCTTGCTTCAAATATTCGACCATTGCCAAGCGTCTTGAACTTCCTCGCAAAGCCATGCATCCTCGCAGCAAAGCGATCTGGCGCGTAACGTGTCGAGGATGAGAGCGACCCTGGATGTTAGCAGGGCCCGTGAGCGCTCAGGAGAGACATGCATGCCGCATCGCGGACTGGTGCATTTTGCTTAACAAGCCGGATCGCGCGTTGGTTTCGTCATAAGGCATTGCAACCAAACGGGACTTCGGGGGATTTGTTGGAGGAGAAAATCAAATCGATTTAAATATTAAAATCGATTTAAAGATATTGAATTTGTTCGTATTTCTTTGAGTCTCGCGCTTCCGGCTCTGGACAGGGCCTGCTTGTTCTGGTCGATAGTTACGTCAGTTCTTGGGGTAGTAGCAACATTCATGAGGAAAGCATGGCCGACGCAAAGCAGATGTGGCAAATGTCCGAGAAGGGGGGCTTCATTGCCGCCCTTGATCAAAGCGGTGGTTCCACTCCTGGAGCCTTGCGTCTCTACGGGATCGCCGATTCCGACTATAGCGGCGACGAGGAGATGTTCCGCCTGATGCACGAGATGCGCGTACGCATCATGACGGCGCCTAGCTTTTCCGGCGACAAGGTCATTGGTGCCATTCTGTTCGAAAGGACCATGGATGGTGAAGCCAAGGGCAAGCCGGTGCCTTCCTATCTATGGGAAGATCGTGGCGTCGTGCCCTTCCTCAAGGTCGATAAGGGCCTGGCGGCAGAAGAGAATGGCGTGCAGGTGATGAAGCCCATGCCCGATCTCGACGATTTGCTCGCGCGCGCAGTGAAAAAGGGCATCTTCGGCACCAAGATGCGTTCGGTGATCGCCAATGCAGACAAGGTCGGCATTGCCGCCGTCGTCAAGCAGCAATTCGAAGTGGGCAGGCAAATCCTAGCCCATGGCCTGATCCCGATCATCGAGCCGGAAGTCTCGATCAAGAGCCCGACGAAGCAGGAAGCGGAAGCCATCTTGCGTGATGAAATCGTCAAGGAGCTCGATGCCCTGCCGGAAGGTGTGCGGGTGATGTTGAAGCTGACGATCCCGACGGTCGCAGATTTTTACGCGCCGCTTGTCGCCCATAAGGCTGTTATTCGCGTCGTGGCCCTGTCGGGCGGTTACAGCCGCGCCGAGGCGTGCGAAAAGCTGAGCCACAACCATGGCATGATCGCGAGCTTCTCGCGTGCCTTGACCGAAGATCTGCGCGTCAGCATGAGCGATGCCGAGTTCGATGCGAGCCTGGCTGCCACCATCGACCAGATCTACGCTGGTAGCGTTACAAAGGTCTAAGCCATCCGGCTTTGGGTTCTCTGCCAGTTTGGGCAGAGAACCCTGGTATCCATAAAGTCATTGTTGCCATGCCGCCCAGCTGGAGATGCCGAGAGCGGGTAGTCTCTATTGTCGTGCGTCAAGGCATTGGTGCGTGCGGCAGCGACGTCAAGCGAACACCAGCAACAAATCTCGATCTTTAAACGTCAAGTTTTCCGCAGTGCTGGCATCGCCATGCCGGCGATCATGATGGCAATAGCTATCAATTGCATGGGTGTCGGAATTTCCTCGAGTACCATCATGCCTGTCAATGTCGTCGCAATGGGGATGCATGGCATGAACAGTGATGCGATCTGCGGTCCAAGCTGCCGCACGGCATAGCTATATAGAAATATCGCGGCAGCACCGGCAAGGAGCCCCTGGATAGCGAGCTGGACGCCGATCTCGCCAGCCGATGCCGCGCCGAGACCGGTTGGTGCCAGAACATGGACGAGTGGCACCGGCAGGCAGGATAGAAAAATAACCGCGGCCGTTGCCGTGACAGCGTCCACGGACCATAACCGAATGAGAATGGCATAGGTAGAAAACATGATGCCGGAGCCGGCAAAGAGAATATCGCCGCGCCATGCTCCGCCCACATCACCGTTTCCAGGCAAGGCAAAGAGTGCCAGCCCGCCTATGATGGCCATGATGCCGAAGACGCGGAGGCTCGAAACAGCGTCCCGAAAGACGATGTGCGAGAATAGAAACGAGAAGAAGACAATCGAGGCCGGGCATATCGCGGCGGCATGCGAGGCCGGGGCGTAGGTCAGGCCGGTGTTGATGATCAATGGGTAGGGAAAGCCGGCGAGCAAGGCCAGCACAACCGCGCGCTGCCATCCGAGCGTCTTCATCTTTGCAAGGCCCGTTCGCCAGACGATGGGCATGAAGGCAAGGGCCGCCCCTGAAAAGCGCAGGCTGGTGATGTCTGCCGATGTCAAATGCTCGCGAAGACTGAAGCGAGCCGCGACGAATTGGACGGCGGTGATCGCCACCATCGTCAGCCCGGCTGCAAGCGCAAGTCTTCGATTCGGTTTCTCCTGCCCTTCCACCATACGATCCCCTTCCCTCCGCCAACGGGACGCTGGTTTACGGGAGGCCAATCGCTCCGTGTTTCAGCCCGTTATGGTAGCACAGGCTATTGCGAGAAGTGGTGCTGCAAAATATGCTAATATCGCTCTTTGTGGGTGAATATCACTAAATACACTGTAATTTTGCGTGGATATCGAAATGAGCGATCTCGACAACATCGACCTCAGTCTTCTCAGATTGCTGCAGGAAGACGGAAGGCGCACGACCCTCGATCTCGCCGATCGTGTCGGCTTGTCGCCCACGGGTACGAGCCAGAGAGTGAAACGCCTGTTCCGCGAGGGCTTCATCAAAGCGGTAAGGGCGGTGCTCGACCCGCAGAAACTTGGGCGCGGTACGATCGTTTTCATTCAGGTTCGGCTCGATCAGACGGCCCCGCATGTTTTTGATCGTTTCGCGGAAGCTGTCGCAAATGCACCCGAGGTGCTGGAATGCCATATGGTCGTCGGCGGCTTCGACTATCTCGTGAAGGCGAGGATAGCAGATATGACCGTGTTTCAGGAGTTTCTGCAAAGGGTCATCCTGCCGTTGCCGGGGGTGCGCGAAACGCACACTTACGCTTCCGTGGCCGATGTGAAACCCGACGCACTTCTGCCGGTCTGACGTTCCTTGAACCTGGTCGGTGCAAACGCCGGCAGGTCGGCTGTCGACGAATGTTCGCCCCGCGGATCGGCTGCGCTTCGGCATCAGGTTGAAATAAAGCCAAGCTGGTTGGCAGTCGCTGTCGTTAATCTGAGCAGGGTTGCGGCAAGTACTCGTTCACCATGATTGCAGCTTGTCTCAACCGGTCTTTCGCCGTTCATCCGAGGATAACCTCGGGAAAGCACAATGCTCTTTGACATCTGTTTCGAGGAATTCCATTGACTAAAGGCGTTATTGCTGATCGCAAATTGCCAGTCTCAATCTCCAAGGCCGAGCTAGCCTCGTACGCGGCCATGCTGCATAGGGGATCTGCAAATCCTCGTCATGACATTGACGTGATCGAGCAGCAAAGCTGGCTCGAGAACATGATCAATCAGATCCCGGACTATATATATGTGAAGGATCTGGAGGGGCGTTTTCTTTTTGCGAATCAGGCAGTTGTTGCCAATAACGGGCTGTCGCATCTGGCAGACTTGGTTGGGCGGACCGATTTCGACTTCCTGCCAGATCATGTGGCGGAAATTGCCGCTGACGTCGAGCGGCGCGTAGCCGAAACGGGGTTGCCTCACTTCGGCAGCGAGGAGCTCGCGTTCCGCACCGGCGAAGAGCAATGGCTGATGTTCACGCGCGTTCCATTGAGAGATGCGTCTGGAGACGTTGTGGGTGTCGTTGGGGCATCTCGTGACATCACGGCACAAAAATCTGCGGAGCGGCGCATGCGCTCCCAGTCCATTCTGCTCGAAATGATCGCGCGAGGAATGGCGCTTCCCGATTTTCTCGAGGAGCTCGCGCGAATGATAGCGCAATTCGCAGAAGGAGTGCACGTTGCACTGCTGACAACAAGCGCAGATCCAGGGCAGCTGCGCCTGGCAGCGGCGCCGACCTTGAACAAGGAATATCGCAGGCGCTTGAACGCAACGCCTATCGGTTCGGCGTCTACCGACCTTGCCGCGACCACGGCCGCACTCAAGCTTGCTTTCGATCGCGCCAATATCTCCGACATTGACCATCAGTGTCATTGCCTGGCAATTTCCGATGCCGACGGTCAGATGGAAGGGGTCCTTGCACTCTATTCCTCGCAGGATGCGCGGTATCAGCCCGGTTTCTCCGACTTTGTCTCGATTGCGGTGCATATGGCCGGGATTGCTGCCAGCCGGCACC
>NZ_JAELTU010000450.1 GCF_016429015.1 Rhizobium sp. ASV20
TTTACATTCTTGCCCTGTGACTCTGGTGCTGTCCTCTACGGTGGCTACTCTCGGGTAAAAGCAACAGTCTCGATCAAAAAGAAGGGCGCACAGGGAGGCCAGGTCATGTCGCAGCAGAACGCGCTGATTCCAAAGGTACACGAGGACTGCTTCTACCTGAGAATGTCGCAACCGCCAGCCGATGCGCCGGCCAACGCCCCGCCGACAGTACGGTGGGAAAAGAGAAAGAAGCCTGCCAATGCGCCAGCCCCTACGCGCGCCGGTGCGACAATGACGTGGCACAAGGGACGTGGTATCCTTTTTGGCGGCGTTCACGATATTGAGCAAGGTGAAGAGGGCATGGAAAGCGAGTTTTTTAATCAGCTGTTTGCGTGGAACATTGAACGCAACCGCTTTATGCCTCTCGGACTGCGCAAATCTCGCAATCAACAGAAAAAGGCAGCTGTCGAGCAGCGTATTGGACGCCGTGGACGTGGCCAGGCGAACGAGGAGGAGCTGCTGCGGCAGTTGGCTGCGCTCGAGACG
>NZ_JAELTU010000451.1 GCF_016429015.1 Rhizobium sp. ASV20
CTTGCGCTCTATAGTCATTCGGGGACACTGATTGTTATCAGCTATTTCCTTAGTGGCGCTGGAATCGAATTGTTCAACATCCCCTGGTTCACGGCGATCCAGAACCAGATCCCCAAGGATATGTTGGGGCGCGTGTCTTCGATCGATTTCCTGGTTTCTTATGGGGCAGCACCACTTGCGCTCGCGGCGATGCCGACGCTCTTGTTGACGATCGGCCAGGGTTCGGCTCTTCTTTGGATAGGTGTTATTGTCTTGGTTGTGCCCGTGCTCGCGCTTGCAGTGCCTGGAGTACTCGAATTCAAGGAACCGCGATGATGAGCGCTTAAGGGGCCAAGGCTGCTTCGGTGTCTCGATTTTCCCCGACGGAATCAACGCTTCCCGCAAAGGCGAAAATGTTTGTCCTGTCTCCGGTCCAAAGCGCCACTTATATTTTAGATAATGAAATAGCTGGTGAAAATCACCCGGGGAGGGCGATACTGCTTATTTCAAACACTTAGCCCATCTGGGCAAGGCTTCGCCGGTTC
>NZ_JAELTU010000452.1 GCF_016429015.1 Rhizobium sp. ASV20
GTTCAGTCCAGTCCTGTATCAGTTACGGCGTATCTCGTCCAGGCCTGAGCCTGACGACGTGCGCTATGTCCTGATGTTGGTGTACTTAGAGTCGGGATAATCCAGGCAGTTCTGAGTGGAGTCGAGGAAACCAAGGCCCTTGCGGCTAGTGCCGACGAGAGACTCAGAGCCAGTCTTGTCCGCAGAAACCTCCCAGAACATGCTGCCGCCGAGACCTCTGCGAATGATGTACTCGACCTTGGTGAAGACCATGGCGGGTGTGTCAAAGGAAATCAGCTCTTTCGTATTCAAGTCATAGCTATAGCACCCCTTGGCGACGTCGTCGCACTGTATAGTAGCTCCTGTCTTAGGTAGAACCTTGTAATCCCAGACGCCGCTCTCCCAAGTGCCACTGCCGACCCCTGTAAACGAGTTGCCAATCCCGTCTGTCTGTTGAAACGAGCGCCCATAGAGGGGCATCCCGAGAACGATCTTTTCGGCGGGAATTCCTCCATTGATGTATGCTTCTACGGCGTCATTTGTGT
>NZ_JAELTU010000453.1 GCF_016429015.1 Rhizobium sp. ASV20
GGAGATGTTTATAAGAGACAGACCTATAGTGGCCAGGCACTCAAAGCGCAGGCGTAAAAAAAAAAAAAATCGGGGCATCATCGTTTTTTTTATGACTATGCCTTTTCGACATCCCTCATCTCGACGTGTCCCAACTTTTTCTTTCCCCCTCAAGGCACAGCGTTTGGTTGCATTTTATATACCATCAAATGTCGTGAAGCGAAAACGACGTATTTTTATAATACAGGAATTCTTAATCGATTACATCACGTCGCCTTTCATGATACCCGCAGCCTCTTCCTGATTGTGCCGATCCCTTCAAATCTCTCTTCTCTCCGACGCGACAAGAACGCTGGTGCCTCGCAATTACGACCCGTACATAGACACACACACACACACACAGTCCGAGATGGCGCAGCCTCAGCCAGTCTTTGCGGCTGGGCAGGATGGCCGTCGCCCTTTTCAACGGCCCCATGAACATGCTGCGCTGGTGCAGTCGCGAGAGACGGGCGATGTGCTGCCGACTGATACGCCTATGCAGCCC
>NZ_JAELTU010000454.1 GCF_016429015.1 Rhizobium sp. ASV20
TTTCCAGACCGCAGCGATGACCGATTCGACGCTCGGCTCTCTCGGCCGGTTGAATTGGCCATGGCCGAGGGAGAAAAGAAGGACGTCTGGCTTGCCCGGGGCGTGCTTCTGTGTGACCGCCGTTTATCCATGATTCTTGTGAAAATATCACTTAGGTGTTGACAGGCAGTATCGGCATTTCGCAATAAATCGAGTTCGTCCACTTCGCCTCCGTGTCGCTCGTAACGTCGAATGACTAGCAGCGTGTCGACGAAATCCCAGGTTGATTGTAAGAGTGTGTCGGTCTCTCCCAGGGAATAAGGCACATCCTTATACATTTGCTTTATCAGTCGACCGCAAAGGGCAAGATAGAACTCCAATGTCCTTTCACGGAAATCTTCTGGCAGCGTATATTGAGTAGTGTAAACAACATTAGTAAGGGCAGTATACAGACTATTGGACGGGGTTAGCATATGCAGGCTCATTTGCGTAGCATGACTAACTGGGCTGTCTCTTATACACATCTCCGAGCCCACGA
>NZ_JAELTU010000455.1 GCF_016429015.1 Rhizobium sp. ASV20
CCCCAGCGCTGAGGGAAGAGAGGAAGCTGGTAGCGACGCCGACATGGTGACCTTGGCCTGAAAGGGCAGGTTGGTCGAGGAGAGAGTAAGTAAGTGTCAGCTTTGTAGGATCGGCGAGAGGAGACGATGAGATGGAGCTGGGACTGTTAGTATATAGTGATACTCTGTTGTGGATCAGGGTGCTTGCTTACTATTGCCTGACACGCATAGGTGGCAGCATGGCTAAGTAGGAAGAAAATGGCAAGTCGACGGACCGATAGCGTTCGAGCAGCTCCAAGATTGATACGCGCTTGACGGTAATTGAATCGTGGTAGCTCTCGGTGGCCAGCTTGGTAAGCTCAGCGGCGGCTTTTTCATCTTTAGTGGCTTCAACAAGAGCCTGGATATTCTATTGATAATAAATGTTAGTGACTGTATTGCATTCTCGGCGGCGGAGTTAAATGAGACCTACCCTCTTGGTGGCTGGCTGGCTCAGCTCTACATCTGTCTCTTATACACATCTCCGAGCCCAC
>NZ_JAELTU010000456.1 GCF_016429015.1 Rhizobium sp. ASV20
GCGACGATGACCTTACTGTCCTTCATGCCGGCGAGATGCTGGATGGCACCGGAAATGCCGCAGGCGATGTAGAGCTGCGGTGCGACCACCTTGCCCGTCTGGCCGACCTGCCAGTCGTTCGGCGCGTAGCCGGCATCGACGGCTGCGCGCGAAGCGCCGACGGCGGCTCCGAGCTTGTCGGCAACCGGCAGGATGACTTCCTGGAACTTTTCCGCAGAGCCGAGAGCACGGCCGCCCGAGATGATGATCTTGGCGGATGTCAGCTCCGGACGATCCGATGTCGACAATGCGTCGCCGACGAAGGAGGACAGCGCCGGGTCGGCAGCAGCCGATACGCTCTCGATCGCTGCATTGCCGCTTGCATCTGCCGCCGCGAAGGAGGCCGTGCGTACGGTAATGACCTTCTTCGCGTCGGTCGACTGCACGGTCTGGATGGCATTGCCGGCATAGATCGGGCGCTTGAAGGTATCGGCCGAAACCACTTCGATGATCTCGGAGATCTGCGCGA
>NZ_JAELTU010000457.1 GCF_016429015.1 Rhizobium sp. ASV20
GCACAATATGGCACATTCAGCACGGACTCGAATCGATTGTATATGCCGTAGACTGGAATCAGGCGCGAGAAAATGTATTTGCTGGTGCTGCCTGGCTCGGAGGAGTTGGAGGCGGCGGCGCAGAAGTCATTGAGCAGCTGCGCAAGCCAACTGCTCTCATCTGCAGCAGCCGAGGTGCTGAAAAGAACGCACCAGCTGGAGGCAGAGCGAAGCGTGACGAGAATCTGCTTGAAATGATCAGACAATGTGTATCAAGAGGCGGAACCGCGTTGATCCCTGTCGACTCGAGCGCAAGAGTGCTGGAGCTTTCATACTTGCTTGAACATGCATGGCGCACCGATTCAGAGACCGAAGCAGGTGTACTCCAGGCTGCGAAACTTTATTTAGCCGGCCGAAATATGGCGAGCACCATGCGCTATGCGAGGAGTATGCTGGAATGGATGGATGATAGCATTGTTCAGGAGTTTGAGGCTATTGCTGACTGTCTCTTATACACATCTGACGCTG
>NZ_JAELTU010000458.1 GCF_016429015.1 Rhizobium sp. ASV20
GAGCGAGGGTTGGCGACGATGAAGCTGTCGATGAGAGGGGTTGCCCGCGGGCTGCTGCGGCGGCGGCGGCGGGTAATAGAGAAGAAGTGGGAGTCAAGCCAGCAGAGGCAGAGGCATGTGCAGGTGCGGAGCCTGGTAGGCGCTCTTGCCCCACGGCGGCGTCAGCGGGGCGGTCCGACTCCAACGGCGGAGGCGGCGGCGGCGCTTCATGCGAAGACCGACTTGCAGGTCGACTATTACCGCTTGACGTACGCGAATGTTTGGACAGCTGCTTTGTAAGAAACGAGTCGGAGCTGCTTTGCGTCCGTGATGCCGATTGGGAGCGCCGGTGCTGCTGGTCTCTTTCCTCTCTGCGCCGTGTCCGCTTTGAGTATACGGGCACGGGCATCATGTCCGAAGAAAGGAGAAAAGCGCTGCTGTAATCCACTGCGACCTCTGCCGGCGTCCTTGGAGTTGGGCGGTGGCCATCCTGCCGCCTGTTCTTTGCCAGCCTGTCTCTGTTCTTG
>NZ_JAELTU010000046.1 GCF_016429015.1 Rhizobium sp. ASV20
ACACCAATGGCCGGGTGCGAAAATGGCTTTCGAGAGAGGTCGACCCATTGTCGGTCACAGATGCCGATCTGATCGAGATCTGCAATCGGCTCAATGCGACGCCACGAAAATGCCTCGGCTTCCGCACTCCGACCGAAGTCTTCCGAAAGAAACTGCTCGCCCAGATAAGGCATGCCAGTTAGTTTAGGCAGCCCCGCAAGTCGCGGTTCAGCATGAACTCACATTCGTTCGCTGCTGTCATCGCTCAGGAATAGACCGGTCCCCATTCATCGGAAACCCGCCAAAGTCCACCCGAAGCGAAGATCGGCAGCAGACTAACAAAGTACGGGTGCTCTTCCCTTTCGGCCCCTCGGGCTCGGCAAACTGCGTTAAATCGGCAGAGCGGCTCACATTTTTGTCGCACCACTTACACGCGTAGGAGGCACGTCGAGATAGTTCGCGGCCACGTCTTCATGAAGCTTGATAACGTCATCGACCAAAACTTCCGCTAGCCAACACAACGTTTTGACTTCAAAGATGAATGCCTCTCCGTATTCGTTCGTATTTGGATAATATCGTTCATAGATGACTTCGACTTGGGGTTCGCCCGTTTGGAAACGGCGACCGAACGATAAGCGCGAGCGCCCCTTTAGGATATCTGAAGAGCCGTCTTTGAAGCTTCCGATCCAATATTCGCTCCCGAGTGCCTGTGCATCCAATAATAACCGATGGCAGGCATCCTCGACGGTCATTCCTTGCCAAGACTTGCTGCTGTGAGCTTGCTCTTGTGCCCTATCCGCGTCTTGTAGGCGTGCGCTTATGGCATCGGTTTCAAAATTGCGTTCTGCGCGAACTTCAAACGGTGCGGTGCCAAAAAGCAGAAGTCCCTTGTGATTTTTCTGAAACGCGCCAGCAAGATAGTAAAGATACTCGCCCCATGGCTCGATCCCCCAGAAAACTCCGTCATAGGTGGCTGGCTTGCCGTGATCCGCCGAAAAATCAAACCAGACGGGAAGCACCGCCGGGTCTTCAATGACGAACTTGGGCTGGAGATTGACTACAGGGTGTGCAGCCAGGTTGATCGTCGCATCACCTAATGGCTTGACCGCCTTTGCCTTCGACGAGCCACGAAAAAACTTCTGGAACCAGCTTGGCATAGGACCCCGCGAAACAATATTCGCGTTTTCTACTATCCAAATGACGTTACCGGAAAGTTGATCTGCGGCGATGCGCGCGAATGCGGTCGGCATTGTACGAGACACGATCGTTGTAGCCGGATACCTGCTGTCGATGTGTTGATCGGAACCGGCTCTTCTGCAGCGGCTCTCGCATTGCTATGACGGTGGTGCCTCGAACCAAAGGACACCGGATGCCCCACGACTTTCTCGTCACTGGCCCCCAAGACGCCAAGATCACGATCGTTCTCGCTCACGGAGCGGGCGGTGCAATGGACACGCCGTGGATGGAAAACATGTCCAAAGCGTTTTCCTTAAAAGAGTTACGGATCGTCCGGTTCGAGTTCGGCTACATGTCAGAGCGGCGATCCACCGGAAAGCGGTCGCCGCCCCCGCGCGCCGAACTCCTCAAGCAGGAATACGAAGCTGTTATCAAAGAACTTAGGTCGCAAGGGCCACTCGTAATCGCAGGGAAATCCATGGGGGGACGGGTGGCTAGCATGATCGCGGACGACCTCCACGATATAGGAACGATCTCTGGACTGCTCTGCCTCGGCTACCCATTTCATCCAATTGGAAAGCCGGACAGTTTGCGGACCGATCATCTCGCCGACTTAAAGACCCCGACCCTCATTTGCCAGGGCACGCGTGATTTGTTCGGATCGCGAGACGAGGTCTCTGGCTACAGGCTCTCCAAGAGGATTGAAATTCTTTGGTTGGAAGATGGAGATCACGACTTTCGTCCGAGAAAGGCTGTCTCCGGGCTGACCGCTGCAGAGCATGTCACGACCGTCGCCGACCACATCGCGGCGTGGGCCTCTCGGCTACCCTAAGGACGTAAGCCGAAGAAACCTGAATAGATCGCATGGTGGCCTGTTAGGGCCTCGGCTTCCCTCTGAACTGGCATTTTGAAGCCGCTAGGGGTGCGCCTCTCCGGGCGCTCTTGACAACATGCCGCCAAGGCTGGAGCGGCTCGGCAAAAGACCGTGGGGTACGAGAAGAGAATTGTGCTCTTTGTCGATTTCCGTGACTTCAAGACGGATGTGGATCGGACTGTTTTCGATAGAGCCCTAAAGCGGCAGTGACCTGCTTGGCACAACCGTTTTCATCACCAGGGTGGATGTCAATCGCTGCACGCTCGGCAGTTTCGACAGCCTTTCATCGTAGAACTGCTGAAAAGCCGGAAGATCAACGGTCACGACATGAAGCATGAAGTCCGGGTCACCGAATAACCGGACGGCCTGCACAACCTCGGGAAGCCTCGGAACAGCCCTCTCGAACGCGGCCACGCTTTCGCTGTCGGTCTTGGCAAGGGTGACGAAGATGACGGCTGCAAAGCCCAATCCCACGGCACTTGGCTCGACCACCGCGCGATAGCCGGTGATGATGCCTGCATCTTCCATGGCCCGAACCCGTCGATGGGCCGGGGAGAGAGAGATTCCGACACGCTCTCCTAATTCTGTGAGAGATTGTCTCCCATCTCGCTGCAATTCAGCAAGGATTTTTCGATCTGTTTCATCCATGCAGAAGATGTTGCCTCAAAATGCTGTTCGTTGGCAAGAGATAGGAAACACCTTGCGAGCGATCAGCGCTAACTTGTCGATATGGACACCAACACGCTCTTGCTCTTTTCGATTACCGTTCTGCCGCTGGTCTGCACTCCCGGCCCGGACATTTTTTTTGTTGCCTCGCAGGCTTTATCCGGGGGCCTCAACGCAGGTCTTCGCGCCACAACCGGCGTAATTCTGGGCTACTGTGTTCATTCTTTGCTCGTCGCCCTTGGGCTTGCCGCCGTAGTCGCAGCATCGCCGATCCTGTTCGAGGTGATCCGCTGGCTCGGCATCACTTATCTCGTCTACATCGCCTACAAACTCATACGCGCGGCGTTGAAGCGGGGGCGAATTTCTGTCGCACACAGACCGGTCAAAGACCAGCTCACCAAGGGCTTTTTGACCTCGCTGCTCAATCCGAAGGGCATGATGGTCTACATCGCGATCCTACCTCAATTCATGGACCACAAGAGCGGCAATGCCACCGCTCAAGCCGTGATCTTGTCGGTCGTGTTCATGTTTTGGTGCACGGTTGTCTACTCTGCGGTCACCATGGCCTTGAGCCGCATCGGCGGAAGGGAGTTGAACGATGGTCGCCGCAGGCTTGTCGACGGCATGGCCGGAGGAATGATCCTTGGCGCCGCAAGCTTCATGGCGCTAGCACAACACTAGGCTCCGGGGTGACAAGAAGCGCCGTCTTCCCGGTGCGCGGCCACGCCGCTGTCGACGTGTTCCGGCCGGTATGCACCAGCCTGATGCTGTCAATCAGCTCCCACCGGATGGAGCTCTTCATGAGATATCCCTTGGCGCCGTTCGCCGGCGCCTGGGATGCAACCTGCTCCGTAGCGTAGGTCGCCAGGATGATGATGCGGGCCTCAGGATAGTCAATCCTGCGCCCTTCCGTCCTGACTACATCGGGATCCGTCAGCGTCGGCAACCGCGCCGCCAACATTCATGCTGGCCATCGCCTGTACGAAACGCTTTCAGCGGCCCAAATCGATCTTGGGAGCCATGAACCGTTTGCTCATCAACCCCGCGAAAGGACGTGACAGCATTATTGGCAGGATCCACGACTGGAGCCTTATGCCCAGTTGACTTCCCGGCACATATTGGCCGCCGATCTTCTTCGAGACAGCCTGCATCCTCGTCGTGACCGGGCGCATGCGAGCTTCGTAAGCCTCAAAAGCCTCGGAAAAGCCCTTTGTCGACAGTTCCTGCGCGAGCACATATGCACCGGCTAGCGCAGTCGAGGTGCCCTGGCCGGACAGGAAAGTCAGGCACCAGGCCGAATCGCCCAGAAGCACGATCCGCCCTTTGGACCAGCTTGTCATCTCGATCTGCGAAATCGTATCGAAGAATGCGAGATTCCAGTCGATATCGGCATCAAGGGCGAACGCGACCGGGTCCGGCCAAGTGCCGAAATGGCGTTTCAGCATCGGCAGACGCGCGGCGGGTTCCACACGGTCCAGGCTGGCATCACGCCAGCAGAACAATGTAGCCGCGGTGCCATCGCCGATATCATACAGGCCGCCCTGAAGATCCACATCCATCATCCCGACGAAACTGGCGTTCAGCGGTCGATCGAGTTTTATCCTCCACGCCGCTGCGCGATAGCCCAGCGGGCGCAAGAATTCCTCGTGCGGACCGAAGGCCAACCGTCGGACACTGCTTCGATAGCCATCTGCTCCAACGACGATATCGAAAGTCTCGCTGACGCCGTCATCGAATGTGACGTCAACGCCCCCCGCAACCTCCTTGATAGTGGAGACGGTCGTGGAATAGCGTATTTGCGATGTCTCGCGGACAGCGTCGGCAAGGATGCTCTGCACATCCTGGCGAAGAATTGCAAGTATGCGACCGCCTGCAACATCGGCCAATACCTGATAATCATATGAAAACAGCTTTCGGCCGCGAACATCCCGATAATGTGCTGGACCAAGTGGCATAGCACGGGCCTTGAATTGATCAATAAGACCTAGCCGCTCCATCACGCCCCAGCCGTTCAGATGCAGGCCGATCGAATAGCCAGCGGCGCGATTGGCCGGAAACTTCTCGATGATGGTGCTTCGGATACCCTTCTGTGCCAGGCAGGCGGCAAGCGTGAGGCCGCCGGGGCCGGCGCCGACGATGAGAACATGCATGCGCTTTTCCTCAGAACTGGATGCTGAGGCGGCCGCCGACACTGCGGCCTTTGCCTAGCTGATAGACGTTCCCAAAACCAGATGACGAAGCATCGAAACCATAGACGCTATAGGTCTTGTCGAAGATGTTGTTGACGAAAAGATCCGCCACGACATCCTTCTTGACCTTCCAGCTGACACCCGCGTCGACGAGCGCATAGGCACTCTGGCCGATAGTATTGGTCTCGTCGAAGAAGGTCGAACTCTGGTAGCTCACACCGACGCGCGGGATAAGTTGGCCGCGATCATTGGGTAGATCGAATGTGTAGTCGACCATGAGGTTGGCCGTCACCGCCGGTGCGTAAGGGACGCGGTTGCCGGTAAGGTCGGTGCCCGGCGTCACCGGGTTGTGGTATTTCGTGAATTCGCTTCGATTGAGCCCTAATCCGCCACTAATGCCGAAACCGCGGTCGAATTCCTTACGCAGTCGGAAGTCGATGCCCTTCGATGTCACCTCCCCCACGTTCTGCAGATATTGCAGCGGTTGCACGCCGACGAACATCTGGTAGTCCTTGGTGACATTGTAGTAAGCCGAAAGCGAGGCGGTTAGTGAGCCGTCATCAGAGCGGTATTTTAGTCCTGCTTCGCCGTTGTAAGTCGTCTGGGGATCATAGGTGTAGGCGATGTTGGCAACCGTCAGTGTTCGCGTGAAGCCACCCGCCTTGAAGCCGGTACTGTACAAGCCATAGACCTGCCATTCGTCGGTTAACGCATAGCTTGTCCCGAGCTTTGGAGAGAAGGCCGAGAAGTGATCGGTCCCGTCGAGCGATACGCCACCTTCGGCGTGAGCCTTGACAGCTTCGTAGTCGAACCGGACACCGGGAGAAATATCCCAACGATCCGTTGCATGCCAGGTCAGGTCGCCGAATGCGGCATAGGAGCCGATCTTCTGCCGGGCGGCCATCGAATAGGCAGGGATACGCCGTTCGAAATCGACATATTGATACGAAAGCCCACCAACATAGTCGATGGCATTGCCGGTGCCGGGATTGGAAGCGATCCGGAGTTCCTGGTTGAAGGTCTTCTGCGTTTCCGGCGTATAGGAGCCGAAGATCGTGCGATCGAGGTCGCGGTCCTGGTAGCCGCTCAGCGAGGTGATTGTCGCATCACCCAGATCGTAGGATGCGGTCAGACCGTAGCTTGACGTGTCGAGTGTGTATTCCGATGGCATTGGCAGTGCCTTGCGCCTGTCGACCAGCGATTCCATGACGAATTGCTCTTCATCCGATTTCAACCTGTCGCGCTGTGCGCTGAACATGATGTCCAACGGGCTGCCCGTCGGCGCATAGCGCAAGCGGGCTCGGCCGGTCCAATCGCTGGTGGCGCCAAGCTTGTCGTCCGTCGTCATGCTGGTGTAATCGGCAAACTCGCGGCGAAAATTGATCGACGCATCGCCAAACAGCGTGTCCTCTATCAACGGTGTGTTGAATACCAGCCCCGTTTCGACGCCAGTGGTGCTAACAATGCCATTGACGCCCAGCCGCAGTTCATCGTCCGGCTTTCGTGTGGTGACGTTGATGACGCCGCCGATCGCGCCGCGGCCATAGAGCGTTGACTGCGGGCCATAGAGCAGCTCGACATTCTCAAGATCGTTCGGAAGAACCTGCGCGAATGTCGCAAAATCCTGTGGCAACCCGTCAACATAGAGCTGGACACTGGGATTGTAGAAGTCGACCGAGGACTGTCCGCGAACGGTTATATTCGTGTAGGCGCGGCTTGAGCGCATATCGATGGCTGTATCGGGGAAAACCTTATCGAGCTGATCAACGGCCGAGACGCCGGCCCTTCGAAGATCTTCGTCGTCGACGGAATAGATCGTCGCTGCGGCCTTGTGGACATCTTCCGTTCGCTTTGTTGCGGTAACGGTGATTACCTCCAGCACAGTGGAGTCCTGTTTCTGATCGTCCTGGGCGAGAGCGGAATTATAGGAAAGAACGGCTGCCAGCGTCAGTGCTGAAACGCCTGATAGGGCATTTGCTCTCATGAGTAGGACTCCTGCTTGAGTTCATGTGTCGGCAAGGTTGGAACGGTTGTGGCAGGCGCACTCGTTTCCCCAGCGGATACATGCACCGGGAGAATGCGGACGAGAGCGATGCCAAGGGCAAGAAGCGCCGCGGAGACTACGAAAACTGCGGGGTAACCGAAGTGCTGGCCGAGTTGACCCGCTGCAACGCCGGCTGCGATCGCGAGAATGGCGTCGGCGCTTTGCAGAATGGCAAAATCGGTCGCGACCTGTCGCGGCGAGCACCAGTTCATCTTCGCCGCATAAAGCGCCACAAAGGACATCGCGACACCTGCCGCCAAAAGCAGTTCCGCAACGATAACCAGCGTCTGGTTAGGCACGGTATTGGACATCACGAAGGCGAGCGCCAAGCAAACCAGCATGTTGAAGGCGCCGACCAGACGAAGCCCGCGGCGGATGCCCAACCACTGGGTCAATGTGGTCCCAAGCAGCGCCGCGACGATGCCCGCCAATGCCCCGCCGATCCCCTTGATCCAGCCGATTGTGGAAAGCGACAGTCCGGCATCGACCATTAATGGTCCTGTCAGGGAGACCGCCAGCCTGACACCTGTCTGATAGACGATGAGGAAGCCAAGCCCTGCTATCAGCTGCCGGTTGGCGAATGCGGCGCGAAAGCTTGGGCGCGCTCGTCCCCCTTGATTTGCCGAAGTCGTCCCCAAACGCCGTGCCATAAAGGAAGGCACAGTCAGCACGGCAATCCAGCCGGCCATGGCGAGCATTGAAATCTGCCAACCGAAGGCGGCGTAGACCGGCAACCAAAGCCCCGCTCCGACAAGAAAGCCGAGATATCCTCCAAACGTGCTCGCACCGCTCGCGGCTGCCCTGTTGTCCGTCGTCGTGGCGTGCACGCCAAGAGAATCGGTAGCAATATCCTGGGTGGCGGCGATCAATGCCATCACCAGGAGCACGCCGGTCAGAGCCGCAAGTTGCGTGGCAGGCGGAAGCATCGATGCAATGAGGAAGGTGGCGATCAGGCCCAGCTGGCAGCTCAGTATCCACGTTCGTTGGGTGAAGAACCGATCGACGAGTGGCGCCCATAGAAATTTCAATGCCCAGGGCAGGAACAAGGCCGACAGATAGCCGATCTGATCAAGCCCCACGCCCGCGTCGCGAAGCACAACGGGCAACGCCGTCTGCACCATACTGCCGGTTATCGATTGCGCGGCATAAAGCCCTGCAAGGACAAGCATCGCCACGGCAGGTAACCGCCGGCTTCCAACGTCAAACATTCGATATATCCCCAAGGAGGCGGCAGCTCGCCAACTCCGTATTATTGACGCGGTCTGTGTAGTATCAAGCGTATAACTTGACTATCGTAATCAGGTATAATTTATCGGGATCGGCTCGTAATTTGCGATGCCGCGCGGCTTCGGGGCAAAGCTGAGCAAGAACAGGAGGTTACCGAGATGGGACTATCATTGGAGCAACGACCCTTGGTCCAGTCTGATCAGCATGATGTCAGGGTGCTTGGCCCGATACCCATGGAAACCACGCTTCAATCCACAAAGACCGAGGGTGATTATAAAATCCTCGGCATCCGCCCCGGATTGACCGTTTCGCTCTTCGACATAGAGATCGGCAGCGATTTCGCAGGGAAGTTTTCCACCGAGCCATGCATCGCGATCGATGTGCTGTTCGAGGCGGTCGGACAGGGATGGATTCTGGATGCCGACGATGCCAAGGTCAGTTCCGTGCCCTATCGCCCCGGTCGGCTTTATGTCATGGTTGCACCAAATGGCGCCAAGGGTCTATATGACGTGCCGGTGGGATCGCGCTTCAAGGGTATGGATATCCGGGTCGATATCGATCTTTGGGAGAAGCTTGGCGCAACGGACACCTTATCCCTGCTGAACGACAATCATCCCCTGCATGCAAGCTCCGGCAACGAAACCTGGGTCGGGGTACTCCCGCTTTCCCCCCAGACGACGAACATCGCCCGTTCCCTGTTTCAGAGCGGCATGAAAGGCGGTGACGATCTCAATCTGGAGGCCCGCTGCCTCGATATCATTCTGACAGCGATCGACACGTTGCGACAGCCGCGGCCATCCACAGCGGGCCTTGCCCGTGATCGCCGGCCACTTCAGCGCGCCTACGAACTTATGTTGGGCGATGTGGCTCGCGCCTGGTCATTGACTGAACTTGCACGCGAGTGCGGGATTTCGGAGACGCGATTGAAGGCGGGCTTTCGTGCCACATATGGCTTGCCCGTTTACAGCTTCCTGCAGGAAGCACGACTGAAGGAGGCGCGGCGGCTCCTCGAAATGGGCAGCATGTCGGTCACCGACGTCGCGCTCTCGATCGGATATGCAAGTCTCAGTCACTTCTCGAGCCTGTTCAGCCGCCGATTTGGCATACAGCCATCGAAGTACAATTCTACGGGCGACTAAATGCACTTCGGGGCTGGATGACATGTTTGTCATCGCCCCTGCTGCCGGTGCCCAAGACGTTGGCGTCTCGATGTCAACCAGAGTGGACAGTGTGAAGATTGGATGATCGAACGCTGTGGTGTCATTGTCGGTCGCGCTGCCCGACAGTTTGGTAAGGTGCGGCCTGATACTGGCATTTGTCGAGGTCGTTGTCCTGTTCAGTTGCCAGTTCAGTGCGTCGACGCCACTCCCTAGGAGGCGGGTGATCTCACTGGAGCCTGATTTGTCGAAGATCCCCGGCGCTTTGACCACGATCCGTGAGTTTTAGCCTAGATCCGCGTAGGGCCTGTTGCTGAATCACTGCGCAGCGCGTGAGCCTGTGTGTGCGCCGACATATAACTTGACTCCATTAATCACCTATAGCCATGAAAGAGCCGTTCTAAAGCGACAACCCGGAGTCAGGCATGACCAGGACAAAAGCCGCGATATTTCCCATTCTCAGGCTGCTCGTGATGGATTACTGGAGGGATGCCCGCGCCACGACAATCCTTGTCATCGTCGCCACATTGGTCGGGTCCGTCGCATCGATCACGGCTCCCTACCTCTTTTCTCGGGCTGTGGACGATCTTTCAAGGCCGTCAGACGACGCTCTACGGATATTCCTGTTCTATGCCACCCTGTTTGGAATAGCGTCAGCCTTCAGCCAAGCCTCCCGCTTTCTGGTGTTCCTTTGCGCGGAAAAGCTGTGCTTCATCGCGAACCTGGCATTCTTCGCTCGCCTTCTCAGAAAGACCCACGCATTCTTTGTCGAGCATAACCCTGCTGAGATAGGTGCGGCCCGACAGGAGGGTCAGCAGACCCTCAATATCATCACCCAACTCGGTGTCGGGGGCTTCCTGCCAGGAGTAGTCCAGATCGCGTTCAGCGCCATTCTTCTCGGTAATATGGTAAGCTGGGAGATCGCTTTGATTGTGGCATTCTACGGTCTCATCGTGATCGCTCTCGACTATGTTCGCGTCGACCGCGTGAAGCCCTTCCTAGACACCGCAATGGAGCAAAGCCAGGCGAACGCAAAGCTGGTTGGTAATGCCGTTGCCATCATTGATACCCTTCGGCAGACGCGTGGTGAGGCGTGGGTTGCGGCGCGTTTCGCAAGCAGTGCTCGGGATGCCTTCGACAACTGGAGGCGCTATGCTTTGGCCAGCAGTATCTTTTCCGGATTTCTGGGTATTGCGGCAACGGCCCAGCTCGCCGTGACATTCCTGCTCCTCGTCCCTCGTTATCAGGCCGGTCAAATCACGATTGGCGATATCGTTCTTTTCAACACGCTGCTGATACAGCTCAACGAACCCTTTCACCTCGTCGGTATGGCAATCAAGGAGACAGTCGAGGCAGCAGCGCGATTTCGTCCTCTGGCGGCAATGTGGGATGCACCAGTAGCCACACAACCGGTTGATCCGCTTGGCTACGCTCCGTCACAAGGCTCGCTCGTCTTTCAAAACGTGACCTTCCGGTATCCGGATGGCCGAGGGATCTCAAACCTGTCCTTCGCAGTCGAAAGAGGCACGCCGACTTTCCTGGTTGGCGAGACGGGTTCCGGCAAATCAACCGTCCTGCGTCTTCTGCTCAAGGGCATCGCGCCCGACGGAGGTCGTATCCTAGCGGATGACGTGGATCTTGCTCGTATTAACAGCGATGAATGGTTCGCCCACGTCGGTGTGGTCCCTCAGGATGTCGCTCTGCTCAACGATACTCTATCAGTCAATATCGTGCTGGGGAGGCCGTTTGATCCTCATCATCTGCGCGACGTTGCAATGCAAGCCTCCATTCTCTCGCGCATCGAGGACATGCCGCATGGTTTCGATACAATTGTGGGCGAGCGTGGGCTGAAGCTTTCCGGTGGGGAGCGCCAACGTATTGCAATCGCAAGAGCTCTTTACGGCAAGCCTGCCATCCTGGTCCTTGATGAGGCAAGTTCGGCGTTGGACGACGAGACCGAACGGGAAATCATGGATGGACTTCGTGGTTTTGCCGACAACCTTACCATCCTCGCCGTGACACACCGTCTGTCTTCTATCCGCGAGGGTGACCAGGTCATACGGTTGACCGCCGCCGGAAATGATCGTCTGAGCTCGGATGATAAAACGACAGAATGACTGATGAGGTTATATCTCGCGCCTGCAGATCTTCGTGTTCACTAGTGTCGAGATCTTACTTAGCTTGCACTTCATCATGAGCCTGTCCGGGTGTCGACACCCCAAGCTCGTCAATCGGCTCTCCGGCTCTGAATGGATGACCCCCAGATGCAAATCTGGGTCAAAGCGTTGGGAAATTGAACGCTCCGGTCTCTCCCGCACTTTGGCTTCTTGCTGAGCAAGCCATTAGACCGCTTAGTGAAAAGAGAAGGGCGATCGAAGATTACGATCAATCCAACTCAACGACCATAGGCATCCCGAAGCAATTTGGGGGCGCTTCACCGCGTTGTTTGCATCCAACAGCTTATGGCACCTTGCTCCCACTCACACCATTGATGAGCCAATGCCAAGTCCTGTCAAAGTGCGCTTCGACATTCCGGCGGGAGTCAAACGCGCTGCTACCCATCATCGCCGCGGCCGTCGGCAACGCGACCATACAGTGAATAAGGTGACTGGCAATCTCGGCGGCATCGCCGGTACCGATAGCGCCGATGACCTGCGCCTCGCCCACCGCCTCCACGAGCTTCGCCATGATCGGATCCGGTTGACGCGGTATCGGCCCATTCTTCTCGAAAACGACGGCCTCGCTGAAGGTGATGCGTTTCAACGCAATCAGCTCCGGCTCCATGTTGACGTGGAGCAGCTCGAGCACAAGCAAGCGCAGCTTCTCAAGCGGATCGCCGGAAACCGACGGTAGCTTTTCGAGCTTGGCGATCGCCTGTTTATGCGCGTGGTCGACGACAGCTTCGAACAGAGCGACTTTCGAGGAAAACCGGCGATAGACGGTATCTTTGCCTGCTCCACAATGCGACGCAACCTGCTCCATCGAGGTGCCGGCAAACCCCCTGCCCGCAAAAAGCTCCGTTGCAGCGACGATGATTCTTTCCGCCGCCATATCCTGATCTGCCTTTGGGGGACGACCAATTCTTGCCGTCGAACTCATGCTTTTTGCCGCCATTATCTTCTCCGTCTCACCACCCTCGGCCAGTCTTAAAACGTTGCAAGCGCTTGCCAACATAAAAGTTGATAAAAGCATTCATATTAACTGGACAGGACGTACCCGTTTGATTTAATCAACTATCAAAACCTGGAAGCTTCGACCATGGGGATTATTCGTGAAGCACAACCTTTTGCTAAGACATACTTTGCTGATTTCCACTTTCCTTGTCCCCGTCGCGCAAGCTGCGGCGCAGGAGAACAGCACGCAATTGGCACCGATCGTCGTCCAAGGCGCAGCCGGCGACGACGATACATCCAGTAAGACCGTGGCCAAATCGGTCCGAACTGCAACAAAGACCGCCGCGCCGGTCGTGGAAACACCGCAATCGATCACGACGGTCACCCGCAAGCAGATCGACGAGCAGAACCCTCAGACCGTCAGCGAGGCGCTTCGCTACACCTCCGGCGTCCTTGCCGACCGCGATACCAACTCCCGCTACGATTCCGTCTTCCTTCGCGGTTTCGGCGGCTTCGGGACTGCAACAAACTTCATAAACTATCTCGACGGACTTAAGCTGCCACGCGGTCAGGCCTTCGGGACGCCATCGATCGATCCGTTCTTCCTTGATCATATCGATGTTCTGAAAGGCCCTTCCGCGCTGCTTTATGGGCAGATCAGCCCCGGTGGCCTCGTCAATCAGGTGAGCCGCGAACCCTCGAGCGTGTCGTCGAACGAACTGCGCGTCGAGGGCGGCACGAATGGCCGATTCCAGAGTGGGCTTTTCTCGACGGGTCCGATCACCAGCGACGGCACCTGGCAATATGGTGTTTCGGTCGTCGGCCGCACCGCCGGCACCCGTTACGACCATGTGAACGAAAAGCGCCTCGGCGTTGCACCATCGCTGAAATGGGAGCCGGACAAAGACACGTCGCTCGTCATTTCCGGCTATTATCAACGCGATCCGGAAGGCGGCTATTTCAACTCGGTCTATCCCGCATTCCTGGCTCCCGGGAACCTGGGCCGGTTTCTCGGACCCAAGTTCAACATTGGCGACCCGTCCTACGATTCTTTCGAGCGCACGCAATATGGTGTCGGCTACAGGTTCGAACACAGCTTCAATGATCAGGTGACCGTCCGCTCGAACTTCCGCTATTCCGGGCTGGATGTGGACATGCGCTCGTTGCAAATGATAGGGCCAATGTCGGCCGCAGGCATCATCCCTCGCTATGCTCTCCAATCGATCGAAGATGCCAAGGGCTTTTCTTTCGACAACCAGGCCGAGTTCAAGTTCGACACCGGCGCTGCAAAGCACACATTGCTCGCTGGCATCGACATCCAGCACTCCGAAAACAGCTGGAAATATCTGATGGGCGGCGCGACCGCCATAGATGTCGCCAATCCGGTCTATGGCCAGCCGGTTGGTCCGTTCGCAACAGTGATCAATAGCGATCAATCTCTCCGCCAGACCGGCATCTATCTGCAGGATCAGATCGAGCTCGGCCAACTGCGTGCGGTTTTGGGCGTGCGTCACGATTGGGCCAACCAGGATTCGAACGATCTGCTGTCACACTCATCCTCCGATCAATCGGATGACGCGACGAGTTATCGCGCCGGCCTGCTATATCTGTTCGACAACGGCATTGCGCCCTATGCAAGCTATTCGACCTCGTTTGAGCCGGTCATCGGTACCGATGCCAACGGCAATCCGTTCACACCGACGAAGGCACGGCAATATGAAGTTGGCATCAAATATCAGCCAACCAATCTCGACGCGCTCTTCACTCTCTCCGCGTTCGACATTCGTCAGGACAACGTGAAGACGCCCGGTAGCCTACCCGGCTTCTTCGTCCAGCAGGGCCAGATCCATTCTCGCGGGCTGGAGTTCGAAGCCCGCGGCAATATCACCAGCAATCTGGAGCTTATCGGCGCAATTTCCCTGCTCGACACGGAAGTCTCCGAATCCACCGACACCTCGATCATCGGCAACCGGCCGCAGGCAGTGCCGCGCTACTACGGCTCGCTGTGGGCGAACTACAGCTTCGACTACGCAGCGCTTGAGGGCCTGACCGTCGGTGGCGGCGTCCGCTTCGTCGGCTCCAGCTATGCGGACGATGCCAACAAGGTGCAGGCAGACGGATATACCTTGCTGGATGCCGCAGTGAAGTATGATTTCGGCGCGAAGAACCCGAAGTTGAAGGGGCTCGAGGCAACGCTGAATGTGACGAACCTGCTGAACAAGGAATATTACTCCAGCTGCAGCTCGAACTATTATTGCCAGTACGGAAATGGCCGCACGGTCATCGCCGGCCTAAGGTACAAGTGGTGAGGCGGCAATGATGATAACGAGACGTCAGCTCTGCACATCCCTTGCCGGAGCGGCCATCCTTTCGCGGGTAACTCCGGCGCTGGCGGATACGCCGCTCAAGGTCATCGATCTCGCGGGGCGCGAGTTGCAGCTCTCCGCCCCGCCGAAAAGGATCATTCTGCTCGAAGCGCATGATCTCTTGACCATGTCGCTGCTGCATCCCGATCCGGCGTCGCTGATCGTCGGCTGGGCGGCCGTAGACAGGATTGACAGCGAATATCTGCAGAAGCGCCTTCTGAACGGTCATTCGGTCAGTGTGGTCGGAAAGCAAACTCCCGATAGCGTCTCGATCGAGGGACTGATCAGCCTTTCGCCCGATCTGGTGGTGACGAACGCCTTCATGACGCCGGATGGCGACAAGAATCCGATAGTGGAGCGGTTGACGCAGCTGGGGATCCCGGTCGCCTACAGCGACGCTGCGAGCAACAGCGCGGCGAGCGAGCAGGCAAGCGATCCGCTGACGGCGCTCCGGGCGTCGATGCGCATGTGGGGTACGCTACTGAACGCCACCGCAAAGGCCGAGGCATTCACCTCTTTCTTCGACAGCGAACTGGCGAAGGTCGCAGCCCTCGTCAAAGGCAGACCACCGGTCACGACCTATCTGGAGGTTCAATCCACCCTGGATGATTGCTGCTGGGCTGCCGGGCGGAAGGTTTGGGGAGAATTGCTGACCCAGGCCGGCGGACAGCCCCTGCCCGGCGTAACCGCGCCATGGTTCCAGCAATTGTCGCTGGAATATGTCCTGGCAACGCCGCACGACGTCTATATCGCCTCGGGTGGCGGCTGGGCCTCGGGCAGCCGACCTGCTATCGGGCCGGGCCTCGATCCGAAGCTTGGCCGCGAAGGCTTGCAGCGATTGGTGGACGGCCGGACTGGTTTCAACGCGCTTTCGAGCGTTCGCAATAAGCGTGTTTATGGAATCTGGACCGGACTGATCTCCAATCTGCCGTTGAATGTGTTGTTCGTCGTCCTGGCTGCCAAATGGCTTCATCCCGAACAAGCCACCGGCCTCAATCCCGATGCCATCCTGGAAACGATTAACAGGGACTTCGCGGCATTTCCAATCGAAGGGCCGCTATGGGCCTCGATCTGATTTCATGGAGACGATGTCAATGAGTACAGCCGCCAGTAGACGCTACCGTGCGAGCGCAGCGGTACAATTCGCCAGGATCGACGAGTATCTCGATCCGATCGTGGACGCGATCGCGACGCATGACGTAACCATCGTCAAGCTGGGATCCGTCCATCGCGTTCACTCGCGCTTTGGCGAAGCCACGTTCGAGGCACGCAATGGCGGTTTTGACCTGACTGTCGAAGCGGATAGCCCCGGCGGGATCAACCGGCTAAAGCATGCTCTCGTCGGGCCAATCTGTTTTATCGCCGCGCAAGAAAACCTCGAGATCCAATGGCAGGGCGACCATACGCCACCTGCTCTTCCCGACGATCTTCGCATGCTGCATGTTACGTCGATCGAACAGATTTCACCCGGTTTCCGCCGGATAGTCTTCAGGGGCGCAGACCTCGAACGGTACGATCGTGATGACCAGCTTCACTGTCGACTGATCTTCCAACCGCGTGGGATTGCTACGCCGATCTGGCCGATGCTCGATGACCGGGGTCATGTCGTCTGGCCGCAATACAGTGCTGTGCCGACCCGAGTCTACACTATCCGACGCATCGACGTAGGTCGCCAAGAAATCACAATAGACTTTGCTCTCCATGCTCACGCAGGCCCAGCGACATTATGGGCGATGGAAGCGCAGGCTGGCGACCTGGTCGGCATTCTCGGCCCAGCCGCAAATGGACCGAAGCCGGCAAAATTCCATGTACTTGCGGGAGACGAAACAGCTCTGCCGGGCATCAGCCGGATTCTCGAATCCCTGCCACCTGAGACAGAAGGCCATGCTTTTCTCGAAGTGGACACGGAAGCGGATGAATTACGCTTAAAATGTCCGCCTAGAGTGTCGGTTCATTGGCTTCATCGCAACGGGGCGCGTCCCGGCACGACGACCTTGTTGGCAGATGCACTGAGGTCGGTGTCGTGGCCGGGAAATCAGGAAGAAGCATTTTTTTGGGGTGGATGCGAGCATGAAGCCTTCAGCGCAATTTATCGGCATCTGCGAAAAGACGTGAAACTGCCAAAGGAACGATTGGTATTTTATTCGCATTGGCATAAATCTCTTAGCGAGGAACAGATCATCGTCCAGGGCGCTGACGCGTATCTGCCGAAGTGACACCCTGCCGCGATACAAATGTCGACGCCTGTCGCTTGATGCCTCAGTTGGGTTCTATCTCATCCCAGATGGAAACTGGCATTCTTTGTCTTGCCCCGCATGGCGACGCGCCCGGGGACACGAAAGCGCCTGCCGCACACAAACCGGTCACGGACGAAGTCCGGCGACCAATGGGCATTGGCTTTCGCTGCAGCCAACATGGGGAACGCCGTCGCCGCCCAGGGCGGCCATTGACCCCATTGCCTTAAGACTGGCTTAAGGTGGTCCCCGTTTGTCTGGCTTCAAAGCGGAGACAGACCCGAAATGCAAGACGTTGACATCATCATTCGCCGCCGAACGCTTCTGGTGGCCGCCGTTGTGGGCCTCCTCGCAGGCTGTTCCACCACGACGCCGACGACGCAGACGGTTTCCTTGGCCACGCCAGGCAGCGATGAACCATTCCCCGAGACACCCGTGATCTATTCGGCGATGCCGCAGGAAGAGTTTCCGATCCCAGCGGTGGATCTGAGACAAGTCTCGCCGCAGTTCAGGCGGCAGGTTGTCGACTACCCGACAAACGAAAGGGTCGGGACTTTGATCGTCGACACGCCCAACAAATTCCTCTACCACGTCCTGCCCGGTGGCAAGGCGATGCGGTATGGCATCGGCGTCGGTCGCGATGGCTTCTCGTGGTCGGGTCGGGCGACGGTCGCCTACAAGCGGGCCTGGCCGAAATGGACCCCGCCGGACGAGATGGTCGCACGCGATCCGCGCCTGCAGCCGGTCAGCAAGGAGAACGGCGGCATGGCGCCCGGCCTTCGAAACCCGCTTGGCGCTCGCGCGCTTTACATCCATCAGGGTGGGAAGGATACGCTCTACCGCCTTCATGGAACTCCCGAAGCATTCTCGATCGGCAAGGCGGTGTCGTCCGGCTGCATCCGGCTTCTGAACCAGGATGTCATCGACCTCTATAACAATGTCCGGGACGGCAGCGCGATCGTCGTCCTTCCCGATCCGTCCATGCGGGAGCAACCCGGTGCGTGACGTCCATTCCAAACTCTTGAACAGGAGAGCAAATTTGAGAAACGAAATCGAAATGCGGACGCTTGGACGCCGCACCTTCCTTCAAATATCCGTGCTTGCGGTTGCAGCGGCAGCAGTTCCGGCGATCGCCCTTGCTGACGATGACCTCGGCCTGGAGATGATCCTGCGCGATCCGGCCGCGCCTGTTACCGGCAACCCCATGGGCAACCTCACCGTGGTCACCTTCCTCGACTATAATTGCCCTTGGTGCAAGAAAACGGCTGTGCCGATGCGTGAGGCGGTCTCGAAGGATGGAGGTGTGCTACTGGTCTACAAGGACTGGCCGATCATCACAAAGGACTCGGTCGACGGCGCCCGGCTTGCGCTCGCTGCGAAATACCAAGACCGTTACGATGCCGTCCACGAGGCCTTGATGGCGATCAAGACACCCAAGGTGAAGGTTGACCAGATGCGGGACGTCGTCAGGAACACCGACGGTGTCGACTTTGCCCGCCTTGAGGACGATCTTGCGAAGTACGAAGCCGAGATCTCCGCGCTGCTGAAACGAAACGACGATCAGGCGAGGTCGCTGGGCTTACGCGGCACGCCCGCCTTCATCGTCGGCAAATATCTCGTTCCCGGGGCGATACAGAGCGCCGACGAGTTCACGGACCTCTTTGCCAAGGCCCGTCAGCAGGGCTAACCACGCGCCTTCGCGATCGCGTCCTTCAGGCCCTTGCGGTCGAGGACGCCCGCGAAGGTCGTCGATCCCACCACGAAGGACGGCGTACCAACGAATTTGAAGGCGGATGCCTGCAGCCAGTTGCGATCCAACAGGTTGGAGATCCACGCCTGGTTCGCGATCACGGCCTTGCCGACGTCTTCGAAAGTGAAGCCGACCTTCGAAAGCGCCTTTTCCACATCGGTCTGCTGCAGTTTCATCGGCGTGTGGAACATCGCGTCGAGCGTTTTCTCATATTTGCCGAGCTTTGCTGTTGCGAGCACCGCCTGCGCCGCGATGATCGACGCACCACCGAAGACCGGCCAATCCTTCATGACGAGCCTGACCTTGCCGTCCTGCTCGACCACCTCCCGGACGGTTTCGTATGATGTCTTGCAGTAAGGGCATTGATAGTCGAAATACTCGACCACGGTGACGTCACCGTTCGGATTGCCGAGAACGGGCGCTTCTGGGTCGCTCAGAACCAGCTCGCGGCTTGTTGGATCCGTCGTTGCGCGCGCGAGTGACGGAGGAAGTGTGGCGGCTAGGGCTGCGCCCACTGTGAAATGGCGGCGAGTAAGGTTCATGAAGGGGCTCTCATGCTAGAAGCGGTGGATTGCGCGGTGGATTGCGCGGTCGCCGCAGCTTTCGCGGCGGCATCGATCACGTCCTGCGCAGACATTTCGCCGACCAGGCTGTCCGTCGCAGAAGCGTCCCTGCGGAAGAAGAGCATGGTCGGAGGACCGACAACACCGTTGTCCGTCATCAGCGTCTGCTTGGCCGGCGTCATTTGCGACAGATCGACGATGACAAGATGGGTATCAGCAAGGCCAACGGCAACCCGCGGGTCGGTCAACACCGAACGGTCGATGACATGGCACGATACGCACCAGTCGGCCGTGAAGTAGACGAGGCTCGGCTTGCGACTGTTCGCAAGGGCGCTTCGCAGTTCCTCCTCGTTGGAAACACTTGCAAAATTCGCCTTGCTCAGGCCGGGTGACGTCGTCACGACGCTACCGCCCAATCCTTTCAACGGCTGGAGTATGCTTGTCGCACCGCTTGCCGCTCCAAAAGCGAGGAAGGCGCCGTAGAGGATGGCGAGAAGACTGCCGGATTTTGCCAACCTCCGCCCAAGCCCCGTCTGCGAAGACATGGTATCGAATGCGCCGAAGCACACGCCGGCCGTCACGAGGACTGCCGCAGAAAGCCCAAGCGTCACGGAAGGCTCGACCAGACGGTCGAGATACCAGACCGCCGTGCCGAGGAACATAAAGCCGAAGAGCCAACGAACCTGGGTCATCCAAGCGCCTGCGCGCGGCAGCAGTGCCGCCCCCGACGTCCCGATGACGATAAGAGGAATGCCTTTGCCGATCCCCAGTGCGAAGAGCGCGGCCGCGCCAAGCGCTATGTCGCCGGTCTTGGCGATGTAAAGGAGCGCACCTGCAAGCGGAGCAGTCACGCACGGGCCGAGCAACAGCGCCGAGGTGAAGCCCAGGATGGCCGTCGAAGCGATCGATCCTCGGAGCGCGCGTTGACGGCGCGCAAGTCGGTCCCGCAGGAATGCTGGAAGCTGGATCTCCACCATCCCGAAGCTGGCGATGGCGAGAAGAGCGAACACCCCAACCATCACTCCCACGGCCGTTCGCGACTGGAGTGCGATCTGGAAGCTCTGGCCGAGCCATGCCGCAAGCACACCGAACAGGCTGAAGGCGGCGGCAAGCGCGACGACGTAGACGACCGACAGGACGAATCCTTGTCCAGGCGACAGCGAGGCGCCCTGCCGCCCGAGGGTGGCCGCAAGGATAGGATACATCGGAAAAACGCAAGGCGTGAAGGCGAGAAGGATGCCGAGACCCATGAAGGACGCCAACAGCAGGACCATCCCACCACGGCTCAGTATTCCATCGACCATCCCTGATCCGACATGTGCGGCAGGTTGTTCGACCGTCTGCGCGATCGCTGAAGGCGGAATGGGCGTGAACGCCTTGAAAGCGGAACTGTCTGGCGGCCGTGACGCCAAAGGGTCGTCAGGTATCATGTTCAAGCCATCAACCTGGACGGTGCGCACCGGATAACAGATACCGCCGTCCTGGCAGCCTCGGAACGACAGTTTGAGCTTTCCCGGTGCATTGGCAAGCTTTGCTGTCGCCTGATCGAAATAGACTTCGGTGGTGCCGAAACCGGGATCGTCCTTCATCGTTCCCGCAGACGTCTGCAGGTCGAGCTTTCTCCCATCGTCCGCATTCGCCTCAAGGGCGTCGCGATAAAGGTAATATCCCTTTTTGATCTCCCACCGGAACGTCGCCATTGGGCCTGACCGGTCGACAGAGAGCTTGAAGGCGTCCTCCATCCTGATCGGCGCATTGACCGCGAATGCAGAGCTGCACAACGACAGCAGGACAAGGATCGCCAACGAAAGTTTGAGACGCATTCTTTCTCCTTATGGGGTAGGCCATTAGCAGATACGGCTTGGGGCCGCCAGCTTAAGGCAGCCTTAAGGTAGACAGCGGAGATCTCCGCTGCCGAAGATGGAGTGTTCGATGCGCCTGCTCGTGGTGGAAGATGACGATGTCCTGCTTGATGGTCTGAAGGTCGGATTGGAACTTGCCGGCTTCACTGTCGATACGGTGACAACGGTGGCGGATGCGCGTTCTGCCCTCGAGAACGCCCGCTTTGACGCTGTCGTCTTTGACGTGATGCTCCCCGATGGAACCGGCCTCGACCTGCTGCGGCATATCCGGGACCGCCGCGACCGGGTGCCGGTGCTGTTGCTGACAGCGAAGGACGCGACGGCCGACAAGATATCCGGCCTCGATGCCGGAGCAGACGACTATCTCGGCAAGCCCTTCGATCTCGATGAGGTCGCTGCGCGGCTGCGGGCCATCATCCGGCGCGGCGAAGGGCGCGCGGAAGGTATTCTTGAAAACCAGGGTTTAACGCTTGATCCTGCCAGGATGGAGGCCCGAAGAGACGGGAATATCATCCCTCTGTCACGTCGCGAATTCGCGATCATCAACGCGCTCATGCAGAACCCGGGCATGATCTTCTCCAAGTCGGTGCTTGAAGAGAAACTCTACGGCTGGCAGGAGGACGTCGAAAGCAACACGATCGAAGTCCACGTCCACAAGCTTCGCGCGAAACTCGGCACGACATTCATCGAGACCGTCCGTGGGGTCGGCTACCGGGTGGGAAAGGCCGACTGATGTCCATCAGGGTAAGACTATTCACCGTTCTTCTTCTCATGACCGGAGTCGTCTGGCTCTCAGCCTGCGTCTGGATCTATGCGAGCACCAAGGAACGCCTTGAGCATGTCCTCGACGCACGGTTGGTCGAGTCCGCTAAAATGGTCAGTTCGCTCGTCGGGGATCGGCCTGTCATGGTGGGCTTCAACGGCGAGGCAGCACATTCCGGACGTGATCTGGAAACCGAGCCGGTGGAAGCACCGTCCTATGAGCGTCAGCTCGCTTGCCAGATCTGGTCGGTCACCGGGAAGCTGCTCAGCAAATCCGACAGCGCGCCCGTCGCGTCGCTCTCTGATCACGCTTCCGGGTTCCAGAACACGACGATCAACGGCGCGGCCTGGCGCGTCTATGCCGTCATCAAGCCCGACCTTGGCGTGAGAGTTCTCGTCGGGGATAGCCTGCAGGTCCGGGACCGTCTCGTCGACGACGTCATCAAGGGCCTGCTGTATCCGGCAATCCTCATCATGCCGTTGATGGTCGGCCTCATCTGGTTGTCGGTGTCAAAGGGGCTCGCTCCGCTGCAGAGACTGGCAACAAGCCTGACTGCCCGCGACGCCTCGCAGCTTCATCCGTTTGTCGATCAGTGCACGGCCTCGGAGCTTCGTCCCATGATCCGCGCGCTCAACAGTCTGCTCTCCCGCGTCCAGTCTGCTCGGGAAAGGGAACAGGAGTTCATTACCTACGCTGCGCATGAGCTGAAGACACCGCTTGCCGGACTGAAGACGCAGGCACAGGTCGCGATGCGTTCGACCGACCCGGAAATGCAGCGTCAGGCGCTGAAACGGATCGAGCAGAGCGTCGACAGAACCAGTAGAATGGCGAGACAGCTCATCGATCTGGCGGCCGTCGACGCTGTAGATGATGCCGCTTGCCCCGCGCAGACGGCCGACGTCTCAGCCCTCATTCTCGATGTCGTGCACGATCTCGAATTCCTCAAAAAATCACGGGGCGTCGAGGTGACCTACGCGGCACCGCAGCCGGCAAAACCTATCTCCATTGCTGCCGATGCATCGCTTCTACGACTGGCGATCCGAAACATCATGGAAAATGCGGTGCAGCATGCACCACGCGGATCTGTCGTCGAGTGCACGACGCAAGTGGACGACGCGAAGCTGAGCGTCACCGTCTCCGACGAAGGGCCGGGTATCGCAGTCGATGAGCAGGAAAAGGTTCTTCAGCGGTTCTATCGATCGCCCCGTTCTGCGCCCGGTGGAAGCGGACTTGGCCTCGCCATTGTCAAAATGTCGATCGAGCGTCTCGGAGGGACGCTCAGGTTTGGAGGACAGGGGCCGCGTTTCCATGTCCATCTCGAAGTCCAGCGTTAGAGGACACCCGACAGGATCTACGGGCAAGCGGACGCTTGTTTACATAGTCAGGCCGAGCTTCGGCGGCAGGCAATTCCTGCAATTGTCGCCCGCACCGTTTCGGGTCTCGGGCGACCCCGTGACTTCCAGCATGGGTGTGACAGACCTTTTTGGCAATGAGGGTTTCACTACACTTCATGAACGGGCTGACAAACTGCTTTACGGAGCCAAGAGTGCGGGCCGAAATCGAACTCGAAGCGCGATTAAGCCTGGGCCGGCGCTGAAGGCTCGTGCATGTGACGGAGCGATGATTGCCCAGGCCGACAAAGCGCTCACCGTCTCGATATCTCCGAAACACCCCGGCGTTAAGTGGCGATCAACCCGCGGCCACGGGCGAGTGCGCGCCTTTTTTGAGATTGGCAGCCGCTATGGCTTCAGGAGTGCGCACGAGGCAAGTGCGGGAAAACATGACCGCACGACCGTCACGAGACGATCCCGCAACGGCGTATCACGTGATATGATCTTGGTTGGCGCAGCGCGACGTTTTGACCCTTCGCGCTGTGCCGGGCATTCAACCGCCTATCGAACGCGATCAGCTCGCAACCTCAGTGACCGAGAGCACGCGGACATCACCATCGCGGGCGATCCAGTGGATCGATTGCCCCTCCGACAGGCCCAACAACGCCACTCCGATGGGCGTGAGAATTGAGACCTTGTTCTCTTCGATGTTCGCCTCGCCGGGATAGACGAGGGTGACGGTTCGGGATTCACCGGATGCAATTGTGTAAGTTGCCGTCGTCCCGATTTGGACGGTCTGACGCAATGCGGGCTCGTCGACCATGACTGAAGCACGCTCCAGCTCAGCCATCAATTCATCTGCGACTGCAGACTCTCTCTCCATCGCAGCCTGCGCCAAGGCGACAAGTCTTGCATAGTCGGCACTTCTCACAAAGATAGGCGGCTTTCCGGCCGGGTTGATACTGTCGTTCACGCGAACTCTCCTGTGGCCAAGCGCTTCAACGCCTGGCAGATGAAATCGATAGGTTTTTGAGTCGCGCAAAAGAACCAAAAGCTGCCGCTCCCGTCTCCCGGGGCGCGACGGCGACCGGGAACGGGCTAATGTCCTGCCAGGGGACACATACGATACAGCACGTCGAGTACGTTCTTGCTCATTCCGGCAACATCGCTTTCGCCTGCATCCATGTCAAGCGATAGCTATTGTTGCGGGCGCAGGTGACGAATTGGATGGGAAGCATGGGCGGCGGCGGGACGGAGCCGATAATCAAGCCTTCGCATCGCCTGCCTTGAACAACCGCTTGACGAGGAGCCGGGTTGCGACGAGCAGGTCCCAGCAGCGGTTTTGCCCGCTCGCAAATCCCTAACGGGATGATGGGCCGGTCTTGGTGGTCAGAAATACCGATAAGGATAGGTGCGCGTTCGATTCCGTCATTCGAGCGGCGTCGAGGCTATTCCCGGGCTTCGGCCCAATGCGGATAGGTGACGTAGGCGGTCATGGCGCCCTCTCCTTCCGTCGTGATGGTGACGGATGCTCCCCTTGGCATGTAGACGATGTCGCCTGGCCCTGCCGTCACCGTGCCGTCGCCTGTCGACACGGAAAGCCGACCACTTAAAATGATCATGACATCGTCAACCGCCATCGTTTCCGTGAGACTCTGATCCGGATCGTAGCGGCCGTATCCAATGGTAATCGGTCCGCCATGTCGCTCATCGACCAAATTTCCCACATATATGTCGGCATCTTGTCCCGGAGATCGAGACAGTTTCGCGTCGGTGATGCTGAATTTCTGAAGCTTCATCGTCTTCCCCTTCTTTCCTGCAGCATCTGCAAAACCGTCTGCGCCGAAAATGGCTTGCGAATGAACTGCACATCGTCGGGAATGTCGCCCTCTGCGGGGAGCCGCTCGCCGGACGCGACAATAACGTGAATTTCGGGCCAGAGTTCCGTGACCCTACGCGCGAGCTCGAACCCGTTAACGCTCCCTCCGGTATTCACGTCTGTAAAGAGAAGTGCGAGCGCCGCATGGCTCTCGATGAACTGGAGGGCTTCGTCCGCCGAGGCGGCTTCTACGACATGATATCCAGCCCCTGCGATGATGTCCGCCGTGTCCATGCGAATAAGGGGCTCGTCATCGACAACAAGTGCTACGGGAAGTGATATTCCCTCCAACGTCTCGGTTTTCATCTGCCGTAAATCCATTCGGGTTTATCAATCTCTCGACTGCAAACATTCAAAACCTGTGCCGTCTCGGAAGAATGACGGTCCGGAGAACCGCCCGCTGGGCGCTTTGGCGAGAACCGGTTGCAAGCGGCTGGTTCTCCTCTCTCACCCAAAGCGACATTCTCCTTCCGGTAGTAATTCCTGTAGGTCTCTTCTGTTCCGCGGAAATGTCAAATTTTACGACATCGCCCGATGGTAAGGACGCCGGAGTTCATCTTCTCTATCAAGGCCACGCCGGCTCAATGGCACATATCAAACGGCACTTGGACCGGGGCATGCGATCTTAAGGTCGACGGCGGATTTTCTGATCGCTGTCCAGGTCTCGAAACACGTCGCCTGCACTAGAGGTGACGCGTCCGCAGATCCGCGACATCTGTTTCGATAGGAACGCCGTGACGGCGCTTCATCATGTTCCTAATAACCAGATCGATTGGCGACTAGTGCAAATCAGAACCTGACAGTCCTGCGGCAGGGACATCTACGGAAAGTCTCAGGCCGTCGGCAAACCAGTCTTTCGTCATCGATCCGCTGAGGCCGACCAAAGCAGCCTTTTCCAATGTAGTGCCAAAACCCTCTCTGCTCGTGGGCTGCTTGACACCTTGCGAAACACTTTCCTCCCAATGAAGACGAAGTAAGCTATCCGTGAGCGAAAAATCTACCGTCAACGCTCCTGCCGGCGTTGATAGCGCGCCGTACTTGGCCGAGTTCGTTACGAGTTCATGCATTAGAAGTGCGAAAGAGGTCAGAGCTTTGCCCGCAAGCGGATGATCCGAACCGCGGACGGTGATTTTCGAGCCCTGCTGATGCTCATACGGCGCGAGAATTGCGCGCAGCAAGGTTTTGACCGTGGTGGCAGCCGCCCCGACCTCGCCAGTGCCCGAGAGATCCGGCAAGGTCAGCTCATGCGCGCGCGCCAGCGCATGCAGCCGTGACCTCAGCTCGCTCGCCAGCTCCGCCGCGTCTGTCGCGGACTTGGCGCTCAAGGAAATCAACCCGGAGGTAAGGCTGAAAAGGTTCTTGATGCGATGGTTGATCTCACGCAGCAAAAGATCCTTGTCTCGCGCCGCCTCCTTGAGCGCTTCGGCCTGGACCGCGAGCGTATCGCGCTGCACAGCGAGCTGTTGCCTCTGACGGTAAAGCTCATGGAAGACGGCAACCTTGCTTCGCAGGACATCCGGCTCGATCGGCTTTTGAATGAAGTCAACCGCGCCAGCCTCATAGCCCTGAAAGCGGCGTCGGCCATCACCCGAGCTGGCCGTGACGAAGATGATCGGAATGTGGCGGGTACGCTCATTTCCACGCAGCAGTTCAGCAAGCTCGAAGCCGCTCAGGCCGGGCATATGGACGTCCACCAATGCGAGAGCGACGTCATGCTCCAACAATATTTCCAGAGCCTGGTCACCCGATCGCGCCTTCAGCAACAGAACATCGTCACGGCGAAGCAAGGCGTCCAGCGCCACGAGATTTTCCTCGAGATCGTCAACGAGAAGAAATGGAACCTGGTTCATGGATAGCCTCAAATCTTCCCTAGAAATTCGCGGATTGCCGCAAGTGGCATAATATCAGCGTCAGGCACCATCTCGATGGCGGCCGTCGGCATGGCAGCGGCAGTAGCGCCGTCTGGATTTTGGACAATGGCCGTTCCGCCGGCATTGGCGACGGCCCGTAGCCCTCGTGCACCATCACTGTTGGCGCCGGTCAGCACGATCGCGACCAAACGGGAGCCATAGACGTCGGCGGCGCTTTCGAACAGAACGTCAATCGAAGGTCGGGAGAACAACACCGGCTCCTCATTCGAGAGCGCGAGGCTGCCACCGGCTTCGACCAGCAGGTGGTAGTCCGGAGGGGCGAAATAAATCGTGCCCCGCTCAAGTGGTTGTTTGTCTTCCGCCTCGGTTACGGAAAGAGCGCACTTCGTCTGAAAAAGCTCAGCCATTATGCTGCGTCGGTCCGGGGGAACATGTACCACGACGATAACAGGCACGGGGAATGCCGGGGAAAGAAAGGGAAGAATAGCCGAGAGCGCCTCGACAGCACCAGCGGACGCACCCATCACCACGGCTTCAAAGGGCAGCTGCATCAGTCAGCCCGCCTCTGGTAGATCTTTTCCTCACTGACGAATTCACGAAAGGCGGGAGCATGCTCCGAGAAACGCATGCTTTCCCTGCTTCCAAGCCCCAGAAACCCTTTTCGGGTCAGTGAATCCTTAAAGAGACCGATCGCCCGGTCCTGGAGAACCCGATCGAAATAGATCATCACGTTTCGACAAGAGATAAAATGCATTTCGGCGAAGACGGCATCCGTCACCAGGCTATGATCGGAGAACACAACATTCCGCCGCAGGCTCTTGTCGAACGATGCCCTGCCATACGCTGCCTGATAATAGTCCGACAACGAGGATTTTCCGCCGGATTGTCGATGGTATTCCGTAAAGTGCTGCAGGCGATCGAGGGAGAATACGCCGGCTTCCGCGGCCTGAAGTGCCTCTTGATTGATGTCGGTCGCATAAAAGATCGTGCGATCTTCGAGCCCCTCTTCTCGAAACAGAATGACAAGCGAATACAGCTCTTCGCCACTGCTGCAGCCGGCAACCCAGACCTTGAGGGAGGGATAGGTTCGCAGGTGCGGCACGACCTTTTCGCGGATCGCCTTGAAATAGGTGGGATCCCGGAACATCTCACTCACCTGCACCGTGAGATAGCGCAGGAGCGTCGTGACCATGCCGGGATCGTGGAGCAGGCCTTCCTGCAAGGCGGAGAACGTCGCAAATCCGAGGTGCATGCGGGCTTGTTTCAGCCTGCGCTTGATCGACGCCATCGCATAGTTGCGGAAGTCGTAGTGATATTTGAGAAACAACGCCTCCAATAACAGGCGTATCTCGATATCTTCGAGCTTCTCGGGTGCCGGCGTTTCGCTCATTTCGGGATCCACACGCGAACGAGGGACAGGAGTTTTTCCACATCGAGAGGTTTGGCCATGTAATCGTTGGCGCCGGCCTCAATGCAGCGCTCCTGATCGTCGGGCATCGCCTTTGCGGTCAAGGTAATGATCGGCATTTTTTTCCATGCCGGATTCCTGCGGATTTCCCGGGTGGCGCTGAGCCCATCCATGACCGGCATCATCACATCCATGAGAACCAGATCAATGGCCGTTTCCGGCGACGCGGAGGCTTTCTGCAACACCTCCAATGCTTCGCGACCGTTGCGCGCGATCTGGACGATCGCGCCCCTTGGCTCAAGTATGTTTGAAAGAGCATAGACGTTGCGCACGTCGTCTTCGACCACAAGAATCCGCCGGCCTTCGAGCACGGCATCCCTGTTGCGTGCCTTCCGGATCATTTTTTGCTGCTCGTCGGGAAGCTCCGAAATGACCTGATGCAGGAAGAGGCTGACTTCGTCGAGAAGGCGTTCAGGCGATTTCGCGCCTTTAATGATGATGGATTTCGAGTAGCGGCGCAGCCTCTGCTCGTCATCGCTCGACAATTCCCGGCCGGTATAGACGATGACGGGTGGAAACGCGTAGGCGCTTTCCTGGCTCAATGTTTCGAGCAGGGAATAGCCTGATGCGTCCGGAAGCGTCAGGTCCAGCACCATGCAATCGAACGTATTGTCCTTGAGCAGGCTCAGACAATCGGCCGCGGTACTGGCCGTGACCGTCTCAACATCCGGCGATCCCAGCAGCTTTGCAACCGCTTCCCGCTGGACGATATCGTCCTCGACGATCAAAATCCGATGAACGCGCTGCGACAGCCTTGCTTCGAGTTTCTGCAGGACCTCGACCAACTGATCCCGGTTGACGGGCTTGATCGCATATCCGGCGGCGCCAAGCGAGTAGGCTGCCTCGGTATGATCGCCACCTGACACGATATGGATCGGAATATGACGGGTTTGCACATCGTTTTTCAGTCGGTCGAGCACGGCCAGGCCAGATTGATCCGGCAGCCCTATATCCAAGACGATGGCGCTTGGCAGAAACTCTTTCGCAAGGCTCAACGCCTCCTCAGCTGTGCCTGCAACGATGGACTGAAACCCCATCTCCCGTGATAGATCGCGCACGATCGATGCGAAATTGGCATCGTCCTCAATAACGAGGAGGACCCGCTTGCCACCGGTCAACGTCTGCCTGTCATCATCGATTTTTCGAATGGGCCGGCCGGCCTGAGATCGATCGCTCTTCGGGGGGTGATCGTCCGCTTCAGACAGGGGCCGGGCGACCTGTTCGCGTGGCGCAACCTCAGAAGGATCGTAGGTCTGCGGAAGGGTAACGGTAAAAATGCTGCCCTGCCCGGGCTTGCTCTCGACCGCAATCGTCCCAGCCAGAAGTCTGACCAATTGACGTGAGATCGACAGCCCAAGACCAGTACCGCCATATTTGCGGCTGATGGTTCCGTCGGCCTGATGAAACGCGTCAAAGACATTCTGCTGCTGCTCTTCTGCAATGCCAATGCCGGTGTCGGAGACCGAAAATGCAACGCTCCCCTCTTTCGTTTTCGAAATGGACAGTGCAACCGTTCCCGCTTCGGTAAACTTGATCGCGTTCGACAGGAGGTTCTTCAGGACTTGCTCGAGCCGCTGGGTATCGGTTTCAATATGAGCCGGCGCATCGGCGGCGATGGCGATTTTGAACTCAAGTCGCTTGTCCCCGGCCAGCGGTTCGAAGACCTGGCGGAGATTACCGGCCAAACGGTCGATCGACGTGACTTGCGGATGGATATCGATATGGCCGGCTTCGATCTTGGAGAGGTCTAGAATATCGTTGATCAAATTAAGCAGATCGTTACCGGACGACTGGATCGTCTTTGCAAACTTGACCTGTTCCTCAGTCAGATTATCGTCGGGATTGTCGGCGAGAAGTTTCGCGAGAATGAGCGAGGAATTCAGCGGCGTTCGCAATTCGTGCGACATATTGGCGAGGAAATCGGATTTGTACTGGCTCGCCCTCTCGAGTTCCCGAGCCTTCAGTCGGACCGACGCATTGATGCGCTCGAGATCGTCGCGCTGCACCTCCAGCTGCCGGGCCTGCTCTTCCAGTTGAAGATTGGTCTGTTCAAGCTCGACCTGCTGTTGTTCAAGACGGCCCTGAGATTCCTGCAAAGCCCTGCCCTGCTCCTCGAGCTCCTCGTTCGAGACCCGAAGCTCCTCGCTTTGTGCCTGCAGCTCGCCCGACTGCCGCTGGGTTTCCTCAAGAAGATCCTGAAGCTCGCTGCGGTAGACTGCCGAGCGAACTGCCGTTGCAATCGCTTCGGACGTCTGCTCCAAAAGCGCGACGATCCTTTCATCGATCGGATGCAAGAAGCCAAGCTCGATCACTGTATTGACGACGTTGTCGACTTTTCCGGGCAGGATAATGAGATGTCTCGGCTTGTCCTGTCCAAGCGCCGACCCGAAAGCGAGATAGCCGTCCGGAACATCATCGACAACCAGTGCGCGCCCTTCGGCGGCAGCCTGCCCCAGAAGGCCCTCCCGCGCCGCAAAGGCCGTCGGTATGTCTGCACCGGGGGGAACGCCATAAATGGCGGCTCTGCGGAAAGTGCCACCGTTGCTTGTGAACACAGCGCCGGCAACGGCACCGATGTATCGGCCCAAAAACTCAAGAAGGCTATTTCCTAACCTGTCGATCGGCTGATCGCCGATCATCGCCGCAGCAAGCCCGACCTCACCGGACTGGAGCCATTCGTCGCGGCGGCGTGTTAAAGTCGCGCGACGCATGAGGAAGCCGATGGTCGCAGTCAAAGCGATGCCGAGGATGCCGGCGAAAATGGTGCTTAGAAATGCGCGTTGCTGCGCGCTGGCCATGGTCGTCATGCGCTCGGCGCGGATATCTGCCTCTTCGTGACCAATAGCTGCAATCTGCGACCGAATTGCATCCATCGCGTCCTTGCCGCGATTTGAATTCACGATCGCAAGCGCAGCTTCAAGACCCTGGACACGTCGAAGCTCGATCGTTTCAGCAAGTTCGGATAGTTTTGCTTGGACCTGCTGCTTCAGCAGCACCACTCTTTTGGCCTGTGCGCCATTGGCTTGCGTCAAGTCGGCGACTTCCGCCAGCTTTTCAGGGATTGTCTGGAGCGCAGCTGCATAAGGCTGCAGGTAGCTCTCGCTGTTGGTCAGAAGAAAGCCCCTCTGACCCGTCTCGGCGTTTTGCGTCTGGGACAGCAACTCGTCGAGAGCAACGATGACTTTATGTGAGCGGGCAATGCCATCGCTGCCTTCCTGAAGCGCAAGGAGATTGAGATAGGCAACAACACTGCTGGCAATAAAAAAAACAATGGCGCTGGCAAGCGCGATGGCAACGGCGGGATCAAGGCCAAGAGTGCGATTAGAGACCCGTTGGCCATGCTGTCTTCTCATACCGATCCTCACCATTTGACCTGCAGGAAAGAATCCATCAGGCACGCGCTGATTGCGCCCAAGAGGCCATATCAGATCGAGACATTGAAGCGTAACGATTTTTGCAGGATTGGCGCGGCGCCTGGCCCTGTGCCTTCAAGCCAAAAGGGGGATCGCTTCCCCGGTTCGAGTTCAGCACGTCAGTCCCAACGAGCGTTTTGGAAGCCAGGCCGTGGAAGACGCCAAGTTCAAACCAAAAAGGCGAGACCGATAGCTGCTCATTTTCCGCCCCGGTACGCCTGCAAGGGTCTGTTGTCATGACTTGTCCCGCTGTGCTTTTCTTTCAGGGCGTTGCGCGGTCTGAATGAAAACGTGACCGCCAGTTGGTCGCCGATCTCGTTGGCTCCCGGCACTTCGTCTGTTCCAGCCGTCACTGTCTTGCCAAAGAAAGCCTGTGGCTGCCGCCAGCGTGACCGGAGAAACCGGGCTCCGTTGTGCATTTGCGGGTGGGAGTGCTCGCCGGACCAAGATTCCGTTCGATGGGTTAAAGCGCGACAGCGCAAATAATGCTGGTCTAGATGAATGCACGGGAACATCGGCTCGTTTGCTTTGTTTGCTTGTGGCCTTGGAATGACCCGGGGTGATCAAGCAGGAGGAAGCAATGGCTACCCATCCATCAAACGAGCACCATCACACGGCAGCTGGTCATCACGCTGCGGCGGCCCACCACCATTATGAGGCCGCGCATGCTCATACGAATGGTAAGCACGACGACGCCAAGCGACATGCAGAAGCAGCGCATGAGCATGCGGAACGAGCCCATAGGTCGTCCAGCGAGGCGCACAAGCTCTCCACAAAATAAACACTGACGCCGTGGCAGCCATCTCGATATATCTCCGGCCGTAACTGCGGCACGGACGACGATCGACATTGGCACGATCAGCGAAAAGGCGGTCGCTGCCCCAACGTTGCCGCGGCGTTGGCATTCAATGCCTCAGGTCCGCTCCCTGGACCATGTTCCTGCACCCTTCATTATTAGGGTTGGTCGGTCGCCATGATGCTCGCCGTCCGGATGAGAAGTGTTGTTGGCCGGCCGGGGTCTCCCCGCCTATCCCCTAGGCCCAGATCGCCAAGGCCCCCCAGAGCGAACCCTACGGATGGAAGAACGCCTTGCCAGTGGAACAATAGCAGATGGGGCGCGTTCGATATCTAGGGTCCAGCGGAGCTGGACCGCCACGAGTTCGTCAAGGAGACGAAGCAATGACAAACAGAAGCAGCATATTGTTTGGGGCTTTCGTAATCGGCGTGCTGGCGCCGCTGGCGGCAGACGCGCAAGGCATCGTCGGGGGCGCTGAAAACGGCGCGGACCAGGGCAATCGTCAAGCGGGACCGGTCGGTGCTGTGGTTGGTGGCGCGGTTGGCGCGGTAACCGGCGGCGTGAACGGGCTTCTCGGAATAGATCAACGTCCGCGGTTTCATGACTATGTCATAAAAGAAAACCGACCCTCCATCGTGTACCAGAATAGAGTAGCAGTGGGCGCAGTCCTACCTGAAGAAGGCGTGCAGTACTACGACGTCCCACCCGAATATGGGGTAAAGAAGTATCGCTACACCGTTCTTAATGACCAGGTTGTTCTCGTCGATCCACGCACCCGCACAATCGTTGAGGTCGTCCAATAAAGACAAGGTCCGTTGGCCGTTTGAATGTTCGTAGCAGTTGAAACGGGCGTGTTACAATCGAAGGTCCTCAATGACACGCCTGCCGGCTGAATAAAGCTGGTGTCAACTCAGGTATATCCATTAGCATAGACTGATGTAATTCATGAACGTGACCAAACCTTCGATCGCGGCTGCAGCTCCTTCAGGTGTGCGCCTGGGCAAGCAGCGCTACTCCAACACAATGTGAAAGGATGAATGGCCGACTCATCTGGCGGATAATCGCTCTGGATGGTCGACATGCCGTGTCGAGAGCCCAGGAACGGTGATCGGTCGTACGCATCGTGGTGTTGCCGATGGAATAGGCTACGCCGGCGATGTTCGTATCGCTGAGGCAACCCTCCGCGTGGATGTCTTTCATCCCGACCACCCGTAGTGCACCTATTCTTTCAATCGGAAGCATCCCGTCTGACAGCGTTCATTGACGACATATCCAATGGCCTCAATCTGGCTGTGCCGCAAGGAAGACCCAGCGCAAGACGAATGTGCCTTGCGCGCGTTTCGCTCGCTCGGGAGGCCGCGATGCCAGCAATCTCCCAGCTCCCCTCGCCTCGCCACCTTGATGACTTGACGGTAGGAGATGGCCAAAATACGGTTTGCAGATGAATGAGCCTGTCCAAAAGCGAGCCGTGTTCTTCATTGGCGGATACGATCCGAAAACGCCGAGGGCGTTTTTCGACCGCCTCCGCAAAGAAATCTCCCGCTTTGACGCGCTTTGGGAGTATCAGTCCTCTGTTTCGCCCGTTGTCGAGGCGGCGGATTGCCATGTCGGTACGGTCACGATTGCTACGCAGGCACCAAAGGAGGGCTGGTCTACCGCAACCGATTTCAGTTTTCTCTGTCTCGACAAAATGGTGCTGTCCGACTTTGCACGCCCGCTGCCGGTCAGATTGGCCCGTTATCTCTGGACATTTATGGACTTCGTCATTTCAGGGGCGGCTCTGCGGTTCTTTGCCCGAGCGTGGCGTTTCGGCCTGTATTTTCTCTATCCGTTTCTAATGCTCATCTGCTTTTTCGTGGCCGGCTATGCTGCAAAGCAAGTGACCGTGCGGTGGCTTGGACCGGCGAGCTGGCTAGTGGGGATCTCGGTGTTTGGCGCGGCCTTATGGACGCTTGGAAAGCGATGGTCGGTCGCTCATCTCATGGATCTGTGGTCGTTTTCGCTCGATTTCATCCGCGGCAAGCGCCCTGACGCCGATGCGCTCCTGCAGCGCTTTGCCGAAGAGATCGTGGCAAGCGTGCATGCTGGGTCCTATGATGAGGTCATTCTGATCGGGCACAGCACCGGTGGCATGCTGATGATCGATACCGCTGCACGCTGTCTCTCGATCGAGAGCGCCTTTCCCGACCTTGCGGGCAAAGTCGTTCTCCTGACGCTTGGGTCGACGGCATTGAAAGCTGGATTTCATCCTGCAGGCAGACACTTCCGCAAAGCGGTGCAGCATCTTGCCGACAACGGCAGATTGAATTGGGTGGAGATCCAATGTCTCACAGACGCGATTAACTTCTACAAGACCAATCCCGTTTCGGATATCGGATTAAACCCGAAGCCCGGCGGCACGTTTCCCATCGTCCGAACGGTGAAGGTGAGAGACATGCTGCAACCCGATACCTATGCCCGGATAAAGAGAAACCTCTTTCGCGTGCACTATCAGTACGTATTCGCCAATACCAAGCGCTATTGGTACGATTTCTTTCAGATATGCTGTGGGCCAATTTACTTGAGCACGAGAATAAACGACGCTACTCCCGGCAAAATCCTGAAGTGCAAGGGCAACTTGGAATGACACCAAAAATTGCAGTCATCATATGGGCGATCGGCCTCGTTGCATGGGTGGTCATTCGCATTCCGCATCAGAGACGGGCCCGCAAGACAAGGGTCGCGAGCAACGCCAAAACGCTTGGTGATCGGCTGGCTCTCGCTGCCGCAACGATGGGATTGTCCTTCATTCCGATCGTGTTCGTCGCAACCGGTTTTCCAGCATTTGCCGACTATCCTTTTCAATCGTGGCTTGGCTGGCTCGGCTTCGTCGTCGAAGTCGCTTTCCTCTGCCTGTTCTACGCCAGCCACCGCCAGCTTGGCAGAAACTGGTCGGTTACATTGGAAATTCGCCAAGAGCACAAGCTCGTCACCGACGGGCTTTACAAATTTGTCCGGCACCCGATGTATCTCTCCTTCTGGCTGTGGGCGATCGCGCAGGCCTGTCTCCTGCCCAATGTGGTCGCCGGCGCCGCTGGCCTGGTCGGCGTCGCAATCCTCTATTTCTTCCGCGTTCCCCAGGAGGAAGCAATGATGCGTGCAACCTTCGGGGCATCTTATGACGACTATGCGAGGCATACCGGTCGCATTGTTCCAAAATCGTGGTAGCCGAGCCGATGAAGAAGTTAAGAGCGCGCCCTGAAACCGCCATAAGCCGTCGATCCCTTCTGGTCTCGGGTCTGGCATTCGCATTGCTGGGCGAGGAGGCGCAGGCAGCGCCAAAATCAAAACTTGCAGCCGGCAGGGGCCGTGCGCGCGGACAGCCGGAAGTATACCTCCTGCGCGGGCTTGCGAATATTTTCTCGACGGGGCTGGACGAGATCGGCAGAAAACTACAGGCAGCCGGAGTCGACGCCCATGTCGAGGCATTTACTGCCTGGCGATCGATTTCGGACAAGATCATCGCAGATCGACAAAAATACGGGAAGCAACCCATTGCTCTCGTCGGTCACTCGCTTGGAGCGAACGCAATCGTCTCCCTGGCCGAAGCGCTGGAAAAACAGAATATCCAGGTGGACTACATCGCATCATTTGCGGCAACCAGTCCGGATCCATTGCCGGGAAATGTCAAACGCGCCGTAAATTTCTATTTCGCGACGCGCAGTTGGGGGCGTCCAATGGCAGGCGGCCCCCGTTTCAGGGGCAGGCTGGTCAATCGCGACTGCTCCAGGGATCTGGGCGTCAATCACTTCAACATCGAGAAGCAGCGCGCCCTTCAGGATGAGGTCGTGCGCGCCATTCTTCGTCTGGCCAGATGATATTAGACGAGAAGGCTCGGTCGCGAACCGGGAAGCAATCATTGCCTGCGATATCGCGCCGCAGAGGGCACCCTTAACACATGGCCTTGGCAGCGCCATGTCCCGAATGTCACATCCTGTTGCGGAATGTCACCTCAATCGGCATTCGTGGGCAATTCACCTCTCTCAAATATGACAATAATAATCATGTTTCTTGTTCTGCCTGAGACATGGTGTTACTGACTGCTGCAGACGATCGTCTGAACGGAACTTCAACCATATTCACGATGCACAGGAACAGGTTCGACTATTGAGTTTTTCGCAATCCATGATTTGGCGTACCGAGGGCATTCGGCCAACAGCTCCGGTCCGGTGGCGACCGCTCGACGGGGTTGTCGGCGCATTTTGGCAGGCCGAAAGCGAGCCAGGAGCGAAAGGCTATTATCTCGCTGCCCATCCGCACATCATGATCTTTTTCAACGATATGTCCCCCCAATTTCGGGTCTCGAATGATGACGGACATTCGTCTCAACGCTACAGGCCGATGTCACGTGCCATCTATGTGCCGGCGGGCATGCCGATGTGGACCGGCAGCAACGTCGCGCATCGCTTTTCCCATTTGAATCTTCATATCCACAGAGATCGGCTGTTGCGCATCCTGTCGCCTGCCATGGGATCGTCTGCGGCGCTTGCGGCGATGCGGCTGCCCATCGAGGTTCATGATATAGGGCCGGTCGACACCCTCGCGGGCCTGTTGGTAGAAGAGCTTTCCAACCCGTCTCGCCACGGATTCTTTGCTGAAAGCCTGGTCGGCAGCATCGTCGCCGGTCTGTTCGATTTCCCCAAGGAGCGGGAGGGACAGGCCCCGGGCAGGCTTACCCAAGCGCAGATGAACAAGCTCGTTTCGCGTGTCGACGACCTTCACGACTACCGGCTGACCGTCGCCGAAATGGCACGCATTGTCGGGCTTTCGGAAAGCTGGTTTTCCAACGTCTTCAAGCAGACGACTGGCAAGACACCGCTGCAATGGCAGCTCGCCAAACGCATCGAGCACGCTAAAAAACTACTCGCCGAAAGTAGTATGACCATCGCAGCGGTCGCGGCAGAGATTGGCTTTTCCGACCAGGCGCATTTTACAAGGGTGTTCAGGCAGATCGCCGGAGACACCCCCGCCTCCTGGCGACGATTGCAGCAAATCCTCTAGTCCGGATGCTCCCGCCAAAGACATTGTCCGGCGGGAGCCGTTCGCGTCACCAGGTCTGGCGCAGCGTCGCCATGATCGTCCGGCCCGGATTATAGAAGATGATGCCGTTGTTCTGGTGAACGAGATGTTTCTCGTCGAACAGATTGCTGGCATTCACCTGAAGCGTGGTGTTCTTCTGGATCTTGTAGACAAAGGCGGCGTCGAACACGACCGCGCTTTCCGATTTCACCGTATTGGCAAGATCCGCGAAATACGATCCGACATAGCGGGCTCCGAGACCGAAGGTCATGTCGCCGCGCGCGCCCTCGCCCTCCAGCGTATAGGTTCCCCAGACGGATGCCATGTGCTTGGGAACATGCATCAGGCGGTTGCCGTCGTTGGCGCCGCCCGGCTCGTCGATGCGAGAATCGATGTAGCTATAGGCTGCGATCAGGTTGATATTGTCTGTCACTTCCGCCTTAGCCTCGAGTTCGAGGCCACGATGCCGCACCTTCTTGACGGTCTGCGGTATATAGGTGACCGAGTCGTAGGTGGTGATGTTGCCCTTCGTCAGATCGTAAATCGACGCGGTAAACAAAGCCGGGAAAGCATCCGGCCGATACTTGACGCCAACCTCATACTGCTTTCCGGTGGTTGGATCAGCACCGATCGCAGGCGGCGCGACGGACTCGCCATAGCTTGCGAAGGCCGCCCACTCCTCGGTGAACTTGTAACTCACGCCGACGCGCTTGGAAAATTCGCTATGGCTGCCCGAGGTCGTGGGGTTCGAGGTTGCAAACAGATCCGTTTCGCTCAAATCGAGCCAATCGTTGCGAAGACCGAGGCTGACCGTCACCCTATCGGCAAAGGTTAGATCCTGCTGCAGATAGAGCCCAGTCGTCTTCTGATCGTTGCGCGTTCCATAGGTCGGCGAGATCGCACCCGGCGCGCCCGAATAGACCGGGTCCAGCCAATTGATCGGCGGAGCGCCCGGAACATAGACGCCGTAGTTCTCCGACTTGAAATTGTTGTAGTCGATGCCCGCGAGCGTGCGACTTTCGACCTTGTCGAAGTTCGCCTCATACATCAGATGGGCGTCGATGACGAACTGTTCAGAAGCGGTGTCGCTGCCGAAGTAATAGCGATCGATCAAATGAGAGCCGTCGGTCCGCAGACTGGACGGATAGACGCTGCCGAAATCGAGATTCGAATTGCTGTAGCGGGCCTTCGAACTAAAGCTCAGGCCATCACCGAAATCATGATCCAACAAGAGGCTATAGCTATTGCGATTGGTATCGTTGAAATAGTAATCCGGCTCGCCGAAGAACTTGCTACGCCGGAAGTCGGTGCCGTAGGGCTGGCCACCGCTGCCCGGAGTGCCCCGCTTGTCGAGGTGATCGAACACGAAGGAAAGGCTGGTCACATCCGTTGGGCGCCAGGTAAGACCACCCATAATGAAGTTCTCGTTGTCGCGTGAATAGTCGTATTCCCCATCCGCTCGCTGGAACTTACCGGTCAGTCGATAGGAGAGCGTATCGTCTTCGGTGATGTTGTCGCCGAAATCGAACCCGGCTTCCTTATGCGCGAATGAACCGCCGGTGCCGTAGACTTCGCCGAAGCGTTCGCGTTTCGGCAGCTTCGTGACATAATTCACCGAGCCGCCGGGTTCGGCGACACCAAAACCGGCCGAACTCGTGCCTTTCAGCACTTCAATGCGTTCGAAGGCATAGGGCTCTTCGCGCACGCCGCCGAAAGTTCGGCCGATCGCCAACCCATCGCGATAAGTATAGGGAACAAAGCCGCGAATGTCGAAATAGTCGTAGCGATCGTCGGAACCATAGAAATCGCCGCTGACACCCGCTGTGTACTGAACGACCTTCTCGACGCTGTCGGCGGCGCGTTCTCCGATTTCCTTGGATGTGATGACGGAGACCGAGGCGGGAGCAACGAGAATATCCGTCGGCATTTTGCCGGCGCCGGTCGTTTCAGTCGCAACGATCGACTTCGAATCATTTTCCGTGTTCAGAAGGCTCGGCGTGCCGTTACCTTTGATCACGATCGGCGCAAGCGTGGTATCGGATCCGGCCTGCTGGGCGAACGACATTGTCGGCGTCAACGCGACAAGGGCGGTGCAGCCGAGCAGAACGGTCATCAGGCGGCGGGAGAAGACCCGGTTCGAGCGGCGGCCCGTTGAATTGATATCCATTGTCAAATTCCAAAAGTTAACGTCACCGTCTCCGGCTGCCGCCGGAGGCGCGACTACGATCCCGAAAAGATCACCCGAACCGAAACCGAAGACGCGATATGACAGAGAGCCTTCGCTGATCCATCGTTGCACTGGTTTTGGTATGCCCCGGCATCGCTACTAACTTGAGGGATATTATCCAGTATTGTAGCTTTCCATGGTTTTGTACGAACCAACGGAAATCTCACGGCGCTGTGGCCTTGATGACACGCTTTCGGTTGACGTCACCGCTTTAACCTGAGACTGACAATCCACTTATCAATAGACGGGTTATGGGCGATGATGCGGTCCCTTTTATCTGCTGCTCGGGCAGTCTTGATTGTCGTTTCGGCTCTGGTCTCGGGAAAAGCTTGGGCGGCCGAAGCGACCACCTATCCGATCACGATCAAGCATGCCTTTGGCACGACGGTCATCGAGAAAAAACCCGTGCGGATCGCAACCGTTGAATGGGCAAATCATGAAGTGCCGCTGGCGCTGGGCGTCGTTCCGGTCGGCATGGCGCGCGCCAATTTCGGCGATGATGACGGTGACGGCATCCTGCCTTGGAACCTTGCGCGGCTGAAGGAACTGCATGCCAACCCACCGGTGCTGTTCGATGAAGGCGACGGCATCGATTTCGAGGCGGTAGCGGCCACGCAGCCCGACGTCATTCTGGCCGCTTATTCCGGATTGAGCCGCGCGGCCTACGAAACGCTGAGCCAGATCGCGCCGGTTGTCGCCTATCCGGAGGCGCCCTATTCAACCGACTGGCGGGAAACGATACGCCTCGACAGCAAGGGCATGGGCATGGCCGAGGAGGGTGAGGCACTCATCAAAAAAATCGAGGGCGACATCGCTGCGGCACTGGCAGGCCATCCCGAACTCAAGGGCAAGTCGGCCATGTTCATCACCCATCTGAACGCGACCGACCTCAGCATCGTTAACTTCTACACGACTAATGACACGCGGGTGAAGTATTTCGCGGATCTCGGGCTGACGTCGCCGAAAAGCGTCGTCGCCGCGTCGCAACCGGGCAAGTTTTCCGGCTCCGTCAGCGCCGAGCATGTCGACAGTTTTGACGACGTGGACATTCTGGTGACCTATGGCGGCCAGACATTGCTCGATGCGCTGGATGCCAGCCCGCTTCTGTCCAAGATGCCGGCAGTCGCCAATGGCTCGCTGGTGATGCTCGGGAACAACCCGATCGGCAATGCCGCCAACCCGACGCCGCTTTCGGTCTCGTGGGTGCTCAAGGACTATATCGCCTTGCTGTCCGAAGCCGCGAAGAAATCGGCCAAGCAACCGAAATGACGACCACTGCATTGAACTCCTCGCGACCGCGAACCGGCATCGTCGCTCATTCCGATGGCGCGCGCGGCCTCTGGCTGCTTGGCTTGTTGGCACTGCTCTTTCTGCTGTGCATGCTGTCCGTCACGGTCGGCACCCGCGACGTGGCATGGGCCGATATTACTGCAGCACTTGGTGGCAAGACGGATACGATCGGGCGGGCGGCCGTCACGCTTCGCATCCCGCGCACCGCGCTTGCAGTCCTTGCCGGCGGCGCCCTTGGGCTTGCCGGCGCGATCATGCAGGGCGTAACCCGTAATCCGCTGGCCGATCCCGGCATTCTCGGCATCAATATGGGCGCCTCGCTCGCAGTCGTGGTTGGCGTTGCCTGGTTCGGCATGGATTCGGCCGACGGCTATATTTGGACCGCGATCCTTGGCGCGGGCTGCGCGGCTGTCTTCGTCTATACGATCGGTTCATTGGGACGGGGCGGTGCAACGCCGCTGAAACTGGCACTCGCAGGAGCCGCGACCTCGGCGGCCCTCTCATCGATCGTGATCGCTGTGGTCTTGCCGCGTGGCGATATCGCCGGTGGCATCCGCTCCTGGCAGATCGGCGGCGTCGGGGGCGCAACATTCGAACGCCTTATTCCGGTATTGCCGTTTCTCGCCGTGGGTTTTGCCATCAGCCTCCTGTCTGCACGCAAGCTGAATTCCCTGGCCCTCGGGGATGAACTGGCGGCCGGACTTGGCGAGCATGTCGCCCTGTCGCGTGCTATCGCCTCGCTCGGCGCCATATTGCTTTGCGGCGCAACCACGGCGGTCTGCGGCCCGATTGGCTTTCTCGGACTTGTCGTACCGCATCTGTGCCGGTTGCTGATCGGCGTCGATCACCGTTGGCTACTGCCTTTTTCGACGGTTGCTGGCGCCTGCCTGCTGACGCTTGCCGATATTACAGGCCGCATCGTTGCGCGGCCGGCGGAAATCGATGTCGGCATCATTACCGCACTGATCGGCGCACCGTTCTTTATCTGGATCGTCCGGCGTCAGAGGGTACGCGACCTGTGACCATGCCGTCTCCCACAGTTGCGCTCATCACTTCCGGTCGCCAACGCCGTTTGCAGCGGCATAGGTTCGTTATTGTGGTGCTGCTTGCGATCATCGCAGCGCTCTTCATCCTCACCCTGTCGCTTGGGCAATCCTATACGCCGCTTGGCGATGTGGCCCGCGTCTTGATGGGCGAGAAGATTGCCGGCGCCAGTTTCACGGTTGGACAGTTGCGGTTGCCCCGCGCTCTGCTGTCCCTGCTGGCGGGCCTAAGTTTCGGGCTCGGCGGTGTTGCCTTCCAGACGATGCTACGCAACCCACTGGCGAGCCCTGACATTATCGGCATTACGTCGGGGGCGAGTGCCGCGGCCGTTTTTGCCATCGTTGTCCTCGCAATGAAGGGACCGTCCGTCTCGGTGCTGGCGGTGGCTGCCGGTCTCGGCGTCGCGGTGCTGGTCTATGCTCTGTCCTTCCGCAACGGCGTTGCCGGCACGCGTCTGATCCTCGTCGGGATCGGCGTTTCGGCCATGCTGGAAAGCGCCATTGCCTATATTCTTTCGACCGCGCCCTCCTGGACGCTGCAGGAGGCGATGCGCTGGTTGACCGGCAGCGTCAATGGCGCCCAGCTCGGTCAGTCGCTACCGCTCTTGTTGGCGCTCCTCGCATTCGGCGGCCTGCTCCTGAGCCGCGCCCGCGATCTTGATGCCCTGCGCATGGGCGACGATATGGCCGCAGCACTCGGCGTCCGAATCTCGGCAACCCGGATGATCGTCGTCGTGGCCGCGGTCGGCATGATCGCCTCGGCAACGGCGCTGACCGGTCCGATCGCCTTTGTCGCCTTCCTATCGGGGCCGATCGCCGCCCGCGTCGTCGGGGCCGCCGGCTCGTTGTTGTTTCCCTCCGCCCTGATCGGCGCCATCCTGGTACTCGGCGGAGATTATGTCGGCCAGTTCCTGCTGCCGAGCCGCTATCCGGTCGGCGTCGTGACCGGCGCGCTCGGGGCACCCTATCTGATTTATCTGATCATACGCGTCAATCGCGGCGGAGGCTCGCTATGACCCCTCATATCCTCAACGCCAGCCGAATCTCCGCGGGTTACGGCGATGCCGAAATCCTCCATGGTCTCGATCTTGCCGTGCCGCCAGGGCAGATTACCGTCATCGTCGGCGCCAATGCATGCGGCAAGTCCACGCTATTGCGCGCCATGTCGCGTCTCCTCTCCCCGAAAGAAGGGCAGGTCCTGCTCGACGGCAAGTCGATCCACCGTACGCCACCACGGGAACTTGCCCGCACGCTTGGCTTGCTACCGCAGTCGCCGATCGCGCCGGAGGGCATTACGGTTGCCGATCTTGTCAGCCGCGGGCGACATCCACACCAGACGCTGTTTTCCCGCTGGACGAAGAAGGATGAAGAAGCGGTCGCCGCAGCACTGGATGCGACCCAGACGGCGGAATTGGCAGAAAGGCCGGTGGACGAACTTTCGGGCGGCCAGCGCCAACGTGTCTGGATCGCCATGGCACTTGCGCAGCAGACCGACATCCTGCTGCTCGACGAGCCGACGACCTTTCTCGACATCAGCCACCAAGTCGAGGTTCTCGATCTGCTGACCGATCTCAATCGGGAGCGAGGCACGACGATCGTCATGGTGCTGCACGATCTCAATCTGGCTGCCCGTTATGCCGATCATCTGGTGGCCATGCGGGACGGCAAGATTGTCGCCACCGGTGCGCCGGACCAGGTGCTAACGCGGGCCACGGTGCGTCACGTGTTCGGGCTCGAAAGCCATATTATGACGGACCCGATTTCCGGCCGACCGATGATGCTGCCGGTCGGGCGGCGCCACATGATCGCACCAGAAGCGGAACCACAGCGCAAGGAGCAACGCGTATGACCGCAGTCCAGCAATTTACCCTTTCGGGCGTAGCGCACCCGAAGGACGCGATGCACATGCTCGATGAGATGTGTGAGCATTTCATCGAGCATGCCGAAGTGCAGCGAAGCCCCGATCTTGCGCTGTTCAAAAGCCGGTTTGGCACGGCAAGCATCCGCAAACAGGAAGAGAAGCTGCTGATCGATCTCAACTGCCCGTCCGAGATCGCGCTTCAGATGACCCGCACCAGCATTGCGGAACATATGTTTTACTTTGCCGGCGAAGACCCGTTTGAACTAAGTTGGGCGGAGCCCGTCTCGGCCGCCTTGCTGCCCAATATCCATGAAGTGACGGTAACCGCCGCGGAAAATGTGACGCCGCATATGCGCCGGGTCAAGTTTGCCTGTGCCGACGTGACCCCCTTCATCGGCGGTGACATGCATGTCCGCATTCTTGTACCGCCCAAAGGCAGGCAGCCGATCTGGCCCGGCTACCGCGAGGATGGCCGCGTCGCCTGGCCCGAGGGCGAAGACGAACTGCTCGTGCGGGTCTATACCATCCGCGCCGTCGATGCAGAACGCCAAGAACTGTGGATTGATTTCCTTCAGCATCCATTGCCCGGCACCAAGACGCCGGGCGCGGATTTCGCCCGCGATTGCCGACCGGGCGACAGACTGGCCCTTCTTGGCCCGGGTGGCGGCAGCCTTCCCGCCATGGACCATATTCTCATGGTCGGCGACGAAAGCGCTCTGCCGGCCATTGCCCGCATCGCCGCCGAAGTGCCGGCAGGCACCCGCATTCAGGCGATCATCGAGGTCGAGGATGCCGGCGAGGAACAGCGGTTGCCGACGGCAGGATCGATGGATATCCGCTGGCTGCACCGCAGCAATTATGGGGCGGAGGCTCGAGGTGTTCTGGCCGAAGCCGCGAAGGCAGCGGTCGAATCGATCGGCGGCCAGGCTTTCGTCTGGGTGGCGTGCGAGAAAGAGGATGTCAGGTCCGTCCGCGCCTTTTTGAAAAGCCGTAAGCACGACCCCAAGGCGATGTATGTCGCCTGGTACTGGGAGCGGAATGCCGCAACGCAAAGTTAGGGTCGTGAAGATTCCATCGATATCCGAAAGGCCGCGGGAAACCGAAACCGGCTTCGGTGGGCATCGCCGCCGACTGCACTCGACAGGTTGGGGTGGCGACCTTGCCGCCCATCAAAGGATCGCCTCGCCCGTACCCGTCCGCTCAGCGTCGTGAGACCGGCTACGGCGAGATCCGATCTCATTCCATGCAGCACCGATGTCAGAGCCTCACCTTTGACCGTGGCACAGAGTTTGCGGGTTCAGGGCTTTGGACGATGGGATCGGTGCGCGCAGCTGGTTCTGCGATCCCAGTGCTCCCTGGCAAAAGGAAGCGGTGGAAAACGCCAACAAACGCATTCGCCGCTTCCTACCGGCCAATACCGACCTGACG
>NZ_JAELTU010000459.1 GCF_016429015.1 Rhizobium sp. ASV20
GTGTCCGCCTCTGCACTTTGTGCCTGCCCTTGCCCCGAATACCAGCTTCCACGTTGCTATCCAAGAAAGCTGTCTTGTGCTCTGGCTGCGTGTTTTGGAGCCCGCGGATGCGCCGCTAAACTTTGGCCTCAAGCTCGGCCTGGCTATTGGCACCGTGCGGCGGCTGGAGCATGATGAGGTGGATTTGGTCTTTCGCTTTAATTCCTCCGGTGACGGCTCGACAGAAGGCAATAAAAAGGCTGCGCCGCCGCGCTTGTCTGGGACAAAGAATGCTGCTTCTCCTGCTGCTGCTGCTTCTTCTTCTTCTCCTTCTCAGAATGAGGGGGAGCATGAAGTCCATGTCAGGGAAAAGATTCGCGTAGTCAGTGCTGACCCGTCTCTGATTTCACTCTACTCCAAACTTGGCTACCTTGGCCACATGCTTAGCCAGACTCGGCGCAATCTTGCAACCGTCATGAGTTGCGATGCCGGCAGTTAAAGTCCTTGTACATACTCATTTAGAT
>NZ_JAELTU010000460.1 GCF_016429015.1 Rhizobium sp. ASV20
GATGTCTCGTGGGCTCGGAGATGTGTATAAGAGACAGGCCCAGGCCTCGCCCATTATCGTCCAACTCCGATTCACAAACAGAACCCCCGAGAAAGGCACCACGCCTGCGGTATAGTTACAGTCCTTCCGTAGAATCGGTACCTTCTATAGTCTCGGCCCCCTCTCCTGCAACAACATCTGGTCCTCTAGAGCTTGCCGAACGGAGCGAAGGCGTCGTTGTTGGCATACCAAAGGACCCGTCCTTTCAACCTTCGGATTATTTGAGTGTCAGCGCCACCGACTCCCAGTCCAACAGTCAATCGCAGTCCATTGCCGAACAAGAGGAACAGGACAATCGACTGGCCCTGCAATCTCAGCTGAGTCAATCCACGATACCTGATTCCCAGGACTTTTCCGCCCAGGCCCTTTCCAGCGTATCTTTACTTCATACCTCCGAGTTACGTCATAGTCATTCACCGGCTAAACGTGACGCTGCTCCTATAC
>NZ_JAELTU010000461.1 GCF_016429015.1 Rhizobium sp. ASV20
ATACTGGCCGATGACGTGGCCGGTGAGAGCTGCGTAATAAGGCTGGATGGAGAGTGTTTGTGTGGGGTCCCCACGCCGATGCGCCCTCCAAAGCCGATCAAGGCCGCGATGCGGAAGGATGGGAATGGAGAAAGTGCAATCACGCTTGCTAATTATCACCAAAGAAATGGTTTCTTTTTTTGCAAAGGATAGAGCGATTAATGCTGTAGTCGCTCTCTTTATATATTTATATATATATATATATTATTCTTTTTGCTCCGTCGAGCTAATTCCACTTCTCACTCTCAAACTGTCGACCCTCCAAACTTGCATAAAATCTGCCGTCTGAACAGCAATCAACTAGGTATGTCAAGCATCTTGAGCGAGCCAACAGAGGAACCTGAAGATATTTTATGAAGTTTTGATATTTGTGCACTTTCTTCATGCGCTGCCAAGTTCCACGGGCCCGTCCCGGCCCCGAGTCTAAAATGCTAGACCCCGCCGCAGCCTTGTTTTACCT
>NZ_JAELTU010000462.1 GCF_016429015.1 Rhizobium sp. ASV20
ATTTCGTCGGCAGCGTCAGATGTGTATAAGAGACAGGAGCCGCCTTGGGCCCACGGCCTTTCATCATTTCATCCAATGTTAGCTGCATCAGAGTATCTTTATGACGTTTCCGCTGAGAAGAAGAGCTCAGCAATTCCGTATATGCGTGTTTAGTAGGTTTATAAGTCGTGGTATATGCTGGTTGAATCTTTGGAACTGCTGCATTGTCGGCTCGTCGGATTGAAGACGAGAAGTGAAGGACGGGCGAGATGCAGTTGTTCGTGGCCGCAGTTGTTGGACCGGCCTTGAGTGAAAGACGACGAAGACAGAAATAAGATGGTCGGCTGGACACTAAAGACATCTGCTCTCCCGCCAGACGCCAACAAAGGACGGCCGAGGCTACCTCATAAATGTGCAAGAGTCGCTGATCTAGGCGCAAGTCGTTAAAGTATCTGCTGTATGGCCAGGTGATGTGTCCAGTCAGTTAGATGCGCCCCGCGATTTGCGGTCCCATGTGG
>NZ_JAELTU010000463.1 GCF_016429015.1 Rhizobium sp. ASV20
CGCCGATGTCTCGTGGGCTCGGAGATGTGTATAAGAGACAGGGATTAACGAGGACAGTCGCAAACGCACGTCAGCGAGCGGAAGATGCCGTGAACAGCCTCAACAGGTCGTCAACCTGACAAGTTTGTCAAATTCGCGCTATATTAGGGCTTGGCAGGCGGAGCGCATCGCATCGGGTCCCGCTGAGTCGAACGGCTTCGTAGTAGTGGTGGTGGTGGTTGAATACAAACGCGAATGAATCAGGGTGGCAGTATGAGCTAGCTGGCAATTTCTCGGAGCTTCACTCACTGATGACGGCACGGTCGGCGCTGCGCCACCTCTTCGCCGACGCCCCGCCCAGTGCAGCGCTTAGTTGCGCTTAGTTCCAAATGGGAGGACACGGCACCCCACCATAGAGACGGCCGGCGTGCCTAATCCACTTCAGCAAACGGCTCAGGCAGCTGATGCTTTTTCTCCAGTCAATATCATATTCCATCGCACCTGTTTGGGATTTGTG
>NZ_JAELTU010000464.1 GCF_016429015.1 Rhizobium sp. ASV20
CACTGGATGGGCTATGGGGACTCACCGTCTTACTGATCCTAACCAAACTCCGAATACCGGGGAGTACTATCAGGCAGACACACGGCGGGTGCTAACGTCCGTCGTGAAAAGGGCAACAACCCTAACCTCCAGCTAAGGTCCCCAAGTCATGGCTAAGTGGGAAAGGATGTGAGGATCCCAAAACAACCAGGATGTTGGCTTAGAAGCAGCCATCATTTAAAGAAAGCGTAACAGCTCACTGGTCTAGTCAAGGGTCTTTGCGCCGAAAATGTAACGGGGCTGAAGCCATGCACCGAAGCTGAGGATTTGCAGTAATGCAAGTGGTAGCGGAGCGTTCCGTAAGCCTGTGAAGGGATACCCGTGAGGGGTCCTGGAGGTATCGGAAGTGCGAATGTTGACATGAGTAACGATAAAGAGGGTGAGAGACCCTCTCGCCGAAAGACCAAGGGTTCCTGCTTAAAGTTAATCTGAGCAGGGTTAGCCGGCCCCTAAG
>NZ_JAELTU010000465.1 GCF_016429015.1 Rhizobium sp. ASV20
ATTTACAAGGGCGGACGCTCTACAGCATCATGAGTGCATGCTGTGGTTCGGTGAGTTGACTGCCACAAAGAAAACCTTTATGCAGTCTAACATGACAGACTAGTCGTTCATGCTTTACGGATACGATGCCGGTGTTTTGGGTGGCATCCAGAATGAAAAGTCCTTTCGAGATGCTATAGGGGTGGGTTTCAACTCGAAAAAAGCATGCAGGTGCTGCCACGACTAACAGACGAGCCAGAATCCCCAAGGTGGCTTCATCATTCCCATCATCGCGTCCATCTATAATTTAGCAGCGTTTGCTTCATCAATGTTCACGGCCGTCGTTGGTATGAAGATTGGTCGCCGAAACACCATTCTGCTTGGTAATGTTTGCATCATTGTCGGTGCTATTATCCAGGCAACGACATTTTCTGTTGCCCAAATCATTGTTGGTCGAATCATCTGTGGCTTTGGCATTGGCTTTATTGCCAGCGCAGTACCAACTTATATGG
>NZ_JAELTU010000466.1 GCF_016429015.1 Rhizobium sp. ASV20
GGTCCTCTAACGCCAGTTTCACACTTCAGGGTATCAACATGGCACACCGTGCCTAAATCATCACTCGCTTCCCCGAGCCAGACGTTGTACGCGCCATCCACCTCTGGGACAACCCAGTCCTGCAACACCGTGTCCCACACGCTGACATTTTTCCGCGTCAGCTTTAGAGTAACAGTCTGGCTGCTACCCGGCTCAAGAGACTTGGTCTTTTCAAAGTCGCGTAGCTGGATAATGGGCGTTTCGTATGCAATATCCTCTGGGAATTGCAGGTATGCTTGGGCAGATGCCTTGCCCGCGAATTTAGAACCTGTATTAGTAACCGTGACGGATATCTCATACGCAACATCCCAAAGAGCCGGATTGCCACCTAGTCCACCTCCGGCGCGTGGCCCTGGTGTCTGCATCGTAGAGTAGCCGTCCGGGTAAGGGTATTTCCTCTCGTCTGCTTCTTTGGCAGCTTTTTCAGCATCAACTTTGCTCAGCCATGAGT
>NZ_JAELTU010000467.1 GCF_016429015.1 Rhizobium sp. ASV20
GTACAAGTGCTTGTCAGTGGTGGTTCAAGAGGTATTATTTGTTCTACAGGTCATATACTGATGACTATGAATAGATGTGTAACTATATGTCAATACACTTCCCATTTGGTGTCTTCTTAGAACAACGTGGTAGGCGTACTATTGGACTGGATCCTCGCTGTTGCTTGATAATACAATTACATTAAATAAGCGTAAATTCGCTGACACGGACTTGATTCACTATATATTGGAATCTGTAGAACCCAAGGAGGTTGATCCATCTTCACTTTGGAACAGTCGCCGGAAAGATCCAGCACCTATCACGGGGGTACGTACCGCCACCACCAACCTCCAGGCCAGCGATACGTCAGCTCTGGCCGAGAGCTCCACCAAAGCAACAGCCCGCCGCAACGTCCTCCTCGACGACATACCGCATCAGCAATTGCATTCTCCTGGCGCAAGCTGTCTAAACAGCTACGGCACTCTGCGAGAAAACGGTGAACC
>NZ_JAELTU010000468.1 GCF_016429015.1 Rhizobium sp. ASV20
GCGATCTAGTTCTGACGGAGCCAGTCAAGGAGCTGGCGAGCTCAACGGCATCTTCAGAAACGCGAATCGTCTCCATCTCGGGCTGCTGCGCCGATGGTTGAGGAAGATGCGACGACCCCATTTCGCATGTTCCGGTTTATGTCTATATCTTATTGTTTCGAGCAGGGAGAGTAGTTGCCAAACAGGCAGTATTGCAAAGTGCGCAGAAATAACGGGTCGAGAAACAGAGACGTCGTTGAACCGGCCAAGGACGATAAGGAGGCGCGTGACCCAACGTCGACGGGCATCCGGGCCACGCGGATACTGAAGCAATGAGGAAGCGAGCGTCGGTTGCGGGTGAGTGCGGTGTGAAAAGCAAAAGAAATGCCAGAGACTCGAGGCTGAATGCGCGGCAGAGCGCGACAGCGTCAATGCTCGACGGGAGGAAAAGAATTCGGGCGACCAAAAGGAGTCCGTGATGCAGGTTCGGAGACGTGTCAGGGG
>NZ_JAELTU010000047.1 GCF_016429015.1 Rhizobium sp. ASV20
TGAGGCCACCTGAGATCGCCAGAAAATCTAAAAGGCAGGGTTTCCCCTGCCTTTGGTGCTGGCCAGCAGGCCAGAGAAGAGACTACATCTCGCGTCCGAGATGGGTGCCGATCCGCAGATCAGAACCAAGATTTACCGGGCACCAACGGGGGCGTCAACAGGCCCATCGTCGTTTTTCGGTGCGGTTAGCCGTTCGAGGATTTCGTCCTCGAGGAACTCGACACGGCGCTCATATTCGTGGACGACTTCCGCCAACGTGGCTGCATGCCTCATACCCACGCGGTTCTCGATAAATGTGCGCAGAGGGACGATGGCACTAGCAACGCCGTCAAGGATCGCCTCGAAGTCCTGCTGCGAAAGTTTAGGCACCCAGTGGCAGCCGTTCCTGTTGTAATCCACGTAGCGTTCGAGCCTGCAGATGTTGGCGGTCATGACATTGTCGCATATCGCCCAGACCGTGCGCCCCTTGTCCGGCCCTGGATTTTCCGAAAGCTGCCGGCAGTATGGCGGGAGTGGACGGTCAAGCTCGATCTCGCTGGGAGGCTCGCTGGTCAGGGGAACGAATATCACGGCACCATCCACTGGCGACATCGAAACCAGAGGACGAAGGATGACCCCCGGATGATATCCGGTGAACTCCGGTTTGCGGGACCCGGGAGCCGCTGCAATCCAGTATACCTCACGAGCGGCAGGCTTTCTCGGAATGGTCACCGCGTTGGAATTCCAAGCTTCGAGTGCTCCTCTAAGCCGTGCCTGGTTCGCTGCGGCCGGACGGGACTGATTTTCTGCAAAAACGGACCGTGCAGGCATGAGAATGGTCTTTCTATGCTTCATTCGCTAGGCTCCTCGCTATTGAGATCAACAATTGGCTGCTGTGGTCGGGCGGCGGGTCGACCACAACCGACGGCAACATGAAGCCCGCGGAATCCCGCGCGGCCCGGATCGGCGCGCAGAACGCCGATCTCTCCTTTCAGGATGGCGACCACCACGTCGCCGACACGACGGTTTTGGGCGCGACAGTATGCCCGGAACATCCTCGACGCCCCGGACGACGTCGGGGGGATTGCTACAAGGCTCCGAAGAATGTCGTCGACCTGGCGATGCAGGAACCTCAGGCCGCGGACTCCGCCGGACATACGTGCGATCGGGCTGAGATAACCGGCCGACACCAGTGGTGCGATTTCCCAACCCCGGATGCCAAGCAGGTCAGCCGCCTCGTTCCTTGTCAGCAACGCGTCGATTTCCCGCCTGATCTCGGCGACCTGAGAGGAATCGAAGGAGACCCGGCGACGGCCGCGCCTCTCGCCGTCAACTGTGCCAAGGGCGCTGACGAGGCTGGCGAGACCGCGGCGGTCCACCCCGAGATCGCTTGCCAACGCAGTCAAGCTGACCAAACCGTCGTCATTGGCATCGAGCACACGACTTCCGGTCAGAACGGCGGCATGCGCCTTGCGGAATACCGTCAACAACATTCGGCGTGTCGCCACGTCAGGAAGGGAGCGGGCCTGAAGATACGCCCAGCCGAACACGTTCGAATAAGAATCGTCGATTTCGGCGCTCGATAGGTTCTTGGATAGCCAGCTGGAGATCACCGTCACGAGATGCGCCCGGTCAGCACGCAGGGCGCGATAGCCGACATCCACCGTGCGGGATGTCAGATCGGGGATCGCGTCCAGTTTCTGGTTCGACACGAGGCGGCCGATGAGGTGGCACAGGTCGACCGCATCCGTCGCGTCGAGCCTGTCGAGCAGCGGCGCTGTCCAGCGCTCTTCATAGCCCATACGCATCAGTAGGTAGGCCGCCAGCGTCCCACGGCGCAGGGTTTTCGGCATAGGGGCGCATGCCAGACCGTTTCCGCTTTTAGTGACATCGAACCTCGGCCACCACCAGCCGACCGGACTGTTGTCGATATCGCGATCGGCGAGCTCGATGTCATGGTAAGGGCAGCGCCGCAGCGCGACGATGTCCCACCAACTCCGGTGATAGGCCTTCTCGGCAAGGCACGCCGCACACCAGCGCCGCGTCGAAAACGAAAGGTCACGCCGGGCAAAACGCTGGCCTCCGAGCCAATACGATCCGTCCCTTTCCACAGGAGTGGCATGCGCCAGATGCCGACGGTGCTCGTCGGTGATGGGCAGACGAGACACGACCTCGAGCATCGCCGACGGCACAATGTTGCGACCATTGACTTCGATCCAGTTGGAATAGACGCGCATGCTGTCGTGCCCCTCGTCGTCCACGAGGCGGCAGAAGTAACCGTGCGCTCCTTCCACCTTCCCGGGTTCGATGGCCCAGTTACTGAACGGTGACATCAGGCGGTCATACATGGCGCGCGCCTCCGCGGCCGAACGGCACGTAGTCGGCGTCCAGCGAGAGACGCTCGGCGGCGGCACGACGCAAGTGCTGGAGAGTGATGCGCGGACTGTCGTCGTTGATGGCGAAGAAGGCCGCAGCAGTGATGACGTTCATCGGCCAGCCGATGGTGCCGCGGCAGATATGGAAGAAATCGGCGACGTAGTCGTTCTCGCCGAGACCTGAAAGCTCGCGGAACGGCAGGAGGCGGTCGACGCCATGGAGGAAGTACTGGAGGCGTTCGCGGTCCTCCACGCTGTTCTGGTTGTACTTGCGCATGCGGAAGCGAGGGAGACCACCGCGCCCTTCAATTTCCGGCATTTCCGACATGGCGGTTTCGATGGCGGGATGTCCTGCCAACAGGACGTTGCAGAAGCGCCGGTCGGCGACGTACTTCACGAGGGACATGGCGACGGTCCGGCGCTGACCGGAGTCGTTGAGGATCGTATGTGCGTCGTCGATAATGAGAAGCCTCACACCCATTTTCATGAGCCTCGTCGTCGCCATTTTGTTGATTCTGGCCGCAGAGAGGTTTGGGATCGCGGCGGCGGCGGTCGCATCGTAGATTTCCCGGCCGAGCGACATCGAATTCCAATCACGGCGGGCCTCCACGTAAAGCACCGGATACTGGTAGCCCGTTTCTGCCTGGACCGGAGGGTGCTTGCTGGCGAAGTACTGCAGAACGAAAGACTTGCCGCTGCGGTAGTCGCCGAGAAGCGTTCCAACCTGGCCGACATCGGGGGTGCCACCCTCGACAGGCATATGGAAGCGCTTGATGTCCTTGAACCGCGCGAGGAAGTCGTCACTGCGAAAGAGGACGTCGCGCACCATGGCCTGGCGCTCAGCAGGAGGGCGGGACGCCGCCTCGGCGCGCTGCTCGGGGGTTACCATCGGGGTGACGTTAAACTGCGGAAATACTCTCATTCGTCTTCTCCTTCGCTGTGGAACTTGCTGAAGAGGTCTGCCGCGGACGCGCGAGCCTCGGTTTCGGTGCGGCCGTCGAGCGGCGGCGGCGCGACCTGCGTGCGCCGGGAACGAGGTTCGATGTCTGCGTCATGTCCAGCAAACGGATCGCTGGAGATCGGCACGACATGACTGTCATCGGGGGTCTCGGGGCCAGGCGTAAAGATTTCCGCAGGCGTGTTGCCGCGCCGGGACTCGGCGTCGATGCGGGACTTATCCGCCGGAGCTGGTTCGAACGGCTCATCGACGCGCATGCGCTCCGAGCTTGCCGCCGCACTGTGGACGGGATCGACGATGCGGCTGCGGGCGAACTTGCGCTTGAGACCCGCGAAGAAGCGTTCGAAGTTATGCTTGACGCGCATCTTCTCTCGGCGCTTGTTGAGTTCCTTGATTTCGTCAGTCATCGTGTCGCGAAGAGCGAGGAGGTTCGTCACTGACGCCGCGTCCTCGTTCATCCGCTCGCGGTAGACCTTCTGGATGGCGCGGTGGCGGGCGAGCGTCATGCCCGTGGCGTAGGCGGCATCCGAGCCGCAGATCGGCACCTCGATGAAGGTCGGCGGATTGACGTGGTGATTGACCATCCAGATGCGCGCAAGGTCATTCGGATCGCGGACGCATTTGTACTTCGTGGTCTCCGAACGATCTGCGGCCGCGCGGTACTTCGGGTCGGCCATGAGGACGGCCAGCCCCGGATCGGCGTAGCGCAGGCTATCCCACAGGATGCCGTCGTTTTGGATCGTCCTGTAGGTGAAGTCGCCAGCGAGCCGCGCGAAAACAAGCGGATCGACAGGGCGACGGGGTGGTGCCTGCTTGATCGTCGCGGCCCACTTGTCGTTCGGGATCGCCTTCATCGATCGGAGGACGCCGATGCCCTTGACGGGCCGCGTGTGGTATTTCGTGGCGAAATAGGTCAGGAGCCATGCGTTCAGCTCCGGCAACGTGAGGACAGGCAGGCCCGCCATTCTGGCGTCGTCGTAGAGCTTCTGCCGCTGGGGGTTGGAGAAGGTCGACCCTGGCGCGATGTGGAGGACGTCCTGGTTGATAACCCTGAACGTGCGTTCGATGCCACCTTTCTCCCATCCGTGGGAGCCGCGATATTCCACGATCTGGAAGCCGAGCTGGGCGGCGGCCGAACGCATATTGTTCGACAGGTTCTCCATCGCCAGATCGACGCCCACTTTCGCGGGAAGTCCGTACGGCAGATAGATCAAGCCGGGGAACGCGGACGTGTCCTTGGGATAGATCGCATGCTTCAGGGCGGCGAGAGTGCCGATGTAGCTCGGCCCTTCAAAGGAGACAGCGAAGCCCACGACAGCGGCCGTGCAACGATCGCGGAAGATGCAGAGCCAGGGGCGATCCCAGAAAACAGGGTAGACATCGTCAATGACCATGATGTCGGCCTGCGTCCAATCCACGTCGACGATATCCAGGGCGCTGTCGGGCAGTACCTGACGGATGTAGATGCCGAACTTCTTCTGCGCGGCCTCTGATCCGTATCTGTTTGCGTGCTTGACGAACTTGTCGACTTTGGCCCAGCGGCGTTGGATCGTGCTGTCGGAGGGACCGCGATAATTTCCGCCGCCGTCGAAGACCTCGCGGCCAACAGCCTCGTTTTCAGGGAGCGCCGCCCACTTCAGGAACAGCGTCTTCACGTCATCCCAGTCGCCTTCGGTCTCCATACTCACCTGGTGGACGGCGTCTTCCAAAAGCTGTTCCGTGAGGGAAGAGAAGCTCAGAAGCTTATTGCCCGCTGACAACCGCGGTGCGAGCGCGACTAGCGCGTCGTAGCTGTTTGCGTAATAGACGACGAGTTTCTGCCTGAGACGGCTGTAGGACGGCGGCGGATTGTCGCCGACGCGTTCAGCGCGGTCGGCCGCGACCTGCAGGATCAGTTCCTTGTCCGCTTCGCGACCGCGCTTTTCGGCGGCTTCCGCGATTTCGGTAACGTAGCCCAGCCATTTCTGCGCGCTCTCGAGCTGCCAGTCCTTCAGCGCGAGGGTCAGGCCGTCGTTCACGATGCCGCCCGACGATTTATACGGCTTGAAGCGACCTTGCTGTTCGAGGGCTACGAGCTGATAGTTCGTGAGATAGAGCGTGCCCCCGCCGTAGAGGTTGACGAGCGTGACCACCGCGCCGTGATGGTCATCGGCGTCCCAGGAACGAACGGAGTAGTGTCCGACCTTACGACGTCCAGGACTGAAGATCATGTACTTCTCGTCCACTGAGATCGAAACGGGCTGGGACAGCGGGGCGGCGAAGTCATGCTTCGGGACCTCCAGTTCGACAACGGTCAGGGCGAGCGGTAGGCTTCCGAAATTCAGGAAGTCGCTGGGTTTGCTGTAGATGCTCATCGGGCGATCTCCATCGGACGGTGACGCGGCCAGCGAACGACAGAGCGCTCGTCGTAATGCCGCGAGAGGTCGATCTCGATCTCACCACGGTGCGCGAGCTGCATGAGGGCGGTGAAGTGGCGGTCAACTTCGTCGAGCGGCCGCGAGAAAACAGCCTCGCCGTCGCTACCGAGGGCTTGATAGACGGGGGCCGGCAGGTCCACGGCAGCACGGATGACGCCGATCGTCGAAGGAAGGCTGTTGCGGTAGATGACGTCCCGCACAGCTTCGAGCGCCATCTGATCGTCTACGAAGCTGTGCTCGTACTGACGGCGGAGGTTGGTCATCCTGGGTTCAATGCGGACCGACAGTTCGGAATGTACGGCGTAGCCACAACCGTGTTCCTCGGCGTAAATTTCCTTGAGGACGCGCACCCTGTCCGCGAAACCGCGGCGCTCGTCCTGGATGGCGACAGGTACGTATTCGACAACGGTGACGTGGCCGTCATCCTCGAGCACGGCGACATCGGGAGACACCGACCTGACCTTCGAACGGCCCGAGAGGTCGTACCACACGGAGTATTCGAGCTTCGGCGGATAGACTGCGATCCGGATGACGCGCGGATCGGTTTCCAGATGGATCAAACCATCCATCATGAGGGGTAGTCTCGTTCTGACCCAGGATGTCCTCGCCTTGCGGGTGGGGAAGACGCCCGGGAGCGTCGGATGACGGGCGCGATCCTTGATCTGGCGGCCCGGAACATAAGGTTCGTTGAAGATGTGTTTCATGGTGGATCTCCATGGCTCCGCCGTTCGCGGGAACGGCGGTTCCCGCGGCGGACAGCTTGTTTTCGGGATTTGCTGTTTAGAGGCCGTGGCGACCCGGACGGTTGGATACCGAGCAGATCAACCTTGCGATCTCCTCGTCCACCGGGATCGGCATCAGGTCAGGAAGCGCGAGGAAGTCGATATCGTCGGCATCAATGAGGGTTGCGGACGAGAAAGCGTGTTTGGACAGATACATGGCGCAGTTTTCCCTTGGCCGCTCGCGAAGGCGGCGGCGTTGTTCAGAACGAAATGGAAGCGAAGCTCCGTCCGGTGCCGACCTAGACGATCCGGAGCAGGGCGTAAGCGGTCAGGCGACGCCGCCTGCCTATTCGCCCAAGGTCCGTGAACCTGGTCGTGGTGGACACCGGGGCAATGGCTGCCCCGGCGTCCGACATCCGGCGTGCGGGTAAACACAGGTCGACCTCGACCATTAACGCTTCACGCGTCATATGGCAGATAAACCGGTTTTCCGTTTGATTTCCGGGCCGTACCCGACTACATGTACGCCATGGCTTTTCACTCCATACGTGAGCCATTAGGCTGACGCCTGCTGCTAACAGGTCCAGCCGCTTTAAAACGGGTCGCTCTCCAAAGCGGCCCGTTTTCGTTTCCAGCACTTGATCGAGGCCCTCAATAAGCCGCTCATCCATGCCGTTGACGATCATATAGGATGCAATCCCACGCATAGACAAGTACCCGGAGACACCCCGAGCGGGCATCAGGGCGGGCATCAAATGGGCCACCTGCAACTCTACCGCGTATGGCGGTTTTGGCGGAAAATTCGGCCTTCCCCGGTCACGATCCGGATGGCAAGGAAAATTCAAGAACTCGTACAGTCCACTGAATTCCTTGATAAATTCAAGAACTCGCAAGGAAACTCCTTGCCTCGTCCCATTGAGTGTTTCATGCAGCCTCAAACCAAGGATTCGAGCTTTTAATTCCTTGCATCGATGCACGATAAAAGGGCTCACAGAGGTCGAACTGGATCCTTGCGGAACGATCCGGGCGACCACATCGCGAACCCCATGACCTGCGCGGCACGCCGGAGTTTTCGGACTCAGATCAACCGCATCGAGTTTGTTAACAGGTTCCGATTTCGAGGCGCGGGACCATACTGGACTACGACACTCGGAATTCCTGCGGGGAGTCGTCTCTAATCCTTGTAAATGGGGTCGAACCATCTCGATTTTCCTTTCTGGACAAAGAATTTGCCGAAATTCCTTGGCCTTAATATTCAAGAACTCGATGCTTGTTTTTCGACGTTATTTCCTTGTGGCAGAGCGGCCGAAGTATTACCTCGTAATGACAGCACACTTGGCCAGACTGCAACCTATGCCGGTACCGACGCGAATGACGTCGCCGGGCGACGCCTGCCAACGCCTGGCAACGCGCCGGACGACGCCGCAAATTTTTTTCGAGTCTTCCGATATTTTTTTGCGGGGCGTCGCTTTTGGGGTCTTTCGCCCCCCCCCAAAAGCCGCCCCCTCGCCGGCCAGTTTGCCCAGAACATCCGTCCTTCAACCTTGGAAATTCGGCTAGGACTTCCATGCACGTGTCTCCCCAGTCTGCCGTGTGTCCGCAGCCTCGACCGCCGCCCTGACATCATCGGCCGTCAGAAACTTCTCCTTGAGAAGCCGGATATGCATGTCCAAGAGCGCATTCCTGTTATCTTGGAGCAGCGATTTTGCCCTCTCGAATTGGGTTGTCAGTGTCGCATCTACTGCTTGCTGAAGACCCTTGCGCGTCGATCTCAGCGCCGCCAACCGTTTTGGCGTGTCCGCGAGTTCGACAGCCAAGCTGCCGCCGAAGCCCCATTTAATCTCCATCATCGTGGCCAGCTCGGTTGCCTTGTTCAGGTCGGCATCGGGATTGCCCGCCGCGCCGCTCCCGAAGTCTCTGAACAGGAGTTCTTCGGCGGCGATCCCCGCAAGCAAAACCGCGATCTTGTTCTGGAAGTAAGTCGAGGTCTTCCTGGTGAACATCCGTTCCTGGAACAGAGCTCCGCCCACGAGTTGCGGCCCTCCTTCCACTCGAACCGTTTCGCTGATCGAAACAGAGATTAGGCTATCGGCTTCCACCAGAACGCCGACGATAGCGTGGCCGAGCTCATGTGCCGCCGTGAGCCGTTGCATAGCCATCGGAATTTTCAGGGTGGGTGGCATTGCATTTTTGACGTCGGCAAAGGTCAGGTCGCGGCCATGCCGACGGGCGCTGCGGCGCGCCTGCCGGACGCACTTCTCGATATCCGCGCCAGACCAGCCTTCCGCATCCGATGCCACGATCCGGATTTCCTCGTCGGACAGGCGTCCCTGCAGATAGTAACGGAAGATGCCCGCACGTGTATCCTCGTCGGGAAGCCCGATTTCGAAATGGCGCTCAAGGCGGCCGGCCCGCAACAGGGCTGGGTCGATCAGATGAGGGTAGTTTGTCGCGCCGACGACGATCACGCCTTCCCTTGAATGTGCTCCGTCAAGGAGTTCGAGGACAGCGTTCACGACCTGGCGCTGATAGGAAGAATTGCCTCCAGCATCTTCCGTTCGGCTTCCGATGGAGTCAAATTCGTCGATCAGAAGCACGCAAGGGCGAACTGCTTCGGCATCTGAGAAACTCCTTCTCATTGCCTTGAGCATGTCCCCGAGATGGCCTTCGGATTGCCATTGCGCCGCGGAGGCACTGACGAAGGGGACGTCGCAGGTCTTCGCCAGCGCCGAAGCGAATGATGTTTTTCCCGATCCCGGCGGCCCGGAAAGAAGGATGCCACGATCTGCGTCTTCCCAGGTAATCGACCCGTCCAGCCATGCCTTTAGGTCCTCTGCGAGTTCCAGTCCCCAGGCTTTAGCCTCGCCGTAGCCCGAGAGGTCGTGCAATGTCGGTCCTGACGGCACACCCTTGGTGACGACTTTACTTGGCGGGTAGAGGCGCATCCTCTTAATAATGTCCGCAATTGGACGTCCTTGACGGATTGCGAGCGCTGCGCGGATCGGCGGTTGGCTGGCGAGAAACGCAGCGTCCGCGTCACTGATATTTCCGAACCCCATCCGCCATGCCGCGATGCGATGGTCGCCGACGGACGGAGCAGGTAGTTCCGCAACGACGTCTGCCGCCAGGCGGATTTCGTCTTTCAGGAGCTGCTTGTCGGCAATGATGATAATCGCGCGCTTTAGCTTCTTCAGGCGTCTAAACGATTCGAAGTCATCATGCAGATCATTCTCGTCGGCCACCAGTACTGTATAGTTGTAGCCTTCCTTCGGTTTTACCCGAACCAAGTCGTCGAGGAGCCAAGACGCCGCTCGCCTATAAGAATTGAGATCCCCGCCAGGCGGCACCACAAAGGCACCGACGAATGCCGACTTCTTCTTGAGGAAGGGGCGGATAAATCGCGACATTGCGATGACCGCCAGATGAGTGGGCAGGGATAACGCATCACTCTCTTCTTCGCCGTAGGGGTCAAAATATTGCTTGGGGAGACTTCTATTATTCTTCTTGATCGTCATGGTGACCTCAGTGCTCTGGATTATGGCGCGGGTGGAGAGTTCACGCGCGTATCCGTCGCACCAACGTCTCGGGGCCGATCAACGAGCGATCCAGATCGACTTCGATGAAGCCGTTCAGGATCATGACGGCCAGTCCCGCAACGGGCTTCGTTTCGGAAAACGCCGTCAGGCTTTCCGCAACAGTGAGCGTTCCGTTTTCTTCAAGACCGGAGAGCAGCCGCAGGCGATCGCCAAGCGACACTTCGTAATTGGCGTATCGGAGAAGGTCTTTCGCGTTTCGAAGTCTCTGCCCACCATAGATTTCGTCTCTCCGAAGCTGCCGATATGACATCCCCATTCTACGTGCCGATGCCTCCAGCAGGGCCACGTCGACATCCCTGTCGGGAGCGTCTACCAATTCCAGGCAGCCGTCGGTATCGAGGATTTCGAAATCTGGAACGTGAGCCTGATCTCCATAAGGAAGCGAGAACGGCAGGCATTTCCAGCTGACGATCGCCGGATCGAAATCGAAAATACAGGCGGCGTCGCGCGAGACCTGGGATCGGTAGATGGTGACCCCGTCACACTTAATGGTGCCGATCGGATAGTAGGTTCGAATAGACGCGGTTTTTCTGCTGGCGCGCAATGTCAGCGCGCGGGACGCAATACCCATAAGAGCACCTCGATAGCCATGGATGATCAGAACCGCCGACGGGCGGTTTCCGTGATCAACGTATTCGTATGAGGGCGCGGCGCTGTTCCATGGGGCGAACAAATAGAGAACAATGCGTGCGTAGTCAAGAGGCTGTACGCGGCAAAGTTGAAATGGTTACGGCTTATCCCGCCCGCTTAGGGCGACACGTGATGTTGTGTTGTTGCCATACCAGACATCATCACGAAAACAGAGCTGACAAAGGGTAAGGCAGGGCGAGCGATGGCATGTCATCTCGCGCGAAATACGCAAGAGATTTCGTCTCGGCATCCGTCCACGTGCCTTCGCCTTCAAGCACTTGGCATCTGTACAATGTGACGACGTACTCGACTTGATGGCCATTCGGGTAGGTGTACCTGAACGCACTTCCACCGTAGACATCAACAATGCTGGTTGAGGTGACCACAAGGCCAGTCTCTTCCATCACCTCTCGAATGATAGCTTCCTGCGGCGTTTCGCCAGGCTCGATTGCACCAGCAGGTAGGCTCCATCCTTCCCCGGAAGACTTCTCCTGCAGGAGCAGATTGCCCGCTTGGTCATGAATGACGGCGGCAACCCCGGGGAGCAGAAGTAAGCGGTTTCCGATCAAACCGCGAAGCTCCATCGGATAGGATGTCATCTTGGCGCTTTCTTCAAAATGGAAAGTCGATGTTGTATGCCGAGAATGATTTAGGCAAGGTTTTTCGTCGAAGCCCAGCCACTCACTCAAATGTAGAATCCAGAGCGATCTCACAGACCTTGGCCTTGTGATAGGGGAAAGGTCCGACTTGTACGGTGTCGAAGACTTTTTGACAGACCCAATTCAGGACAATACATTCGGGTGTAATTCACATATATATGTGAAGCAAAGCTAGGGTTCCTCGATGTTGAAGAACACGACCATGAATCTGCCAGATGAATTGGTTGCCAGGGTAAGAGCGTACGCTGCGCAAAATCGGACAACCATGACCGCGATCGTGCGTGAGCATTTTGAAGCGATCACCGAACCGGAGAGAGAGATTTCCGACGAAGACCCGCTTCTGGCTTATTCAAAAGGGCTACTCTCAAGGCGAGAGGTCGTTCGCCGCCTTGGTCTGAGGGACTACGCCGACCTGCTCGTCGCGTTGGGAGACGCCGATCTTCCCATGCCGCTTCCCCCGGCACACGAAATCGAAAACCAGGCTGCCACCTTCGCAAAGCTTTGGAGGATGGGATGAAGAGGTGCACCATCATCCTGCCTGACCCGGGTCCGATCTATAGCCTGTGGGTGGCTGATCGGCTTAATCTCCTTCTTGAACTGGATATGCGGATTGTTATCGTTGACGCCGCCTATGACGAACTCACCAGCGATCTTTCCTGCCTCATAGATGCCGAAGTTAAAGATTTCATCGATCGCAACTCTCCACCTTTCGTGATCGAGCGGACAGACATAGGTGAGATCGAACGGCAAAAGCGGCGGCTTGGGCAAAAACTCAAGAAGAATGCTGGAGAACTCGCAATGGTCGACTTCGTCTCCGACGAAGGAGGCCTTGAACGCTATCTCAAGGCCAATGAACCTGTCGCGATCCTGTTCGAGGACGCCGGCCTAAGGGTTTTCAACAGGCCACCAAATCTCCACCTGATCTCAACAGTAGGCCTGCTCCGTGGATTGGAGGATGTGGGCGTCATCACATCAGCGGACGATGTAATCGATGAAATGCTTCATCCGAGCAAGCCCGGCAGAAGGGCCGAGGACACCAGAAAGTTCACCGATCCTCCTGACGGAGTCGGCGAGCCAGCGGCGATTGGCAGCTCTTGGAAGCCCTGAACCAGAGGCAGTCCATTCTCATGTTTTATCGCCTGATCGCGATTCCACATTTTCGTTTGTGGCTGGCCGTCGAAGCAGGGGCACTCGTCATGCACGGACGCTAGATGTCGTTAATACCTGTACGAACGGGATAAGCCAAATTTTTACATAATTTTTAAACGTCGCGGTGATTCCAGCCTACTCGTCTTGCTAGCCCTCCGTGCAAACGTTCGGCGCAGTTGCTAGACCCTCCGCACCGAGCGGTATCTCACACGCTCGTCGACGATATCGAGCGGAAGCGGGTGGCCAATTGGCTTTCGAGTTTAAGGAGACCTTCGCCATTATTCAGATATCCAAGATATCTGTGATGTCTCAGGTCCGCTGGAACATCACCATCGCTTTGAGTGAGCGGCACAACGTGCTTGCCGAGCGTGTGGGCAATCCCCGCTTCGTAGAAGACGTTCGGGTTCTTGCCCGAGAAGTCACATACAACGATGTGCGACCTTAAGATGAGATCGAAGATATCTTGAATTAGGACCGAGTTTTCCCAGATGTCGTCCGCGCGCGTGCACCGGAAGAATGCGCTGGCAGCGGCGCGCTTGATGGCGTCATAAACTGGAGTGAACTGCGGTGAAAATGGCATCATCACCGAGACCAGGTCAGCCTCTTGGGTGACGTTCTGGAGTTTGAACACGTTTGGTTGGATGTAGTAGCGCGGCCCTTCCACGACGTTGCCAGATAGTGAGATGCCGCCACCCTGAAGTTTGTTTACGTATTCGGAAATAATTTCGAAGTTCGATGGATCGTTAGTCACGATCCCGTTGAGAACCGACAGGATGTGACCTTCGTAATCAGGATCTCCAAACGAAAGACTTCGGAGCAGTCGCTGGTGGTTACTGACGAGGTGGTAAGAGTCAGTGAGCGTCGCCAATTCGATCCAGTGCCTTTCTTCGAAAAGCTCTTTGACCTTCTCTTTGATCGGCAAAAGGGCGCGGCGCACTGATGGATCAACATACATGACTGTAGCCTTTGTATCGCATGTGAATTTTCGAAAATCACGAGCCAGCGAGCGTGGCGAGCCTTGGAGCCAATTGAGCGGCCAACCCGGTAAGCCCCTCGCCGTTGTTGAGATAATGGATGTACCTGTGATGGCGGAGGTCGAACGGGACGTCTTCATGCGACTGGGTTATCGGTACGACATGTCGGCCTAGCATGTGCGCGATCCCGGCTTCGTAGAAGACATTAGGATTTTTTCCGGAAAAGTCGCAGACGACGATATGCGAGCGGTATATGAGCCCAAAGATATCTTGGATCAGGACCGAGTGGCTCCAGATATCGTCTGCTTTCTGGACGTGAAGGCCAACGCTCTGCGCTGCGTTGTATATCGCTGCATAAACCCCATGGAAAGGCGGCGAGAATGGCATCATCACGGCAACCAGCTTGCGGTCCATGGGTTGGTCTGGGACTTCGAAGAGTTGTGGGTGCACCTGTATCGCGTCGCGCAGGCTTCTCTTGGGCCGCGAGTAAGGCGATTGAGGACTGACTTGTTTTCTGTCGATGATCCGCCGATCGTGAAGCAACCCTATAAGATCGACGTTCTTGACGGCCCAATGCGTTCGGTGCCCTTCCAATTCACGTTTGCCCAGGCCGATATCGAGACTTGAAGCAAGCTCGAGGACCATGGGAAAAGGGATTTCTGGGATGAACGGGTCAAACGCGAACTTGATTTGCAGATTGCGGCCAGCAGCTTTGATTTCTTCTAGCCAACCAACTCTTGCACCCTTTTTGTTAGCGACCTCGTACCAAAACAAGACAGGAAGAGATAGCAGGGCGTCGATCGCAGTGCCGTCGAGTTTATTGAACTGGATAAGGATATCCTTGTCGGTGTATTCGCCGAACCGGGCTTTTTCCAATTCCCATTGAGATTGGTCGAAGGCGGTCTCGATACCACTCATGAGCAAGTTATACATCCGTAATGCCTACGTTATTTCGTTTCGGACAACACTATATCACTGAAGTAAATCCATATTTAAAGTTGCAACGTCACTAAGCGTCGGCACAACTCAAGTTTTTCTATCCGGATCGACGATCTCGTGACCTAGCGTGCCCTCCGAGACGTTTCACATTTCACTGGCGTGGGGCCAAAGCGCTTAGAATGGCGGCGGCGCGAGCGAGTGATGCCTGGGCAGCGTTCAACTCGATTGAAATCTCAAATATGTCCCGCTCGGCCATCGCCAGAAAAGCATGGAGCACCGCATCAGAATTCCTTGCCAGTTGAATCAAATGCCAGCCGCCAGGACCTCGTTCTCCAGAGAGCCAATATTTGGCTGCTCGATTACTTGCTCCCGTCCATCGCATGATCGTTTTGACGGCCGGTGCGTTTGACCCAAGTTCATGTCGTAACGCCTCCGAAATTGTAGCGACGTAACCGTCGCGCAGCTTCGGGTCGCCAGCATGAACAATTGTGCCCTTAATCGGAACCATCTTTCCTGTCTCCTCGATATATACTCCCGACGCCGCAGTCTTATCGTAACGAGAATTGTTGATATGTGATGGTTATAGAGTGGAGCCAGAAGAACAGCGATACGACGTCGCCCGACCGGCCAAAAGTTCCGGCCGCGACTTACGTTCGGATGTCCACTGACCATCAAAAATACTCGACCGACAACCAGCTCGCTGTCATCCATCGATATGCCGAGAAAAATGGTTTCGAAATTATCCAAGCATACGCTGATGAAGGGAAGAGTGGATTGCGCCTGGTTGGCCGTGACGCTCTTCAGAATTTACTCACCGATGTTGAAGGTGGTCGGGCGAACTATAAGGCCATTCTCGTGTACGACGTCAGCCGCTTGGGCAGATTCCAGGACCCTGACGAGGCCGCAGAGATCGAGCTTCGCTGTAAGCGGCAAGGAATTCTTGTGCACTATTGTGCCGAACAGTTTGCAAATGACGGCAGCATGGGTTCCTCGATTATCAAGACGATGAAACGGGCAATGGCTGGCGAATATAGTCGCGATTTATCAGTCAAGGTTTTTAACGGTCAGGCCAATCTTATCCGGCTTGGTTACAGGCAGGGCGGCGCTCCCGGCATCGGTTTGCGTCGCCAACTCGTTGACCAAAATGGTGCACCTAAAGGGGAGCTGGCACGCGGCGAACATAAGAGTATTGCGACCGACAGGGTCATCCTAATTCCCGGTCCGGAGGAGGAAATCCGAATTGTGAGAAGGATTTACGACCTCTTTGTCATCAAGGACCAGATCGAGGCCGAAATCGCAGCGATCCTGAATGCGGAAGGAATTTTGACCGACTGGGATCGACCATGGACTCGTGGCACCGTTCATCAGGTACTGATCAACGAGAAGTATGTCGGGAACAACGTCTGGGGCCGGACATCATTCAAACTCAAGCAATCGCACGTAAGGAATCCTGAAGGCGAGTGGGTTCGTGCCAACGGGGCATTCACAGGTATCGTACCTGTCGAAGTGTTCGAAAGAGCCCGTGAGATCATTGCTGCTCGGGCAGATCGTTTGTCCGATGACGCGATGCTGGAAAAGCTTGCCAAGGTTCTCGAAAATCAGGGGTATCTGTCCGGCATGATTATTGATGAGATGGAAGACTGCCCATCCAGCAGTTCCTACTCCCATCGTTTTGGCAGCCTATTGCGTGCCTACGCGCTGGTTGGGTTCGTCCCGGACCATGATTATCGCTATTTGGAGATCAATCAGGCGCTCCGCCGTATGTATCCCGATCTTCTCGCTGGGGTAATTCAAGGTCTCCAATCAGAAGGCGGTTCTGTTTCGCAGGACCGGGAGACGGACTTGCTGACCATAAACGAGGAGTTTACGGCTTCAGTCGTCATCGTTCGCTGCTTGCAGACAGCAGCGGGATCGCTCAGGTGGAAGATGCGACTGGATACGGTACTCAGGCCTGACATCACGGTCGTGGTCCGAATGGGGCCAGGCAACCTCGAACCATATGACTACTATCTATTGCCGTTGCTCGACATGCATCAGGCAGTGTTGCGGCTCTGCGAGTTCAACGGTTTGTCTCTTGATGCGTACCGCTGTGAGACGCTTGCTCGTTTCTATGCGATGGCGGCCCGTAGGCCGTTCTCGGAGGTGGCATGATGGCTGCGGTTCCTGCACAAAAAGTCGAGATGATCCCGATCAATAGGATTACGGTGGTAAATCCGCGTATTCGTAACAAGAAACACTTCAAGGAAATCATCGCAAATATTGGGCAGATTGGACTGAAACGCCCGATCACGGTGACGCGCCGTATGGAGGCCAGCGGACCTTTTTACGATCTCGTGTGCGGACAGGGGCGTCTTGAGGCGTTCAGAGCACTGGGACAACAGGAAGTACCAGCTCTTGTCGTCAATGCGAACAAGGAAGATTGCCTGGTCGCCAGCCTCGTTGAAAACTGCGCTCGTCGACAACATCGAGCAGTAGATCTTCTGCAGGATATTGGTGCAATGCATGAGCGTGGTCATGGCGTTCCGGAAATTGCCCGTATGACCGGGCTTTCCGCTGAATATGTCTATGCCGTTGTGCGTTTGATCGAGAAGGGCGAGGAACGGCTACTAAGATCGGTGGAATCCGGCCAAATTCCATTCAGCGTCGCTGTGGAGATCGCCGACGCCGAAGATCACGATATTCAAGCCGCGCTTCAGTCCGCGTATGAGAAAAAGCTCTTGCGCGGTAAGAAATTAATGATTGCCAAGCGGATCGTCGAAATACGACGACGCCGTGGTAAAACGCTGAAATACGATACCTTCACCCCCCGCCCGCGCCCTATTTCATCAGAGGCCTTGCTCAAGGCATTTGAAGACGACGTTGATCGCAAGCGCATGCTAATACGCCGTGCGGAGACCGCCAAAGCCCGCCTTACCTTTATTACGGCGGCCATTCGCAAACTCCTGGCGGATGCTCAATTCAATGCCATCTTGTCCGAAGAGGGATTTGCCTCACTTCCCGAAGCGTTGGCAGCGAAGCTCCAAGCAGAAGGAGGATCATCCCGATGAAATCCCCTGTGTTTGGTTCATCTATTCCGTTGGCGTTCGAAAACATGAGCCTGCGAATACCGATAGCCGAAATTTTGCCTCTGAAGCAGCTATCGCCCGCTGCACTGAAGTCTGTGAAATATGGGCAAATAGCGGCTTCGATTGCTGAGGTAGGTATCATCGAGCCCCCAGTCGTTATTCGGGACAGACGTCAGCCGGATAAATTTCATCTCTTGGACGGTCATGTCCGCCTCGACGTCCTTGCCAAGCGTGGCGAGACCGAAGTCGTTTGTCTGGTTGCCACCGAGGATGAGGCTTATACGTATAATCGTCGTATAAGTCGGCTAGCCACGATCCAGGAACATAAGATGATCCTGAAGGCTATTGAAAAGGGCGTGCCGGAGGAACGGCTGGCACGGGCGCTCAATGTGAACATTTCGAGCATTCGCCATAAGAAGAACTTGCTGGATGGGATGTGCGACGAGGCTATCGATATGCTCAAAGAAAAGCATGTTCCTATCAACACAATCGGCGAATTACGAAAAATGAAACCTATGCGGCAGATCGAGGCCGCTGGATTGATGGTCGTAATGAACAAGTTCTCGGTCAGCTATGCCAAGTCGCTGGTTGCCGCCAGCCCCGACTCTATGCTCGTGGCTCCAAAGAAAAAGATTGCTGGACTTAGCGAGGACCAAATCCTGCTTATGGAGCGGGAGTCGGCGACGCTTGATCGTGAGTTCAAAGCCATAGAGCATGGTTACGGCACCGATCATCTCGACCTCGTGCTCGCTGTTGGCTATGTGACGCGGATAATAAGCAATGCGAGGGTGGTACGCCACCTCGCGGAGTTTTATCCGGAGATACTATCCGAATTCACCAAGATGACCACAGTCCGCAGAGCCGCATAACCGCTATTGGTGCTCCAAAGGACACCACGACCGTGCAGCTCTTCCATGATTTCCGCTTGTATCTTCAAGAGCGCGGATGTCGTCACGTCCGTGAAACCCATGGTTATTTCTCAGAGCCTGACAGCCAGAGGTCTGTCGCGGCCTTCTCTACGATCTTGCGTACCGTTGATCGATCAAGGTCTGGAAACAAGGTTTCCGCCAGCGCCTCTCGCTTGGCGGCACTAATTTTCGGGGCGAGAAAGCGAGCATCGGCCATCAGCTTTTTGACATAGGGAGCCAGCCGCTTCTTTTCTTCGGCCTCACGGCTCCTGGCGTCAGCCTCTTGCATTTGAGCGAAAACCTCTGACTGCGCTTGATGACGAGCTTCCGCAAGTTCGTCGGCTTCAATATCGAATTCGTCGAACCAGTCAGCCGTCTCGACAATTCCATGAAGGATACCGTCTGCCATCAGTCCGAGCACAAGACGGGATGATAGACCGTCCTTATCACGGTATTTCGCCACCAGCTTCTTCATGTCGCGGTCCAGCTCTTCCACTTCGAAGTGCGCTTCGGTCTCTTCTTTGGCGTCGAATTGGGTCAGCAACATGTAGATCAAACGAGGCCGAAGGTGCTTGACGAGAGAAGGGAAAGTATCGCCGTCTATGGCGACTGCTGGCAGGTTTTCGCTTGCCAGTATGGTTTCGAGGATCATCGAACCGCAGGCATCAGCGGCCTCGCGGACTTCTTTTGCTATTTTATCGAGATCAGCGCTTTCGGTCATGTATCCCCTCATTCAGCACCGGAGACGGTGTTCATCCTCGGCTATCCCGATTGCAGATGTTGCACTTCCCTTGGCCAGCTGCAATCTAGAATATACGAGCTAAACAAAGTTGGGGGCAATGATGGAAGCTGACGAGGCTCTGAGAAGGATCAAATTGATCACGCCGATGTTGAGGCGAGACGTCGTGACGGCAGTCGCTTCTCATTCGGTGATGGAGGCCTGCAATGATGTAATCCCGTCAGGCATGAAAGGCATCCATACCGCATTCAATGAAACCTATGGCATTGTTCAAAACGCGCTTACCCTGAAACTGTCGATGGATATTGCCCGCATCTTTGATGTGGGCCAGAATCTCAAGTTCCCTCCTGAGACACAGGAAAAGGCGTCCATCCAGGTGTTGGCAGCTCTGCTCCGGGTAACTGGCGTGACGGAGCGACTGGAAGCGGAAGCATCGAATTGGCTCCCAGGAATCGAGGATATCCGTAGCGACGAGGATAAAATCGCCTCACCTGACGTTGTGGGAATGATGCAGACAATCGAGGCCGAGTATCAGGCTGGAGATCGGGAGATATGCCGCAAGACAATTGCCGCATATCTCGACGTAACGGCGCGTCTTTCAGCGGCAGGCTCCAAAGAGGAAACTGCAGTCAAGCGCATCCGTGACTTTCGCAATCGCCGGCTGGCACATTCGCTGTTCGACAAGGAGCCCGACGCTATACCGATGTACTCGGATCTTCATCTCCTCCTCGCTCTCGCTAAGGAAGCCGTGACACATGCCTCCCTTGCGGTAGAGGGATTGAACACCGAATTCGACGAGCAGGCCAGTCGAGATCGTTCGACTGCGGAAGGATATGCTTCCTGTGTCCTCGACGGACTTCGGGCAGCGGCAAATCGTGACATCTGATCGCGTTCTTCAGTTCGATTGCGGCAAAAGGCCCGTTCTCCGTCCGTAGGCATCGCCGCGGGTACTAGCGAGCTTTTATTACTTCCGGAGATCGTTAGCCCGGGCTAGGTTTTCACGCTGATGGCAACGAAGATCACCATTGCTGACCTATTCCCCGACGACGAGGGTATGATCCTCGTCGCCAAAGACGCCGTCGACGGATCGCCTCGACATATCTCCCAGGTCATCAATGGCGCTGCCTGTGGATGCGTCTGCTTCGGATGCGGCAGGCGACTGATCGCCAGAAACGGCGGCGATCCTGTTGTTCGGGCGCACTCCTTCGCCCATCGACCAGAGGACATGGTGGTCGACTGCACATCTTCTGGAGAAACGGCACTCCACATCCGGGCGAAGGAGATTATCGCCCGGCATTGCCGCGTCACCTTGCCCGAGACGTCTGTGCTGGATCTCGACGGGAAACGTCTTGTGGTCTCGCCTGAGCGGTCCATCGATCTCACTGCCGTCCATCTGGAGACCGCTGAAGGGGAAGTCATTCCCGACGTAGTGGCTACCATGCCCGATGGACGTCGGCTCTTTATCGAGATCGCCAACACCCACCCTTGTCCGCCGGAAAAGATCGGGAAGCTGGACGCCATGGGCGTGGATGTCTTGGAGATCGACGTGTCGCGATACCGGAGCTATACCCTCGATGACCTGGACGAAATCATTCTGGACGTTGCGAAACGCAAGCTCATCCACAGTGCCGCCGTCAAGGCCCTGGTTGCGAAGCTCGCGGAAGAGAGGCGTCGACAGGACGAAACAAAGCTCGCGGAGGCGGAGCGCCTTGTTGCAGTCTACCGTGATCCGATGATCCGAAATCATATGAAAGCTCAGGCACAAGTCGACGAATTGGTTTCACTCGGCTTTTCGGATTTTCTTGACCTCGATGATGACCGACCATCGGCGTTCATCGTTTATCGCCGACAATGGCAAGCGGTAGTGTTTGACCGCCTATTCAAGGCGCGGTCTTCGGTAGCAATAGGCGCGATGGACGTCGTCAATAGTTTTTCGAAAGGCGGCTGGCCAAAGAAGGAGATCGTCTACACGAAATCAGAGTATTCGCAGTGGATCGCGGCGAATGTTGCCGAGGAATTCAAGTCTCCTTACGAGGAAATCCTAGCCTACCTGAAACGGCTGCAGAAGGCGGGGGCCGTTTATCAGATACCTGGCAAGCGTTTCGCGATGTCCCATGATCTCTGCGAACGGATCACCGCAGCGATCGAGAAGCTGAAGCTCCCGGAAAAACAGAGAAAGCAGCTGCTCGCAGCGTACCGGGGCATAGGAGCGCTCATGCGTCCGGAGGATGGGACCCTTCCGGACTTCGATATCTGGCTGGAGAGCCGTGCGGGATACTTCGGGCTGACCGTGGACGAACTCCTTGCCGATGCAGACGGGGACTTTGACGAACTGATCGACCAGGTCGACGGGGTCAAGGAAATGATCATCGCCATGCAGGGGTTCCAGGACGTCGAACCGCCCGACGAGATGGCTGGCCTACCGATGGGTGGCCTGATCAACCGCCTCGGGCTTGCCCGCCTCGAGGTCGAGGAGCGGGTGGAATCCGCGCAGGCCGCCCGTTTGAAACGTGAAGAAGAAGCGCACGCTGCTCGTTTAAAAAGGGAAGCTGATGAACGTGTCGCCGAGATCATCGAGGCGGCCGAATGGGAATTCGATGACGCAAGTCCCTGGCTGGCGACACCACTGTCTGAACACGGCGGCAAGACACCCCTCGCGCTGACTGCCGAAGGTCCTGACGGCCTCAAGAAGGTACACGCCGTCATCCAGAGAATACGAGATGACAAGCGGGAGTTAAATCGCGCGGACGACCTTCGAAAGACAATGGTCGGCCGCCTCTACGACGCAGTCTATGATCGTATCCCACGACGGGACCTGGCGGATCTTTGGCTAATGCAGTCATGGCCGAAGCTGGGCGGCGTCAGAGCCACGGAATACTGCGTGGATGAGAAAACGCTAAAGCTATGTCTGGAAGTCCTGGAAGAGTTCGTCTCCAACGATCGGAAACAGGGCCGTCGCTGATCTTTTTGGCGTACCCCCGCTTTTCAGAGGATAGTCGATCGCGCGGTCAACATGGTAGTGAAGCAATCCGTTCTGCAATTTTAAGAGGCCGTGAATGAGCTTTCTGAAGCAAAGGGTGAAGCTTCTACCGTTCGAGATGCGTGACTCCAAAACACGAAAGGCAGTCTTCCGCGAGGCAGGGAAGACGTACACGAAGTGGGAAAACGAGCTGACTGACAGACCGGGTGCGATCTCCCTGTTGATGGAGATGGCTTTCAATGCCGGGATGGCACACTCCAGCGAGGCGTCTAATTTCGGCAATACCGATGCTGTCCCCACCGTTGCGAGAATGCACGACATCGACGTCCCCTCGCTTTCACGCGATATTCTGGCAGATTTTCGGCGATATCAGGTGGGGCTCAGGGCGGACGGCACACCACCCAAACTCGAGGATTACGCTCTGGTGGTCGAACGTGGGCCGGGATTGCCAGGCCGTGCCGGACGGGATCGCTGGTATGAGCGTGGTGACAAATCCGATCATCCTCGTTCCACCAAGGCAATCGGCCCTTTGTTGAAGCTTGGTTTGTTCGAGAAGACCGTCTTCGCGTTTCCCGACGGGACGGAAACAGATGGCGTCATCATTACCGAATGGGGTGCCGAACTCCTGTTGACAGGTTCAACCCCGAAACCGGAACACCGGCAAGCTGGCACGTCAAAGACACATGCAACCTTCCTTGCCCTGCGGGAACATCGGCCATTACCTCGAAAAGAGGGAATGATCACGGTATGGGATCTGGATTCGAAAGTGGCCGCGTTTGTGCTCGACCATCGCGTAAATGGAGTCGGCCGACCGGAGCGGCTCGAAGGTGGTGCCTGCATTGAAGATATCGCCTATTTCCTGGAGATTCTTGAATATTCATCCGCTCACGGGTCAATAAAAAATTGGCGGCTTAATCGACCAAACCCGTACCTTGTGGGCAGCCCTCTATTCGACTGGCTATTGAATGAGCTTTTTGAAGCAGGAATTTTACTTTCCGAGGATGAGAACCAAATATTGATATCCGAATGGGGATACGAGCTTATCCGCACTGGCGAGACTTCCACTCCCGAGCGAAGGGTTGGGGGGAGATCCTCGACCCATCGGGAATACCAGACAGTACTTGGACGACATGCCCGATGATGACGCTCCAGTACCCGGTATAAGTCCGCCGCGAAGCCGGAGACGTTGAAGCTCGACGAAGTTGGTCACCGCTAGTAACCAGGCGGCAGCCGAAGGCATCCAAAGCGCCGAAAATGGGGTAATCTCCCCCTCTAAAATTCCCGAAAATCTAAACTGTTTGCTGGAGTTTGCGGGAGCGGCGGCGATCCACGCCAATGCTCATCGCGCTCGGTGGCCAAGATCGGCCCTCTTGAGCGGCGATGATCACACCCTCCTTTGTCGGAGGGCTTCGATCTTGGGGGATTAGTCGATGAGAAACAAAATTATTCCGGCGCTGTTGATCTGGTCATTATTTGCCTCGGGCGCTGGAGCTGCCGAATTCGACATCAACGGTATGAAACTCGGCATGAACGCCGATCAGGTAATTGCCAAGTACCAGGAACTCCGACCAGACGGGCAGTACAGTTTCTCGAAATGGAAGCTCCCCGAGGGCTCCGAATGGGTTGCGAACGGCACGACGCTCTACAATGATCTGAGCCGCCCAGACGATATGGAACATGAACGGATGAATTTCGCGTTCACGGGTCTCGGCAGCGGAAACAAACTGTTTGCTGTACGCCGCGAGCTGAAGTTCAGACCGTCCGAACGTCCGTCAACCGAGTCTGTGTATGCCGCCGCGGTGCAGAAGTATGGGGAACCCTCAGTCATGGGGAAAAGCGAAACCGCAATCTGGGCGGCGTGGAAATTTAGCGCCGTTGATGCCTCTGCCGACAGGCTCAAGTCTTCGCGCAGTTGCATTGGCAGGTCAGATTTTCCCGTCGGTCTCGACGACCACACGGCAAAGAAGGCCGTAACGAGTGCGGCATTCTGTGGCCTGTATATTGAATTTGCCGTTCACGGTGATCCAACGGGGCTCGCCAATGATCTCGACATGGGCATGATGAACCATCTTGATCTTGCCCGGGACTTCGACACTGACAATCAGGATGCAAGGAAACGGATTGACACTGCGAAGGCGACGAACACGAAGAGTGCGGCACCAGCTCCTCGGCTTTAAAGCGGACGCCAAGGAAAACGAGACGTCGCCCCTGATGAGGATCTGCTGTCTGCCTAATCTATGGTGGACAGCAATCGTATGATGGCGTTGACCCCGGTCCGTGCTTTCATCTTTTCAATCCTATGTTCGACCGTCCGTGGCGATAGCTCGATGGCAGCGCCGATCTCTCGGGCTGACAACCCTTCGCGCAGTAGCTGTAGGACTGAAAGGTCGATGTCATCGAAACGGGTCGGCTGCCCCACACTTGAAATCGAGTGGATTTCTGACAGAACAACGCACCAGTGTCCTTCTCTGGACGTATCCGGGACGATCAGTTGATTGGCGACAATCCTGACGTCATGGATTTTCTCGTCGATCTTAGCGAAGCTCGGCCGCCCGATCTCGACCGACTTTTTGCAGACATCGACGACGTGACGCTCGACATAGGTCCTTCCCGAAAACCCGGAAAGGTTTCGGGTCCGTTGCAGTTGCCGGGAATCAAACAAAGTCGTCGGTATTCCATAGGTTCGGACAAACGTAATGCCCCAATCCTGCGGTGTCTTCGTCCGCATGTCGATGGTCGCCAGAACCATATTGATCCTGACTAGCTTCTCCACCGATCTTAAAATCGCATCGGCGGCCGCCACCTTGCCGGCGTTACTCACCCAAGCATCGGTCATAAGCCTGGCGAGGTCTCTGAATTTGAGACACGATTTCAATGGAAATCAGTCCTGGCGCGGATTCTACAGCCAAGGCTATCATTGGACGAAAACGAACGTTTTTGTCACGACCGAAAACGGAATTTGTTCGATGCACAACCTCCCGTCACCACTTCAAAATCATTGAAATAGCGATCCGAATGCCTGGCCCACAAAAACGTTCCTTTCTGTCAAGCCAGCGGCGCTATTATAAGATGTCGGAGTGACTATCGATGGCGCGCATTGGCTATGCCAGGGTTTCAACGCACGATCAGTGTCTTGATTTACAGATGGATGCGCTCCGTTCTGCACATTGCGATAGGGTCTTCGAGGACAATGGTCTATCCGGCGCAGACAAGAAACGCCCGGGTCTCGCGAAGGCCCTCAAGGCTCTCGGCCCGGGCGACACATTGGTGGTCTGGAGGCTGGATCGACTTGGCCGCTCCATCAGCCATCTTATTGAGATCGTCGGCAAACTGCATGGCCGTCGTATCGAATTCCAGTCGTTGACCGAAGGCATCGATACCAACTCCGCCAGCGGGCGTCTGGTTTTTCATATCATGGCTGCGATCTCGGAATTCGAGAGAGCGCTGATTAGCGAAAGAACGGCGGCCGGGATTGCGGCTGCCCGCGCCCGTGGTCAGCGCCATGGAAGGCGTCCTTCGCTGACCGACGCGCAATGCGAGGAAGCCTTCCGCGCCATCCACAGCGGAGGACGGAGCGAAGCCGATCTTGCCGTTCAGTACAAGGTCCATCCTCGAACGCTCAGACGTCGTATTGAGCGGATGTCACCCGCCTGGGTCACCGAAACTGCCTCAATATAAACTCAGGCTGAGCGTTGGCGATCTAAAGGCCTTGTGCGGCGAATTCCTGTTGCGTTTCGAGAGCTTTGAGTTTGGCTGGTCGTTGTTGTCTCGGTCATTTTTGTTGATCTCGTCACACATGCTCCTCCCCCCTTAGCAACCGTCCAACGCCTTGATCTTCGAGATCAAGGTTCGCCCATATGCGTAAATCGTCTGTATGTCGGCTCTACCTCGGCACTGGCGACCCTTGTCCGTCTTGTACTCGTAGGATACCCGCACATTGTCGGGTCCCCGAAGCGTCGTTCTGGTGAGGGTCAAGGGAACCGACATGGCACCGTAGAAACCGTGTATCGCTTGTTCGTTAAAGGGTCCACGCCCGCGCTTTTCCGGGACCACCAAAGCCGCGGCAGCCTCCCCATCCGCAGCCGCGAGGGCTGAGTAAAATGCGGTGGTTGCCGACATGGGGTCATGCGGAAGGACTTCGCTTGGCTTTGACACCTCGGGAGCTTTAGCAGCAATCGCCTCATATGTGATGCCGACCGCGGATGCCGTCTCAGCGCTCAACCATTCGACACCCTCTGGCGGCGCAGACGTGACATAGACGACGGCCTTGTCACTCAGCCCGAGTTGATTGAGGTACGCCCCCACGAGGGCGTTCGCCGCCCCATATTCCGACGCCTGCCCATTGATCAAACGATATGCCGCATGGAAGCCGAGCTTGGAGTTGGCATCAAGGAGCCGTGGTGAGCCCGCCAGCCAAGTGAGAGCGCATGCCGATGCACAGAGAGCGTTCGGGGGAACGGCCGTCGCGAAGCCTCTTAGGCGGATCGCACGCCCGATCTCTAATCCCGCGTGGAGATTGCCGCCGCCGCTATTCAAAACGATTATGGCGCGTTCAGTCGTCGCGGCGAGCTTCCTGAACGACGCGTCGTCGCCGTCGTTGAAGGTTCCGCTGACGGAGATGATGTCGGTGCCGTTCAAGCCTACATCCCGAATGATCTCGGCCGCTTGGGACGGGAGCGCAAATGAAAGAACGACGGCAAGAACCAGATAGCGCATGTTTACCCCCAATACGCCTCCCTTTTGAGCATTGGTGGATGTTAGACGCAAGCAGATGGACGACGTTCAGATGTGGACCTTCTTGTGCGCGCGATATTCTTCAGAGGCTAATGCGAGTCAAAGCTCCCGGGAGATTGGCGGCTGCTACCTGGAAAAGGGCATACATCGACGTTTCCCACGGACAACTTTGGCTCGGCGATACGTGTCGTGTCGTGTCGAAAATGGTCGCTATGGATCGATTGGTGTCGCGTTCCTGAAACGACTGACGCATTCAATGGCTCCTGAGGAGAACCTTCTCCTTCGCGAGGTAGCCATCCAACGTTTTCGAAACGTCATTCAATTTCGTCTGCGGCGGGACTAGATCGATGGCCCTGATCATATCGTCGATCCAATTGCCCGTTCCAAGGTTGATCGTTGAAATCGACTGCTTGAACTTCCACAGATCGGCACCAGCCTTCACCTCCGCGAAGAGTTCTTCGATGGTGCCCGCCGGCTTATAGAACGTCTCTGGATCGTTCGGACCCGATGAGAAAAGGCACCAGATGAACGATTTACCATCGTTGGTCTTCGCGATCGGAAGATAGGCCAAGCCTACTTTCACCGTCCCCTGTCGTAACATGAGGGTACCAAAAGCCTTGTCAGCTTCACCGTCCTCCATAAGTTTGGAGCCTTCCACGAATTCGTCCATCGCCGCGACCGCCTTGGCGTACCCCTCTGCGCTACTTCTTCGCTGAAGGTGATAATAACGGTTCAGGCAGGCATTTACGATCATCGACTGAGTTATGCCTGGCTTGGTCCTGATCTGGTAGGAATAGTCACTGTAGCCGATCCCAAGGTAGCGAACTGTGTCTACGTCGTCGGCCAGCAACATTTCGTCTTGACCAGGCTTCAGAAGCCGCGGCAGCTCCAGCGGAGAAACATAGAGCGAGCCCGCGAGCGCCACCAGCCGCGAGATGCTGTCTACCGCGCTTCTATAGGCGGCTTCAACGGTGGTCGCATCGTAAGTTCCATTCGGCAGGACGAGATACGGTGCGTGAAAACCAAGGACTGCACCCGGTTCGAGCGAACGGTCGGGAGATTGACTGGGTAGCGGCGCGTCATCTGACAGGGGCGTCGGGTCACCGGGCGTAGAAGTGCCACCCAGAAAAGCCAACGCACAGGCCGACGCACAACTATTTCCGGTCCGGACGACAGTGGCTATGCCTCGTCGCCGGAGTTCAACGGCGAGGTCCAAGCCCTCTTGGTAGGAGCCGCCAGGGCTATCCAGAGAGATCACGAATTTCCGGCTCGGACCATCCTCGTGTGTCACCGTAGCCGCAGCTAGCGCCGCTTCCATTCTTCTGGTGTCACCCGCCTCGATCTCGCCAGCCAGCCTGAATCTGACCTCTTCCTGTATCGGGCCTTGGACTATTCCTTCGAAACGAATATCGGCGGCAATCACGCGCGAGGCCGAAATCAGCATGCCCACCAGCAGCAACCATGCGGAGACAGAGCGAGATTTCACTTTGCGATACCAGGGCAAAGGTGCTGAAAGACTGTCAGCACCACGCCGTAGCCAGAAGCGGACGATCCATCCAGTGTTTCCCCGGAGCTGACCCTCTTGATGACGTAGTCCGCCATGCTGATCTCGCCATCCGACGGTTTAGTTTTCGGGCGTCCAAGGAAGATATAGGCCTCGCCGTATACGTCAGCGAACGTGCCTTTCTGGCAATTCCCCATAACGCGATCTCGGACTTTGACTTCCGCCATTGTTCTCTTGACGCAAGCCATCGAATAGTCCTGATCGTATTCAACGCAGGCCGCCTTGGCGTCCTTTGGTGTGTGTTTAATAAAAATCGTCGCATTGGCTGTTCCCAACCCGGACGACGAGACGGTCGTGACGTGCATGCCGGCTCGGGAACCGTAGTAGATGGGATCGCTGTCCTGGCCGAAAGCGCTCGTGCATATCAGAGCGCTTGCGACCACCGCGCCGGAGACTACTGCCGTAATTGGCTGAAACATTTGATTACGCATCTATGCAATCCTGCTCGCATCAATCTGGAGTGACCGGGCCGTCTTTGGGTTTTTACGGGTCACTGATCTCCCCGTACTATTAATAGTTGAAGACTTACAATATAAATTTAAGCTTCGAGTGGAAGCTAGCGTTTGTGGTACAACACGTCGAACAATTGCACTTCCAAGTATTCACAGAGCATTTCGACCTGCCTGAGAGCTTCGAAGAGAGACTCTTGTGTCACGACTAGCTTCGGATTCCACCACTGAGATCCAGGAAATTGGTCCGTCTCGATCAACCGCCTCTCAAGATCGCTCAAGAAAAACGGGATGGGGTGTTTTCCGCGCACGCTTGGATCGTGAGTTGTGTGAAGGTCAGCTATTTGCTTGGCATGCTGTGCACTATTGCGCGCGAGGACGATTTGCTCAATGAGGACAAAATCGACGGGGCAATCAGCCCAGTCTGTTTTCAGTAAGTCTCCAAAACAAGCTTTGTATCCCGAGACAAAGCCATTCCCTTTTTTAGAACTGAATTGCTCAGGGAATTTCTTCTGGCACGTTAAACCGAGTTGCCGTTCCCACGTCACGAAGTAAAGCTTGAGAGCATCCGAAAGCATTGAAATGCAGGTTGCCCCCAGCACTTCCAGAGACGTGTTTGCATCCATCCACTCCTCTAGGAACGGCGGCTCTTCGTCCTCGCTATAAGGCGGCTCGAAAGGAGGTTCTTCGGCATCGATCTTGCGCATCGTTTCGCTAAATGGCGCAGACGCCGCCTTATGGTATCGCCGAATGAAAGCGGTTCGTCTTTTCAGGAAAAACAAAACTTCCAAGCTTCAAGTCCTCATGTTTCAAGGCAGTTGGCAACGAACTCGTGGAAGCGGCGAGATCATACGATGATCCCCCGTGTTATTCTCGAATTCGTTTGGCCTGTATGGTCAAATTTAAATCCAGAGCGGGTTTCAACGAGCTCCAAATAACTCCTTCCACCGAGACGGCAGGTTTGCCAGAAATGCTTTGTAGTCTGCGAGCGACGTGATCTTCGCATCTACACTCCCAGTGATCTCGTCCACCCCCCTTTTTCGAAATGACGATCCCGAAAACCCATCGTATCCGAAACGCTCCTGCGCGCCGTCCGAAAGCCTCTCGCGCCAGGTTCGGATGTCGTGGGCCATTGACAGCAATTGTTCCGTGCCCAGGCTTGAGTCGGTGAGTTGTCCGTGAAAAAGCTTGTTCCGGTGAAGTGTCGCCTCGGTCAGCCGAGCATCCAACAAGGCAAAGTCTCCGATAAGCTCCTCGATACCAATACCGACCAAATCGGGGATGCCGATTTTGAAGTGCTTGAAATAGATCGTCGAACGGGCTGCGAGCGCCGATCTCAGCGTGTCGACGTCCGGCCTTTCGAAGGCAGATGCCTGAAACACGAGGCTGGTGAAAATCCTCCGCAACTGGCCTTCGCATCGGATGAGCGACAGGCTGAACGCATCCAAGCCTCTTGTCCTCGATCGGCGATCTTGCCCTACGGCTTCGACAATCCTGAATGCTTCGTCACATGCATTCGTCATTCCATGCCTCCCTATATCAAGATGGTTATCGCGGGAAGAAGCGCCGTGAAACCATCAGAATTTGGCAAGAGAAACAAGTTCTCACCGATGTGGGCTTTCAAACGGAATGGAACCGGGCGTCTATATCATGCACTTCGCGAAGACGCCGTAACGGCATCGACATTTCAGCGAATTCGTAACAATCGCTGGCTTTCCGGAACCAGTGTGTCCGCATGCCTAATCTGTCTTTTCGTCAAGCTACGTTGCCCCACCCAGCTCGGAGCCAGGAACCGCAAAGCAACCTCTTCTGGCCCGTTGAAGACGATCTCGCCTTTCAGGTTGTCGAGGGAAATAGGAGATGTTGGGCACGAGTGTCGACCATTCTGAAGGCCGGGCCTCGATTGGTCCCTGTCGGCTTGACCTGCACGGATCGACCATCGGAAGCATGCCCATCGATTCCTGTCCCGTTTCGCGAGAAAGCTGCAGGCCGAACAGTTCAGACGCCACGGCCTCGCCAATGTCGCCGATGAGGTTTCCATCTAAGGTGAGAAACCTCAGAAACCGTGAAAAGATCACTGATGAACAATCGGATGGCTGCTGTTCGAGGTCAGGTGCAGCCCTGGCAAGTCTAGCTGTTCGCCGTAATATGTCGACATCGCCCGCCTATATTGCCGGCAGATCACCGCTTCGCACAACTCGTTTGCGCTCTTGTATCTATAGAGGAACGGGGTCGAGCTTTTGCGATTGTCCATCGCTACGACATCGCGGAACCCCGTGCCGTCAAGATTGTCGGCGATGAACGACTTGAGCCTTTCTCCCGCCGACAGGTCCCACAAGAGAATTCGTCTGACAGCCCGGTAGAGGTTGCCTATGATGGTGGGGGTAGGCAGGAGGTTGACTTCCATAACCTTGCGTTGAAGGCCCTCCAGATACGAGTTGTCGTGGAGCACGTGACGTCTTTTGATATCGTACAGTACAGCGTCGTAGTTGAAGAACGTGGACCGAGTGAAATCTGTGAGGCCACGTGCGGTGACGTGGCCTTCCCGTATTGCCCAGGTCGACTCTAGCGCCCAAAAATCGACGTTCCATCCCAGTTCGGTCATAGAGTGGCCACCGAAAACGTTGGTTCGGGCATGGACGGACCTCGCCATGTCAGCGACGTCTTCCATCGAGGCATCGATGACGAGATCGATATCCGATTTGAACCCCTGCTTTCCAACGCGCGCAAAATCCCGAACCATGCCTCCCACGATCGCGACATTGTCGAACCGCTTGAAGTGGGTACCGAGCACGTAGCGTAGCCGACGGCTGGCGAGAGTGTTGTCTCGCCAGACGTAATCGTCGATACGACGCTTCACGATATGGGACTTCGCGGCTACTTTCATCACGGTAGCGATCTTACTTCGGTCCACAGGTTCAAAGCAAATGAATCCGTCATGCCCGAGACCATGTCGGTCAACAACCGCAGTTCCCGGTAACGTGCGCCAGAGCTCGGCCCAACGTTGCCCTTACTAAGTTTTGCCGCTTCGATGTAGTTGGGGCTAACCAGGGACCAACTGTATTTGGCTGTTGCCGTCGTCCGCTTACTCTCGATATCCTCAGGTTTCTTGCGCTTGCTAATCCCTTCCCAGAAGAAGGACATGAGGCGATCGAGCGCTTCAGCACCCACAGCCTCCATCTTGAGGACAGACGGGTGCGCAAAAGCGTGGCCGCGGGCGATGTCCTTGAGAGCATTGCAGAGCGGATTGTTTTCCAGGATCGGCTCTAGGTCCGTCTTTGCCATGAACGCTTCGGACGCTTCGAGGAAAAACGTGCTGACATCTTGGATCAACGCCGAGATTAGATACGCCCTAAGCATGCCTATCTTGATATCCCGCGCAACCTGAGGACTGCGCTTTAAATCATGGATTTCCTTAAATTTGCGGCCGATCTTTTCGACAGACGGATGTTCCTTACTCCGATCGTCGTGCTGTAGGATCACCAGAACATCATCGGGCGAAATGATTTTCTTCTTCATAACATCGTCAACATCGAGGATGCTGTAGGCGATGTCGTCGCAGGCCTCCATAATCCACGTGAGTGGGTGACGCTCCTTTTCGCCGACGCTGACATGGCTTCGCATCCACGCTACGACGTCCTTCTCGGATTCGAAATACCCGCATTTGCCAAAGACCGGATGGTCTTTGACAGTCGAACTGGTGGCGACCGGATATTTGAGCGCAGCCGACAACGTCGCGGCTGTAAGGTCGAGCCCCAAGTAGTCGCGGTGCGTCTGAAGTCTGGTAATGAGCCGGAATGTCTGGGGGTTGCCGTCGAATTTAGTAAATTCGCTTCGCAACACAGGAGGGACTTCCGCGCTCAACTTCTTGCCGCCGGGACCATCCAGATCAAAAATCCAGTCGGCGCGGGAGGAAAACCAATTGCCGATGGCGGCCTCGCCCTGATGACCGAAAGGCGGATTGCCGAGATCGTGCGCAAGACCGATGGCGGTCAGGATAGGCTGGATGACCTTATGGAGATCGGCACCAAACAGGTCGGGGCGCTGTGTCGCGATGTTGGAGCCGATCGAGCGAGCCAAGTTAGCCACTTCGTGGGAATGAGTTAGGCGGGTTCGAACGCCATCGTTTTCGTCCATTGGCCAGACTTGCGTCTTGTCCGACAGGCGGCGGACAGGTGTCGAGAATAGCAGGCGGTCGTGGTCGTGTTGGAACTCGGAGCGCCAGCCTCGGGCGTCGCCATCATCGTTGATCGCCTTAGCATCGTCTGCGTTTTGGGATGGGAGTGCGGGGCCAGGACGACGCGCGGCGGACCAAAAATCCATAGCGAAAACTCCATAATGGATGAATAGGAAAACTGAAGATTTGATGACGCTGGCGGAACTGGTTTTTGAGCCAGATACCCGATCTTCGTCACGCGTCCATAGCAGGGATGATGATCCCGCTCTAGTTGAAATTTTATTGATCAAAGGACAGAATGCACGCTTTACTACCGACATCTGTATCCACAGCCGCCTCCAGCGTAAATCCCGTGGCCGGCCTTGAAACGTTGGGCTGCTTGGTCCCTTCAACGTCTTGCGTCCAAACAAATTTGCGCTGATCCCCTGATGTTGGATCGTGAAGCGCGATGAGAACCTGGGCGGCAAACTATGTCCGCGTCGCCGCGGTGATCAGGGTCGATCAGGCGGCTTCGGCGTCCTTCCGCTGTCTCAACAATGACGATTTCACCGCGGCAACGCGCTGATCGATCTCTTCGTCCGTCACTTGTACCTTTAGGACGTCTTGGACGAATTGCAGTCGCGCTTCCGCAATCCGTAGAACTTCACCCCATCTCTTGACCCAGACCTTTGCTCGGCCGAGGTCAAGGAAAAGACCCTGGGGGCGGCCCTCTTGGGTGATGCGGTGCATCTGGTCTTCTTTTATGCCGGTTGTCATGAGGAAAAAATTCCAGGACGTTGAAGTGTCGGCAAACTCGGGCTGATTGATCAGTGCGCTAGCGTAGTCCTCGATCTGATCGAACTCGTCTCTCCCAACGTCTGTTTTCGGACGTTTCAACTCGATCAAAAGGTACTCCCGATGCTCATGCACGGGATGGGGAATGACCCTTCCGAGAAACACGTCCGCCCGGGCTGTTTTCCCGCCGCGTTTGGTGCCGCGCCCCTTTCTCGACTTGTTGCCGAGGTCCTCCGCGACGCGCTTCATCACCCGCGTCAGGCCAGCCTCTGGCAAGGCGATATGGAACTGTTCGCCGAAAATCCAGGTGTTTGCCTGGACGATAAGGTCCAGCTCGCCACGTTCCTTGACGCTCAGGCGTTTATCTGGATCGCTCACCATCTGTCGTATGATCTCTATCGCCGTCACGCGATCTGCGATCATGCTGGAAGCCGCTATGATGTTTGACAAATCTGTCTTTCCCAGAAGAGACGAGAACTCATCCTGGCGCGACTTCGGGAGATTGACAACGGCCCGCAAGATGTTGGTCACCGACTCGGGATTGTGCCTGACGGCTTCCCTAAGAAGCGCGAGGGTGATCTTCTTCAAAGAAGGGTCGGCTCTTTTGAATTCGCGAGAGTAGGACGTTACGGCGTAAGTGGCGATGTCGAAGACTTGCCGCTCCCTCGACTCCACCTCGCTTTTAGGCTCCCCCTCGTAGGGGTAGGAACCCTCGGCAATCAAGTCCGCGATTATATTGGAGGCTTCCTCGGACTGTCGGCTTCGAAAATGATCCGTAAGAGCGTCACGGATGTACTCAAGGATCTTCGTCAGGTCTGGGTCTGTCAAGGCATCGAGCTCGAGAAGATTGCCCGCATGCATCTTCTCGAAGAACTTCGAATACGCATAGGCCGAGAAAGAGAAACCTGGAGCCGTCACTCCCGCTGGCTGGGAAGCCAAGGCGACGCCGTCATCCGCTCCGATATAAAGTCTCCGGTCACCCATCGAACCGTTCCACTCGATTACATGCACCCGGAGATCGTTCACGGTCCCATCGCTGATGTGGATGGGACCGATGGTCATCTCGTCCTTCCGAGCGATGATCTTGTCGGGAGAGACGTGCCTTCCGTTATACTCGATGACAACATTGGGGTATTGGAGGACGTAGGCGGCAAACACGGCGCTAAACTGCTGGAAAGCCTCCTCGCCGACGAGCCAGTCGAAAGTGTCCTTGAGATGACTCAACTCAACGGTAGTTCCAGTCTGTTCACCTGCGATGTCAATAGGATCGCCCACGACACAGCTTCCCAGAGCCGCGGCTTCGATGCTTGCCGTCACGATCTGGAGTTTGCCGTTTTCGAAGAAGCGGGTGTCCCACTTGGACAGTCCAGCAAGAGAGAAGAAACGAAGTCTGCCCCGCCCCTCCTTGCCGTGCATCGCGCGGCCGTGTTTCGGCGTACGCTCCACATGCTTTTTCCACGATTCGCCTAACTGGCTGTATTCTTGATTGAGGGCGCTCGGCCGGATGCCAGAGCCGTTGTCGATGACTCTTATCGTTTGAAGTCCGCCTAAGGCGTTTCTGTCGAACTCGACGGATACATTTAGGGCATCCCCATCTAGAGCGTTCCAAACGAATTCCGACAGGCCACGTAGCGGATCGCTCGTCTTCGCGACCTTTTCGAGATGATCCTGCCCAGGAAGTAGACTCAGCGTTGCCATCGATTGCCCCCGCAAAATGAAGACATCGGTGTTGCATCCTATTCGCCAAGGATCAAGCGGGTCGCTAGAGTGCAAATCGATACAGACCGTCTTTGCAGGGGACTCCAAACGTCACGCCAACTTTTACACCGAGGACTTCGTGTGGATATCAACGTTATCAGTGGGGTAAAATGCGCTTCTAAGGCCATTTCCGCAATAAAAACAACGTATGCTAGCGCAATCGTATTGACGAAAAAATCATCGATGATGACGAACTAGAAGAGAATGGTGGGCCCGGAGGGACTCGAACCCCCAACCAAGCGGTTATGAGCCGCCGGCTCTAACCATTGAGCTACAGGCCCGGCACGAGAAAAGTCCCCGCACTCGCGACTCCGAAGCAATGGTTCCCCGGAAGCCGACTTGGCTCTAACTCAATTTCTCTTTTCCGACAAGGGACTGCCGTAATACCTTCACAATCAATCCGCAAAAGCGAACCCGAGGGATCATCAACCAAGGAACGAACCATGCTACTGACGAAAACCAGAGATTTTGCTCTTGCCGCTCTTGTCAGCACGACATTCTTCATGCCTGCGGCTGCAGCCTTCGCCGAAGATGCCAAGCCGCGCGAGGCTGTCATTACGGTCACCGGCGAGGGACATGCGGCGGTTGCACCCGATATGGCTGTAGTAACGCTTGCAGTCGTTCAGCAGGCAAAGACAGCCCAGGATGCGCTCGAACAGAACAATAAGGCAATGGGCGCAGTTCTGGCGACGCTGAAGGAAAGTGGTATCGCGGAACGCGATCTGCAGACCTCGGGCTTCTCCATCCAGCCACAATATACCTATCCGAATGACAAGGATGGCCATACGCAGCCACCGGTACTGAATGGATATCAGGTGACGAACGGCCTCACCGTTCGCGTGCGGGACCTCACCAAGCTCGGTGGATTGCTCGACCAGGCGATCAAGCTCGGCATCAACCAGGGCGGTGACATCCAGTTCACCAATGACAAGCCGGATGCGGTCCTTGCCGAAGCTCGCAAGAAGGCCGTCGCAGACGCTGCCACCAAGGCGAAGACCCTGACGGATGCCGCCGGCGTCAAGCTCGGTCACATCGTCTCGATCCATGAGGGCGGCGTTGCGGCCCCGCCGCAGCCTTACATGCGCGCTATGGCCGCGTCGGCACCAATGGATAAGGCCGTCCCGGTCACCACGGGCGAGAACGAATACAATGCATCGGTGAGCATCACCTACTCGATCCAGCAGTAAGCATAGCATCGAGAGCTGGAGCGCATTGCGAGCTTGAAGGCTGACGATGCGCTCCAAACGATTCGAGGAATGCCGCGCTGCCGCTTTCCGTTCGACATCGAGCAAGGGCACTGGCTCAACCGGCCTTTTGATCGCTCGAAATGCCAACTACCCCAAAAACAAAACCGCCCTTCACTCAGATCCTCGTAAGATCGAGCAAAGGGCGGTTCCGCGGCCCCCGCCAATAAGGCGAAAAGGTCAGGCAATGAAGAGTGGGCGCCTTGGGCACCCACAATTTCTATCAGCGGCCAAGCAGCGGGCAGCCGCGAACATTTGCAAACATCATCGTATCCGGACCACGGCGACCGAAGCCGTCAACGATCACACGACGCGGCGTGACATCAACGACGCGGGCACGGCGCAAGCCGTAGCTGCGTGCGACGTCAAGGGCGTCGCGCGGATCACAGCCGCGACGGTCGTAACGCGGCGGCGGCGGACGGTCATAGTCCGGCGGTGGCGGACGATGACGGCCAGGGCCGACATAGATGTCCAAATTCTGGGCGGAAGCAAAATCCGCCGTGCCGGACAACGCCGTGACTGCGATGGCGGCGGCGACCCCCAACTTTGCCAGCAATTGTTTCATTCTGTTCTCCATAGTGCAAAAGGCTTCTCTCATACCTGCAAGATGCATTGAGCGAGTGCCCGAGAGGTAAAGGCGAGATACTGAATGGATTCAGAATCAGCCGTTCATCTAATATTCACGTACAATGAACACCAACGTCACACCAGACGGCTGATAATAGCACACTGAAACAAAATGAAGCCGCCTCGCTTCCCGAGGCGGCTTCAGATCTAGCGAATAGATGTGGAAAACCCGGAGAATCCGGGTGCCATTATTAGCGGCGGATCAACGGGCAACCCCGTTCGTTGGCGAAAACGACACGATCCGGCCCACGGCGGCCGAAACCTTCGACGATCACGCGGCGCGGCGTGATGTTATCGATGCGGGCGCGGCGCAGGCCCATGTCGCGTGCCTTTTGAACAGCCAGAACCGGCGAGCACGAACGGCCACGATAATGATCATAGCGGGCCTGCTGGATGCCAGGATGAAAATCATTGGCCGATGCCGTTACGGCGGTTGCAGAGATGGCGCCGAGCGCGACGAGGGCTGCAATACCTGCCTTGGCGAAAAGATTGGTCATGGGTGTTTCTCCTTCAAATCCTTGCTTCGGATTGTTGCAATCCCGTTATCCGGCTCAAGGCCTTTGGGATTGAGATCACGCTACGGCAGCCAAGCTGAACCGAACGCGAATTGGCCATTCAGATTGTATTCATGGGGGTTAACAATTGGTTAGCGGCCAGAACTGCAGCGATCAAGCAGAGAGATGCAGAACAATTTCGCGCCGATGCGGCCGGTCGCGGTGCTCGAAAAGGTAAAGGCCCTGCCAGGTGCCGAGCGCGAGGCGGCCATTCGTGACGGGAACGCCGATCGAAACTTGTGTCAGCGCTGCCTTGATGTGTGCCGGCATATCGTCAGGCCCTTCCGTTGTATGCACGATCCAGCGCATCGACGGATCGGAGGAAGGCGGCACCAACCGACGAAAGAAGGCATTGAGATCGGTCTTCACATCGGGATCGGCATTTTCCTGGATGAGCAGCGAGCAGGAGGTGTGACGGACAAATACGGTCAAAAGCCCCTCGCCGCCCGCCGCCGCAGTCCGAACGAATTGCGCAGCCGGTTCCGTAAATTCGTAGAGCCCCTGCCCGCGCGTGGAGAGGCTGATGATGGTTTGCGGCATGGCTTTTCCCAATGATGGCGGTCCGCATCAGGTCGGGCGCGGCAGCGAATTGTCAAGGCCGCGCATGAACCGCCTACATTTCCACGATGCTCTTGAACCCGCCATAGATCATTCGACGGCCGTCGAAAGGCATGTTCTGCATCTCCCCCTCCAGACGTGGATCGGCCATGACCTTTGCCACGATCTCGTCGCGGCTCTGCCGGGATTCATAGGTAATCCAGGAAAAAACGACCACTTCATCTTCCGTCGCTTGCACCGCGCGCGGAAAGGACGTCAATTCCCCATAGGGAACATCCTCACCGACCGTCTCGACATAGCTGAGCGCGCCATATTCCTTCCAGATGCTACCGCCTTTTTGTGCCAATGCCTTGTAAGCTTCCAGCTTATCCTTCGGCACGGCGATAATAAAACCATCGACATAGGACATTTCTATCTCCTCAATTCGCAACATTCGCCTTCCAAGGACGTTCCGACAGGTCGATATCCGACAGACGACATAATCTTTTCCGGCGCCGAACGACCGATATAAAAAAGCGTCGGCGCAGCTGCTGGCGGGAGTACATATGCAGATTGAATATAGGGACGACCCAAATCCCGGAAACCACGCACTGAACGCACTCTGGGCGCGCGCCTGGAATGCCACCTGCGCCCGTGACTTCTCTTCGATCCTATCGCGAAGCCTCGCCCATGTCGGCGCATTTTCCGGCTTCAAGCTCGTCGGTTTTGTAAACGTTGCCTGGGATGGCGGCATTCATGCTTTCATTCTCGATACCTGCGTGGATCCGGAATTTCGAAGACAAGGCATCGCGACCAGCCTCGTCGAAAGGGCAAAGATCCTCGCTCGCGAACGCGGTGCTGAATGGTTGCATGTCGATTTCGAACCGCACCTCACCCATTTCTATCGACAGGCCGGTTTCGCGCCCACCGAGGCGGGCCTGATAAGGCTGCGTGATTGAGACTTCTGTCAGGCTTCGAAAGTGTTAGGCCGGTGAACGCACTTGCGAGAGCAGCCAGCTGCGGAATAGCGCCGCCGATGGATTGAGCAGCGCATTTGGTGGATAAAGCAGATTGTAGCTTACCGCCGCCGGCTGGACCTCGATAAAGCATCGGACCAGCTTTCCCTCGGCAATGTCACCGGCAACCAGCGAACTGCGGACCAAAGCAAAGCCCAGCCCTTCCCGGCACGCCTCGAGCATATCGGCAAAGGTTTCCAACACGTGGCTGCTCGCGACGGCCTTTGCGATATCGAATGGCGGATCCGCCTCGGTGTTTGCACCGGCGATCTGCTCGTACCAGCGCTGCCAATCCAAGGTCGTATGCCGCATACCGGCATAGCGCAGCAGCGGCGCCGCCGCGATCGCATGACGCGGAGGAAGTCGTTTCGACAGCGTCGGCGAGCTGACGACGAACTCTTCATCCATCAACAACTCCTCCTGAACGAGCCCCGTCTCGGCGCGGCCAAGCCAGATCGCCAGATCAAGCCCGCCGGGCTGAAAATCCGGTCGTTGATAGCCGACGGCCATCTTCAACTCGATCTCCGGATGCCGCTGACAGAAATCCGGCAATCGCGATGCCAACCATTGGCTCGAAAACTCCGGGGAAACGGAGACCGAGACAGTTCGGACCGAGATACTGGCGCGCGCCTCATGAAGCGCCATTTCGAGTTTCGAGATGGTCTCCGCAATGGCTGGATGCAGGCGTGCGCCCAGCGGTGTCAGCCTTGCCCCATGCCGGCCGCGATCGAACAACCGTCCTCCGATCCATCCCTCCAACTGCGCGAGCTGATGGCTGACGGCGGTCTGGGTCTGGCCAATGCGGTCCGCCGCGCGACCAAACCCGCCGGTGTCGGCAATGGCGCAAAATGCCTGCAGCACCGATAGAGGTGGAAGTGGCCGCTTTCCCATGAAAATCCCGCATGATTGATTGCTGGAAGCTTCATTATACATGACTGAAATTCAGCGGCATCTGTCTATTTCGAGAAATCGAAAGTCTGAAATAGATGAAAATAGATCATGAAAATAACTGGACACAGCGATTCTTCCGCTACATGGCTCGATCAATCCACTGGTGCGGCCATGTGCCAAAGGCATCGACACGAGTAAGTAAACAGCGCGATTCACTGCAGTCGGCCAGCCCGCATTTGCTGCGGGATGTCGGTGTCAGCGATGGCAGAGCAAATCGGCTGAGATAACAGGCACGACCCTGCTACTCGTCAGCCTCGATGTTGTCTTGCTTCAACGTTTCCATCAGCCGTAAGATCAAATCGCGGCGCAGAAAGACTGAGAATCTCGCGTCTGCTCTGCACCGACCAGACAGAAGCCAGCTCAGCCGAAATCGCATCGATCAGATGTGGCACATCGCTGCTTGCCGAACTATGCAGGGCTTCAGCCACGATCAGCACGGATCGCGTCTCCTGACGCACTGCCGAGAGGCCGCTTTGCCGGTTGGTCCAGCGCCGCGCGTGCGCTTGTCCGGCCGTGTCAGCGAAGATGACCTCGCGAGGTTCCGGGTGCTCCGTCTCGCCGGAAAAGGTCAGATAGGACTCGCTGCCGTGCGCGTGGCGAACTTCTAGATCGCCCGAGACCTTTTCAAGGTCGAAAACGGCCACCGGAATGGCGAATGCAATGGAGATGGCGTTGCAGAGATCGACGAGCGGATGCAGCTGCGGCAGCGATCCCTCCTGACGAAAACGGCGCAGCAAAGCCTCGGAAGCACAGCGATATTGCGTCGGCTTCATCCCCATTTTCGAAAAGGCGCGCCGCCAAGCCTGAATTTCCGGCATTTCGCCCTCGGTGCCTTGCGTCAAACGCTCTGCAGCGATCGCGTGGTAGCCCACTATCCGCTCCGTAACGAACGCATCGGCCGTGATCCCTTCAGCGAACAGCACGCCGGGAACCAACTCCGGAAATTCGCTCCACATCTCGTTCGAGTGACGGAAATACATGACCTCTCCTTCGGCAGTCTCAATTGGTGCTGCAGAAAACCCCGTCACCATCGCGCAGTCTTGAATGAAATTGCAGATGCGTCAGCACGCCGTCGCATAGGCGCCGGGCGAGACACCGAAATTGCGGACAAAGAGCCGGGTCATGTGGCTTTGATCGGCAAAGCCAGAGGCAAAGGCCACTTCCGCCAGCGGCGTGCCAAGCCCAATCAGCCGTCGCGCTTCCTGGATACGGCGTTGCAGCAGATAGGCGTGCGGCGTGAGCCCCGTTGCCTTGCTGAACGCGCGGAGGAACTGGAACTGGCTGAGCCCGCAGACATCGGCGAGTTCGGCAAGAGTAAAAGGCGCGGCAGGATCGTCGTCGATCAACTCGCGGGCACGGCTGATGGCTAAGGGAACGGTGACATCACGTAAACTTTGCCTGCCCTCGCTCATCACATCCGCGACAAGGGACAACAACAGCCCATCCCGTAAAAGATCACCTTGCGAGGCGGATTGACCGATCAGAAGCGGAAACAAAGTCCTGAACTTCGAAACCAGTTCGACATTGCGAATGACCGGAGACGGAAACTCCACCTCGCCCATCCTGCCCTCGCCGATATTCTGCAGGAGGTCGGCAATGACGCGCGTATCGAAATAGAGCATCGACCAGGCCCTGCTGTCGCCAACGGGCATGCCGTCATGCACCTCGTTCGGATTGACGCTGATGATATCGCCGGCCTCGGCCTGCACCATGCCTCGTCCGCTGAGTGAGGCCTGGGCACCGGCGTCGATCAGGCCTATGCCGAATTGATCATGCGTGTGCTTGGGAAAGCTGTGGCCCGTCTCCGCTTTCACGGCTTCGACGCCGGTAAGCGAACTTCGGAATATCCTGAATTGGCCGGCCTTCATCCGTGTCGCTTCTCCAAGGAGGTGACATCCCTATCAGGGGACGCTGGCAAAGCTTAGCGCGGCGACGTTGCGGCTGGCAATCTCGATCCCGCGCAGCACGGATCGCTTTATCGTTCCGCTGCTCCAGGGTCATCCTCCTGCGCCGTCGCCAAGGCCGCCTGGGTATTGCCGGCAACGGCCGTCGGCAGCGGAGTGCCGCGCTTGCGCTCCCGCGCCAGCGTCAGCAGGCCGGAGAAGATGATGAGGAGGATGCCGAAAGCCATCGGCATGTCGATGCTGTCGTTGAACAGAAGATAGCCGAAGACGATCGCCCAGAGCATCTGGCTATATTGCGGCGGCGCGACCAGATTGGCCGGAGCCATGTGAGCCGCATTCATCAGCAGCACGTTGCCGAGCGCACCCAGCAGGCCGTAACTCGCCAGGAAGATCCACTGTGTCGCGGTCGGCGCTGTTACCTCCGAAAGCATGAGGAAGCCACTGACGATCAACGTGCCGAAGAGGCCAGCGCCATAAAGCGAGATGCGCTTCTCCTTGGAGCCGAGAGCGCGGTTGATGACGATCGAAATTGCAGCCGCAAGGCCGCCCACCGCGGCACAGAAATGGCCTACGGAGAGCTCGCGAAAGCCTGGACGCAGGACGATCAGCACGCCGACGAAACCGAGAATAACCGCAGTCCAGCGCTGCCAGCGTACATCCTCTTTGAGAAAGATCACCGAGAGGATCGTTACGAAGGACGGAAGCAGGAACAGCAGCGAAAAGGCTTCAGCCATCGGCAGCTTGGTGAAAGCGATAACCGAACAGATCGCTCCGATCGCGCCGCAAATGAAGCGCAGCAGCCACATCGGTCGGTTCGACGTCCTCACCATATCGAGCCAGGCATCTTCCCGCCGCTTCAGGAAGGGCACGGCCGCGAAACCGAACAACGCGCCTAAAAAGGCGACCTGATAGGAGGGAACCACACCATGCAGGATCTTGATCGAGGCATCGCTGAAGGCAAAGACGGCATAGGCCGAAAATGCCACAAGGACGCCACGCAGGGCGGAACGGCCGGCGGCCGCGGAATTGGAATCGGCTGTGATCGAGGACATAGGGATCGTAGAAGAGTGCGACGGGAGGACACTGAATCAGTGAGATACAGGCAATTGTATGATGAAATGATCCGAATTTCGATTGGGGCTGGCAATAAACTATTGTTTTGGAGCGAAGGTATAGTTGTTCGCTTCATCAAAATTCAGGCAAACCTAGCCTATCGAGCTGATTTTTGGGAACCCTTCCATTGGCAGTGTATGAGAAGGCAGTAACTTTTAGAGCCGCGTCGTCAACTTGACACCTGAACGCAACTCGATACCAACCTTTTGAGGTTGGAACCGCCAATCCGTCACCGTAAACACCGGTGTTATTCAACATGGTAGGCGAGAAAGCGGAATTGACGTAATCCCGCGCGTTAAATTCATGTCCAAATTGCGCTAAAGCCTCACTGCGACAAAGGTACGAAATGCGCTGTTTACGTGGTATCTTCTTCCACGCGTCATAATTGCTCTTTGAGAGACGTGCCATCTCGGCGCCCGTATATAGCTTCTTGGCTTGAATGGCCATTTTCGGCGCATCCGATTTAGACGATTGCGACTCTGTGACCAGCGCAGTGCTGCTTGTCGGATCGCCTTGGCTGGCCGAAGCCGACTGGCTTTGAGCACTCGGCTGCGAAGGAGACGGCTTTACTGCCGGAACGACGATCTGCGGCGGATCTTTCGATTCCTCCTTGGCCTGCTCGGCGGGAGACTGCTGCTGCGGATCGGATGATGGCGGCTGTGCGGCTGCTTGTGCCCGCGGATCAGTTTGGTCGGCGGCTTGCGCCTGCGGCTGTTGCACTTGCGAATCCGAAGGCTCGTTGGTGGCTAGAACGTCGGGTGCGGTGGAGGCGGCTTTGGCGGTGGAATCGCTTGCCGGCGGCTGAGCCGCAGCCGCTTGCTGATCCTTGGCGTCAGCCTGCTGTTGCGCCTGCTGCGCCGCCTGTGCTTGAGCCTGCGCATCGGCGGCAGCTTGAGCTTCAGCCTGCTGTTCGGCTACGGCATCGTTCGGCGGCGTCGGAGGCGTATCGCTCGGTTGTTGCGAGGCTTCGGCTTCCTGCGTGGTTGTCGCGTCCTTCTGATCGCCCTTCATATCCGGAAGAGGCGTCTCTGTGGCGGAAGGTTTCTGCTCGGCCTTCTCGACAGGTTTGTCGGCGCTGGCATCATCCGCTTTGGGCTCGGGCTTTTCCGCCTGCTCGTCAGGCTTGTCGGCTTTGGGCTCAGCAGATTTTGTTGCGGGCTTCTCCGCATGCTCCTTGCCCTTGGGATCGGATTGCTTTGGCGGCTGCTCGTCGGATTTCTTTCCTTGGGGCTGCTGCGGCTTGTCCTTGGCGTCCGCCGTCTCCTGCGCCGGCGTCTCGTCAGGCTTGGGCATAGGCTTCGGAGGCTGGTCCGGCTTCTCGTTCGCCTTCGTCGCAAGCTCCTGCTTTTCTTTCTCCTGCGGTACGAGCTCGACATTGACGCTTTGCTCGGGCTTTGCCTGCGGTGGCGCCGGCAACAGCGGCAGCAGGAAAATGGCGACAAACAGGACGTGCAGGAGGATCGACAGGACAAAGCCCGGCCTCATCTCCCTATCCCGTTTTTCCGCAACCTTTTCCATCGTTCAGCGTATGGCTCTCGAGGAGAAAGCTATCAAGAGGGCATAGCGCATCGATTCATTCGATCCTTACCGGCAAACAGATCAGCGGATGGTCAAGTCGCTGACATATGGTATCCGACAGCACGCCCGGAAAGGGGCTGACGTCGAAATCGAACTTGTCAGGCCTCCGCACGATGCGCAATGGCGCGAAAACAAACCTGCGTGATCGCACGGCGTGAAAGCAGAGGCATCCACCGTTTAGAAGAATTCGTCCAGCAACTGATAGTAGGTCAACTTTTCCGCTTGGGGCTTAAAATCGCCATAGACCTTCAGAAACTCCGAGATCAACTCCTTACCGAAGTTCCGTTCGATGCTGATGCAAGCAAGCGCGATATCCTGATGGCG
>NZ_JAELTU010000469.1 GCF_016429015.1 Rhizobium sp. ASV20
GTACCATTCCTCAGAGAGCCACGAGACTGCCACATCAATGTGTTTGCGGAAGTCTTCCATTATGTAGTTGTAGAGGACCTCGCGAATGCTGTTGGACAACGTTTGGGGCGAGACGTTACCATCGTCTTCTCCCTTGACGGATATTTCATCCAAGCCTGCGCTAGATCTCGTAGCCAGCCGCGTCAATATCGTCATCCAAGCGTCGCGCGTGCCAGAACTGGCTGCAAGACGGTTGAAACCAGCCTTGTTCTTCCTCGTTGATGACTCTTCCAACGACTTCATCATCTCCACAACCTTGGCCACGGTGCCACTTCCAGCACTAAGGGCCATCTGAGGTGTGAGCTGTTGTGGCTGCGCCAGGCTGAAGGACTTGAGCGCCAAATTATCGTCCAGGTTTATCGGCTCTATAGCTCCAGACTCTCCGTCCAACTGGTTCAATATTTGCTCAGTATCCTCTGCTTGGTAAAAGTCAGGCTCATAGT
>NZ_JAELTU010000470.1 GCF_016429015.1 Rhizobium sp. ASV20
TTATACTGGCACGAATTGCCAATTGATTATATCAAGGCCCTTCCCTATCCATATTCATCGTTTCTGGTCAGTCAACGCTTCATGAGTTATCCTTGACGAGGGGGGAAAGGTGGTCGAGGTATAGGCAACCCAGACTCTTCATCTGAAATAGATGCTGCACGCCCGTAACCAGTCGAGTCTACCAGAGCAAACGAATCCGATCCAGCCCCACGCTTGTGCTTCTTGTTGTACTTTCTGTCTTCCTTCTTCATTCGCTTTTCTTCCTTCTGACGGCGCTTCATGTCCTTTCTCTCCCGACGGCTAATTTTGGGAAAGTTGCTGTTTGGGCCGTGTAGTATAAATCCAGGGTGGATGACGTTGAGAATGACAAAGGCAAATATCATCGGGAACGCGTCAAGGACAAGAGGGTACGTCTCGTCTGTGATGAGCTTATTGTCTGCGTTGAAACCAGAGCCAAATTCGACGAGTCGGAACACAACGC
>NZ_JAELTU010000471.1 GCF_016429015.1 Rhizobium sp. ASV20
ACGCGCCGAACGACTGGCAGGTCGGCCAGACGGGCAAGGTGGTCGCACCGCAGCTCTACATCGCCTGCGGCATTTCCGGTGCCATCCAGCATCTCGCCGGCATGAAGGACAGTAAGGTCATCGTCGCGATCAACAAGGACGAGGAAGCCCCGATCTTCCAGATCGCCGATTATGGTCTCGTCGCAGACCTCTTCGAAGTACTGCCGGAACTGCAAAAGGCGCAGTAGACCATCGATTAAGGCGCAGACGGCGCCGAGAGACGGACCATCATGAAGAACTATGTACTAACCGTTGCGTGCAAGTCGACGCGCGGGATCGTGGCAGCGATATCGAACTATCTGGCCGGCGAGGGTTGCAACATCGTCGATTCCAGCCAGTTCGACGATCTCGATACCGGCATGTTCTTCATGCGCGTCTCGTTCATCTCCGAAGAGGGCGTCAGCGAGGCAGCGCTGGTCGAAGGCTTCAAGCCGATCGCCG
>NZ_JAELTU010000472.1 GCF_016429015.1 Rhizobium sp. ASV20
GGTCCCAGGTATTGGGAATCGAGAAGCGGAGGGCGGGTGGAATAGCCAAAGATGATGTGAAGGATGTGCGGCGGAAGAATGCGTCGCGAGCGCTCCCTGTCCATTTTTCGGGCAACGTGAGGTGCCAACCTGGTGATGTCTCTTGTGTCTTACAGATGAACACAAAGCTGACAGACTAGACTACTAATATTATACAATTTCAGGCAAGTATCAACGATGAGCAGGCACGGTCATGCATGTACTTTTGAAACGTAAGCCAGCGGGTCCATATTCCTGACGCTTTCGACGGACGCATTGTTGTTGATGTCGAGTGGTCATTTGTTACAGTAAAGCAAACAAGTATAATACACGTGCCCTCTTACCGTACTTCTGCCGACCAGGCTGCGCCAAACTTGACGGTAAGGCTACCAGAAAGAAAGGAGTGCGCCAGGATTTGCATTTGCTGGCTGATTCCGCACTCTGAGACGCTTCATCCACAGC
>NZ_JAELTU010000473.1 GCF_016429015.1 Rhizobium sp. ASV20
GTGGAAAGGGTCGCCTAGCCACGGCGGGTGGTGACAATCACGTTCGAATCTGGAAGGTTGAGACTGACGGAACGGATCGCAAGGTTGACTACCTGTCGACACTATCCAAACATAATCAAGCCGTCAATGTGGTAAGATGGGCCCCCAAAGGTAAGCTATTTATTTCTTGTTCAAGCTATCAAGCGGCGTGCTGCTACTCACATTGCACGGAAGCTGACAATACGCGTTCCTCTGCAGGTGAGCTCCTCGCTTCTGCTGGCGACGACGGCAACGTGATCCTATGGGTTCCGAGCGAGATTACCCAATCCAATTTTGGTTCCGACGGCCTCGATGACAAAGAGTCATGGCGAGCAAAACACATGTGTCGCTCCAGCGGCGCCGAAATATATGACCTGGCTTGGTCGCCAGATGCTGCTCATTTCATCATTGGCAGCATGGACAACATTGCCAGAATCTACAATGCAAATACAGATGAGCCT
>NZ_JAELTU010000474.1 GCF_016429015.1 Rhizobium sp. ASV20
GATGTACTTTGTCAGCTAGTCCGTGTGGCCTCACGAATTGCATCAACTCGGGTTGGCGCAATGAGTAGTCTTGACATACCAGCACCGATGACACCGCAGTCAACGGCTTCCATACTAGCTACCAATGTTTTGCTTGGTTGCCAAAAGTAGAGACATCTGCAACAAACTGAATACCTTCCACTTTTAAAAACATTACTGTCAGGGTTGGGTGTATGTCAAGTTTCTAGCTAAGCACGAAGCTCTTCGCTGGCAGCAAGATGGTGCTGTTGCAACGTGATATAGATTAGATAGCTTCCCTTTGTTACTACAGTGACTAGACTTTACTTCCGCTCGGTACTTAACGCGAGAGCGTACCCACCCTCAACACCAAAACAACACTACATTTTTAAAACGCGTTTTCTCGTTAAATAATAGATAATTCGACTCCAAAGAAGCATTAGAGTCCTTATAAGCGGACGAGGATTGTAACGATGTACGAT
>NZ_JAELTU010000475.1 GCF_016429015.1 Rhizobium sp. ASV20
GCATACGAGATCTTCGCCGATGTCTCGTGGGCTCGGAGATGTGTATAAGAGACAGATGCTACCGTATCATGATGAACCATTTCCAACATGAAGAATCATGACCTGAAATCTAAACAAATTTACTCCGCCGCCTATGCAGAGCTCTCTATAACATACCACACTTTTAATCTTAGTAAACCTCGAGCACGTAGCGGCCCTCCTCCTTGAGCTTGTCAATCTCCTTCTTGGGATCAACCTTCTTGCCGTTAGCCTTGGCCTCAGCAGCAATAGCCTCCTGCAGCACGGCCGTCACATCAGGCACAGGCCACGTAGGACCGCACAGGTAGAAGCTGCCTTCTTCCTTGATGTACGCCTTGACAATGTCGTCGACTGTCTGGCGCATGCGGTCCTGGATGTAAATCTTTTGAGGCTGGTCGCGAGAAAAGGCGCTGCCGACAAGCGTGACGACGCCCGCAGCGAGGTAGGCTTCCCACTCCTC
>NZ_JAELTU010000476.1 GCF_016429015.1 Rhizobium sp. ASV20
CCACTGCACGTCGGTGGCATATTTCTCGGTAAGGATGGCAATTTTGAGCACCATCTCTTCTCGAATGGCAAAGTCCGCATTTTGAAGGTGATGCAGTAGTTCGCCAACGATGATGCGGGCGTTTGTTGCGTCGCACATGCTATAGAGTAAGTCCAGCCCTTTACGGCGAACGCTAATATCACGGTCCTTAAGCGAGCCAATAATAATATTTTGATGCTGCTTAATGCCCACAAGGGTCTCCGTGCGAGCCGCCAAATGGGTCATAGCCTCTAGGCCTAGATATCGAACATTCGTTTCTCGGCTTTGGATAAATCGTCCTAGTCGAGTCGAGAGTTGGTCCATAAGTTCGTGTTCTGTGTCGAGGTGGATGATGAGGTTGATGGCTTCAAAGAGGACAGCATTCTGGGCATTGTTCTGCTGCACCTGTCTCTTATACACATCTGACGCTGCCGACGAAATTCTTGGAGTGTGGGGGTCG
>NZ_JAELTU010000477.1 GCF_016429015.1 Rhizobium sp. ASV20
ATCTTGAGGAGAATTTACTGCCTTCGAGAAATTGCTCTTGAGAGCTAGAAACTCAGAGCAAGCCTCTGTAGCGGTTGTATACGGCGCGGCGGATGGCGTTACAGCTTCCAGTTGCAGCGGTCGTCTTGCATCTGACCACGGACATTGCAGCTCAAATCGACGAAACAGCCGGACAAGCGGAAAAGCATTCAGGACAGCGGTTTGGGCGGGGTGCGTGGTTGCTCTCTCACAGAAATGCCATTCATAGAAGACTCGGAGCCCATTCTCCATATGACGCGCCGCTGCTTTGGTGTCCTGCTGTAAGCAACAAAAGCCAAAGAGCATAATGTTACTCAGCAGCACACATTCCATATCCCCGTAGTTTATGTCTTGCTTGCGTATGATGGCGAGGAGGCATCGAATACATTTACCGTACTGCTGCAGGGCATACATATGCCATTGTTGACGCCTGCTCTGGGATAATTCAGCGTCATGTAC
>NZ_JAELTU010000048.1 GCF_016429015.1 Rhizobium sp. ASV20
CCGGTCGGTGGCGCGGCTGGTCGAGCGTGGCCATCGCCGCATCGCGCTCATCAATCCGATGGCGGATCTGAGCTATGCCATCACCCGGCTTGCGGCCTATCGGCAGGCGCTCGATGCCGCCGGTCTTGCCTTCGATCCGGTGCTGGTGGTGCATGACCGGCTGACGCCGGCCTTCGGTCGGGAGAGCGTGCTTACGATGTCGCGGCTTGCCGATCCGCCGACAGCCTATATCTGCGCCAACGAAGCCTCGGCGCTCGGCGCCTTCTCCGGCTTCCACGAGCGCGGTCTGGTGCATGGCCGTGATGCGGTGATCAATGCGACTGACGATCTCAACGTCAGCCAGTATTTCGCGCCACCGATCACCACCTATTTCCTGCCGATCCATGAGCCGAGCGAGCTTCTGGGCAGCTACATCCTGCGGCGCATGGAAGGCGAGAAGCCGCAAGCCCTGCAAGCCCTCATCATGCCCAAGCTCATCGAACGATCCGACGATCGCGTCACACCAAGACGCTGAGGCAGGTTATGTAGTCGACGGATGTATTCATGTTGAAACCCGTGTCCTTGATGCTCCATGTCCTGGCGCTTCTATGAGGCGCTGAAAGCGTGACGGCTTTCAGAATCGGTCAAGCGGATATCTTGCGAGATGCGGTTGGGGGAGAGCTGCTGTCGCAATAGCGAGTCACAACCTGTAACCGATATTACGTCAGAGGTGTAGCTTCCTGTTGTGCTTCGCGCGCCGACAGTCACTCGGCATGGGGTGATCAGACGAGGAAACCGGCAAAAATCCGCAACGTCGCAAGTTATTTTGTCTAGACATGAAAAAGTCGCGCACGCAATATGCTGCTGCCAAAAACGGCAGTATCGTCAGCTGCCTCAACAAAGAGCAGGGAACTTCACATCATGAAAAAGGCATTGTTTCTCGCCGCCTTTACGGCCCTGGCCGGCCTCTCGCAAGCGCAGGCGGCAGACACGAAGGTATCGATCGGAATTTCGGGCTGGACTGGCTTTGCGCCGCTGACGCTTGCCAAGGAAGCCGGCATCTTCAAGAAGCACGGGCTCGACGTCTCGGTGGTGAAAGTGCCGCAGGCAAGCCGTCACCTGGCCCTGGCTTCAGGCGATATCCAGTGCGCTGCAACGACCGTGGAAACTTGGATCGTCTGGAATGCCGCTGGCGTCGCGACGACGCAATTGTTCCAGCTGGACGTTTCACACGGGGCGGACGGCATTGCCGCCAAGCCGGGGATCACCAAGGTCTCTGATCTCAAGGGCAAAGCGGTCGCGGCCTCGGCGCCGGGAACGTCGCCTTACTTCCTCCTCGCTTACGTCCTTGCCAAGAACGGCATGAGCATGAAGGACGTGAAAGTCGTCAATATGGAGCCAGGTCCTGCCGCCCAGGCACTCCTCGCCGGCCAGAACGATGCGGCCGTGACCTACGAGCCATATCTCTCAGCCGTCCGTGCAGCGCCTGACAAAGGCAAGATTATCGCCACCACGATCGAGTATCCGGCTGTCATGGATACCTTCGGCTGCACGAACGCATTCCTGAAAGAGCATCCCGATGCCGCCAAGGCGTTGGCTGCGAGCTATTACGATGCGCTTGAAATGATCAAGACGGACAAGGACAAGTCCTACGAGATCATGGGCAAGGACGTGAAACAGTCCGGCAAGGAATTCGGCGAGTCCGCCGCCTATCTCGAGTGGCAGGACAAGGCCGCCGCAAAGAAGTTCTTCGGTTCGACTTTCAAGACGTTCAGCGAAGAAGCCGCCAAGATCCTGCTTGACGCCGGTGTCATCAAGAAAAAGCCGGATCTTTCGAAGCTGGCTGATCCTTCCTTCATCGAGTAAGGCTTCAAGCAATTCTTGGGCGTGTCGAGCACTCGGCACGCCTTTTCTCACGACAAGAGACACAATGCGCCCGCTCGAACCCATCAGCTCCGGCAGCCGGTTTCTATACGGCTTGCTTTTCTTCATTCTTTTCTTCATCGCTTGGGGCTGCCTCACGCTCGGCGGCTTTGTTTCCAAGACCTTTCTTGCCGATCCGATCACCATGGTGACGGACGGCTACGATCTGCTTGTCAATCAGGGCTTTGCCTTCGACATTGGCATGACGATCTGGCGCGTGCTCGGCGGCTTCATCCTGTCGGCGCTGATCGCCGTGCCGCTTGGCATTCTCATGGGCGCCTACAAGCCGATCGAGGCGCTTCTCGAGCCCTTCGTCTCCTTTGCACGCTATCTGCCGGCTTCGGCCTTCGTGCCGCTGCTCATCCTCTGGGCCGGCATCGGAGAAACACAGAAGCTGCTCGTCATCTTCATCGGCGCCGTGTTCCAGATCATTCTGATGGTGGCCGTTTCAGTGGCCGGAACACGGCGGGATCTGGTCGAAGCAGCCTATACGCTCGGCGCGTCCGATCGTGGCGTGGTGCGCCGCGTATTGATCCCGGCTGCGGCGCCCGATATCGGCGAAACGCTTCGGCTCGTTCTCGGCTGGGCCTGGACCTACGTCATCGTTGCCGAACTCATCGGTGCTTCCTCCGGCATCGGCTACATGATCATAAACAGTCAAGCGCTGCTTGCCACTGGCCAGATCATCTTCGGCATCATCGTCATCGGCCTGATCGGCCTTGTTTCCGACTTTGCGTTCAAGCGCGTCAACCGCAAGCTGTTCGCATGGAGATTTGCATGAGCGTTCCCGGCGAACTTCGCATCAAGGATGTCAGCCGTACCTTTCCTGGCGTAAAAGGCGGTGCGCCCACTCTAGCTCTCCAACCAACGACACTGGACATTCCCCGCAACGACTTCGTCACCATTCTCGGCCCCTCCGGCTGCGGCAAGTCCACACTTCTCCGGATCATTGCCGGCCTCGATAAGCCGACGACGGGCACGGTGACGCTGGATGGCAAGGAAGTCACCGGTCCGAGCGCCGATCGCGGCATGGTGTTCCAGTCCTACACACTGTTCCCATGGCTGACGATCCGCGAAAATGTCGGTTTCGGCCTGCGCGAACGCGGCGTTGCGGAGAGGGAGAGGAACGATATCGTCGCCAGCTATATAGACAAGGTCGGCCTACGTGGCTTCGAGGAGCACTGGCCGAAGCAACTGTCCGGCGGCATGCAGCAGCGAACGGCGATTGCCCGCGCGCTTGCGAATGATCCGAAGATCCTTTTGCTAGACGAGCCGTTCGGCGCGCTCGACAACCAGACGCGCGGTCTGATGCAGGAGCTTCTGCTCGGCATCTGGGAGCGGGAGCAGAAGACGGTGGTCTTCGTGACGCACGATATCGAAGAAGCGGTGTTCATGGCATCGCGCGTGGTGACAATGACGGCGCGCCCCGGACGCATCAAGTCGATCACGCCTGTGAACCTTCCCCATCCACGTCACTACACGATCAAGGCAAGTCCGGAATTCTCGGAACTGCGGCTGAAGTTGACGGAGGAGATCAGAGGCGAGGCAATCGCGGCGGCGACCCACGGATAAGCCGGTCTGACTGGAACGCGCTTCAATGGGTCACTGATGTCTTCGTGCCCTGAAATGTTTTGAAAGGCCGATTGATATGTCGTCTACATCTTCAGATGTTTCTCTGCCCGAGGCGACAGACTCGTCGAGCGGCTGGCGTGTCGTTGGCGGAGCGCATGCGTTGACGGCCGTCACTTTCGGATCGGCGTACGGTTTTTCCGCCGTATTTCCTGGCCTTTCCGCGGAGTTTGCGGCATCGCGTGGGGAAATCGCGCTCGTCTTTTCCATCTCGGCCTTCGTGTTCTATTCGTTGGGTGCGATTGCCGGTCCGCTGGCCGATCGCTGGTCGTCTCGCGTCGTCATTGCAATCGGTTTGCTGGCGATGATCATCGGCTATGCCGGAGGTAGCCGAGCGCAGTCTCTCGCCTCGCTGTATGCGTGGTACGGTGCGGGTGTGGGAGTCGGGATCGGCCTTTCCTATGTTCCGGCGCTCGGCGCCGTGCAATCCTGGTTCATCCTCAAGCGCAGCCGTGCATCGGGCGTTGCAACTGCCGGCATCGGCCTCGGTACGCTGGTGCTGCCATTTGCGATTGGTCAACTCATCCCGACGCTCGGCTGGCGGGGATGCTTCATCGGTTTGGCGGTCATCATTGCCACGATCGGTCTGCCGGCCGCGATTCTTGTGCGCAAGCGCCAGGACCGCAGCGAGCTGTCGGAGGCGAGAATTGCAGACCGGCCCAACCCTTTCACGGTCTGGCGCAACGGTCATTTTCGCCTGTTCTACCTCATGCTGCTTTTGGCGTCGTTCTGCACCTTCATTCCCTATGTCCATATCGTGCCGGCAGCGCATGATATGGGTCTGTCGCTCGAAAGCGGCACGATCCTCATCGCTCTGATCGGCATTGGAAACATCTTCGGGCGCTTCGTTCTGGCCGGTCTGGGTGACCGCATCGGTTCGGTGCGCCTTTTGGCAATTCTTACCTTTGGTGTTGCCGGCTCGTTTCTGCTCTGGTCTGTTGCGAACGGCATGACCATGCTGGTGCTTTTCACGCTGACGTTCGGCATGAGCTATGGCGGTTGCGTCGGGCTCTATCCGGCCGTTGCCGCCGACCTTTTCGGCACCCGCAATATCGGAACGATGCTGGGTTATCTCTATACGGCCGTTGGCGTGGCTGCTTTGCTGGGACCGACAATGGCGGGGCTTGTCTTCGATAAAACCGGCAGCTATCTCGGCCCAATCCTGTTCAGCATGGTTGCAGCCCTTGGCGCCGGTTTCCTGACGTTGCGGCTGCGACGGGAATAGACAACGGAAGGGAACGCCGAAGGTGGGTCATCCCGACCCGGTCTTAGCCAACAGCCCGCCCGCTTCCTTCACTGTATATAAACAGGAATGATGGCGGAGGTTTCGTCGCGATAGGGCAGGCGAATCTGAAAACGGTGCTCGCCGCTCTGTATCGGCCAGAAAACCGGGCGGTCGGGATCCGTGACGGCAAAGGGTTGGCCGTCGACGTACCATACGATCTGCGGCACATGAGGCTTCACCTCTGCCTTCAGGGCCAGCCGGTTGTATGCCGCTGGCTGCTCCGGATTGCGCCAGATCTGACTGTTGCGAGCAGGTGTCGAAATAGCAAGATGGATTTGCGGATCGCCACCTTCGCGGCCGGCGAATGGGCCTTTGGTTGAGGCCAAAGTAGTTACAGCGTCGCTGTTCGCGACCATATGCGGGGCGACCATAGTCGGTGTCGGCAGTTCGTCGGGTTTCAGCCATTCGACGAGCGTCTGGCTACATGTCTTGTCGTTTGCTGCGCCATTGACGATGCAAAGGTCGACGGGTTTGCGATCCGGCGGCGTTGGAAAACGGGCGTCGGCAAGGTCTCCGGGCTTGTTGCCATGGACGCGATCCATGATGGCGTGAACGAGATGCGCGGCACTGCCGGCTCCGGTCATCCTGTTCATGGTGCCGTTGTCGCCACGCCCGACCCAAACGCCGACCACGACCTTCTGTGAATAGGCTATTGCCCAGGCATCGCGATATCCCTGCGATGTGCCGGTCTTGATGGCGACCGGAAACGGATACTCGAGCGATCCGTAGCGATGGAAGCTGGGAAGACGCGCCTGCGGATCGGAGAGGAAGGATGTAATCAGGCGCGCGGTATCAAGGGAAACGGCCCGCACAGGTGGCGGCTGCGGCTGCTCGCTCGCCCATCGCAAGTTCTGCAACTGTCCATCATTGGCGAGCGCGCGGTAGGCTCGCATCAGGCTGTCTAGGCGGGTCGGCAGCGAGCCGATCGCCATCGACAGGCCGAAATGGTCGGCTGGAATCTCCAGGTCGTGAAGGCCCAGATCGCGCAAAAAATGGAAAGTCGTCTCGAGCCCGACACTCCGCAGCAGGTTTGTCGCCGGTACGTTGCGCGAGTTGGCAAGCGCCTGGCGCGGCAGCATAGGCCCGAGGAATTCGCGGTCGGCATCGCCAATACCCGATGCCCCTTCCGGTAGATCGAGCAGCATGTCGGTTGGCTTCAGCACGCCGCGCTCAAGTGCTAGCGCATAGACGAAAGGCTTCAGGGTGGATCCGGGAGACCGTTGTATCTGTGTGTAATCGAACGAGCCGGCATGCCTGCCGTAATAGTTGCTTGATCCTACCTGGGCCAATACCTCGCCTGTCTCGCGAGACACGACCATGGCGGCGACCTGCAGGGCTCCGGCGGGTCGCCAGCTATCAAGGAAGCGTCTTGAAAGCGCTGTGACATCCTGTTGCAGGGACAGATCGATCGTAGTGTGGATCAGTGGCGCGCTTGCGGAAGCAGGCGCTATCTGGCCGCTTTCGATAAGGCCGTGATAGCGCAAGATCACATGCAGAGCATCGGGACGACGCGGCAGATCGGGCATCTGCAGCTCGTTCAACTGACGATGCGCGATCTCCGCTTCATCAGTCCCTACGATCTTTTGCGCCTGCAACACATCCAGTACCTGATGTCCACGCTGGACTGCCCGGCGCAAACCATCGGGTCTGAGCGGGTTCATGCGTGTCGGGGATTGCGGGATGGCGGAGAGCAGGGCAATTTCCGCCCAGGACAGGTCGGCGACCGGTTTGTCGAAATAGAATCGCGCCGCATGGGCGATCCCATGGCTGCCATTGCCATAAGGAGCCAGCCGCAGATATTGCGCCAATACCGCATCGTGGCCATAGCGCAGGGTCAGCACAATCCCGGTGCCGGCCTCCAGGATCTTGTGGAAGAAGGTGCGCGCTTCCGGTTGCTGCATGCGCGCCACCTGCATGGCGATGGTGGATGCGCCGGAACGCCGTCTGACCGAACTCAGATTTTGCCAGGCCGCTCGGCCCACGGCATAGGGATCGACGCCGGCATGGCTGAAAAACCGCTTGTCCTCGAGGGCGAGCGTCGCCTTGACGAAGCGATCGGGCAGATCGGCCAGTGGCCAATAGCCATAGTCGATGCGTCCGCTGCCGTCGCTGTGGCCGATCTGCGCCAGGAAGGCCCCATTGCGATCATAGAGAATGGGAGTTGGCGCAGGTGCGAGGAGCTGTGCTCTTTGAGCAATCAGATAGGTGTAAGCGAGCGCGCCGGCGGCGACCACCAGCAGGGAAAGGGCCGTGAATTTTGATCGGCGTGTTCTCAACAATGCCATTGCTCGACTAGCCGGAGCCTCCGGCTAGAGTTCTCCTCCGTTCCATGCCGCTACTTTGCCACGACGATCTGCGTAGCGGCGCTCGTTCCCTCGACGCCCTTCCGGTAGATCGTTTCTGCAAGCGCCTGAGGCTCGGTATATGTGCCCGGGATCAGCGCGCGCATCCGATAGGCGAATGTGTAATTGCCTTTCGGAAGCGTGTCGTAGGCGCTGAAGACCTGATCGTCGCCATAGGAAACCCAGTCCGCCGCCAAAGTCGGCGCTACGGACGGTGTGGCTTCGGCGGGTGCGGTTGCAATGTTTGGATTGAGGGGATCAAGCCCCGCTGCAAGCGGCATGGTGAGGGCCACATGCGTACGATCCTCGGAGACGACCAGATCAACCCGCTCCTCCAGCACATCTCCGACCTTCAGTGCGATCGTGCCGTTGGCATCGGGGGCAAGCTTCTCCAGAGGAGCGTTGCCGGCGGGGACGCGGTAGAGCGTGCGGGTGAGGGCGAAGCCTTCGCTGCGAGCCTGTGCCTTGTAGCCAGGCTCGGCGGGCAAGTAGCTCGTCTCGACCAGCGCGAGAGCCGGCGCGGCCCCGCCGTTGCGGATGGTAACGCTGCCCGAATCCAAAGAAACCTGCCGCAGCACCGGCGTATTCGCGTCGAGCGTAAGGGACTGCGCGTTGCCGTTCTGCGTCATCGTCAATGGCAGCGGCGTGGTTGGGCGCTGCCAAACGGTTGCAAGCGCGCGGATCGCGGCGGCTGTTGCGTTGGTCGAGCCCCAGCCGTCGCCCTCGCCCAATTGCAGCAGGGCATTTTTCAGAGCGGGGTAACGTGGATCGCCTTCAGAGGTTAAAGCAGCCGCACGTACCATTTCGGCAAGACTGCGGGCTTCCGAGGGCAGGATGATGGGATTGCCGTCATCCTCAGTCTGGCCGTTGTAGACCAGCTGGCCATCGCGGGAGAGGATGCGCACGCGTGACCACATCGCATCGGCCAGACCGGCGACCAGGCGCGGATCGGCGTCAGTCGCCCCTGCCGCCGCCGCCGTCATTCGAGCGACGCTGACATTCGGCATCTGGGCCGCGGAGCGAGCGAACTCTGCGGCATAGGCCGGATCGAGCTTGCCGCCATCCGCCAGCGCCGTCAGCGCCTCGACGCGTTCACGAATTTCATTACCGGTCAGCAGATGCGGATAATCCGACCGCAGAGATAGCTTGAGCACATTGGCAAGGCGTTCCGTCAGAGCCTTGTCCGTCGGCTCGCCTGCCTTGTCTGCGGCAACCAGGAACGAATAGGCCCATGCCGTCAGCGTGACATTGCCTTTGCTATGAGGCCAGAAGCCGACAAGCCCATCTGCGTCTACCGCCTGAGTGATGGCCAGAACGGTATTGTGAACGTCACTCTCGATGCGCTTGTCGAGCCTTGCCGCGGCGAGGATGGGCGTGAAGTTCTTGAAAGCCAGGTCAGACGAGGCCAGCGAGATCCGCTGCTCCGTCGATCCGTAGGGAGACGCAACCAGGCTATTCAACCCCGCGACCAGTTTTACCATCGCCGGATCCGACGTCAGGGTTACGACACGCTGGAAAGATCCTGGGCGAATGGTCTCCTGCGGCGCCGACAGAGTTTTTTCTCCGCCGGCGGGGATGTCGACAATCTCATAATGCTTGGTGGGAATGCTGTCGGGCTTGATCGGCAACGTGATTTCCACGGCGTCTCGCGAGTGGTCGGCAAGACGCTCGACGCCAAAACGCAGACGCACATCGTCCTTGCCAGGCTTCTGTTGCGGTACCGAAGCGAGCACGCCGATATGGGCCGGCTTGTTTTGCTCCCAAGTGAAGGAAATATCCTTGTCGCCGGTAAGTGTCAGGCCGTCGGACGCTATGGTGGCGGCCCCTTGGCCACCGCCGCCCTCGACCACACGGGCAATAACGCCGGCTTCGAATTGATCGCCCTCTCGCAGGAAGCGAGGCAGGGCGGGTTGCGCCACGATTTCCTGGCGGATCAGCATTTCGCCGGTGCCGTAGCCGAAGCGGTCAGGGCCGCTGACCGCCTTCGCCCGCAGCTTGAACACCGTGAGCGAGTCCGGAAGTTTGACCTTGATCTTGGCTGTACCGTCGGGGCCGACCTTCACGTCAGGAAGGTAGATTGGCACGGGTGTGAAGTTCTTGCGGACGGAAATATTATTATCCGTGCCCCAGTCCTCACGCTCATCGCCCCCGGGCACTTCGTCGAGTGGGATTATGCCGAAGGCCATGTTGCGCGTATCGCGCAGCGTCATCGTCGATTTGCGTTTGACGATGAAGTTCGGCAGCGGGTCCAGCGGCTGCTCGGTCGCCAGCGACAGCACAGCCTGATCGACCATCCAGAAGGTCGCGTCGCCCGAAATCGGTTGGCCGAGATCGTCAGCCAGATGCAGCGTTACTTCCACCTCGTCGCCCGGGCGAGCCTTCTTTGGATAGTCCAGCTTGACGGTGACCGTATTCTTGACCGGCTTGACCGTGACCGTCTTCGTCGCCGCGATCGTGACCGGTTTGCCCTGGTCGAAAGGCGCTCTCGGTGAGGGGGCACTGTTATCAAGCCGCCCGCGCATGATGAGGAAATGGACTGGCACCTCCGGCATCTGCTCCTTGCGGACCGGGAGTGCATAGTGGCCGTAGCCGTCGGCTATATCGACCCAATTGTAGCTGAACTTGCCTTCAGGCTCTTCGACGATCGCCAGAGCGTGCGCAGACTGGAAAGGAGACTGGATCAGCAGATTGGCGGTCTCGCCCGGGATATAGCTGTCCTTGTCGGTCGTGACGATTGCCGTTCGGGCCGGTGGCTGCGCCCATGTCACCGGCGTGGAGCCGCCGACAAAGAAGTCGACGCTCACTTGCTGCCGACGGCCGACGCGGTCGCTGGCTTCGAGCTGGATAATATAGACGCCGGCTTCCTTGGCTTCCAAAGCAAGTGTCTGAATATCCTTGGTGCTAGTGATCTTGCGCTCCAGCAGAGTCTCGTCGATCTCCTGCGTGACATATTTCGCCGAGCCCTGGCTGAAATCGCTCGCCTGCAAGGTCGAAGTCCAGTTACGATGGATCAGACGTGCTGTCATTTCGAGCCCTTCGACCGGCTCGCCATTGCCATCGACCGCCAGAATTTGCGGCTCGATTGCGCCAGGCGCCGGTACATAACGCGGCACTTTCAGGCCCAGCACGAACGGCGGAAGTGCATAGACATTTGTGATGCTGCGCACCTGCAGATCGTCATCGCCCGTGACCGTTGCCTCGATCATGTAGCGGCGCGGCTGCGCCGTGGGTTCGATCGTCGTGTCGAAGCTGATGCGCGAAGCGCCGCCGGCATCCGTGCTTCCGTCTTTCTCAAGTGCCGGCGAGGATTTGAATTCGCTGCCGCCGGCATAACGGGCGTCCGTCGAGAAAAGGAAGCCGTCGTGTCCGGGAGGTGTCCAGTTGTAGGGATATTGGACGGCTCGCCAATGGATCGGCCGGTCCGCCAGCAACCCGCCGGCAAAGTAGCGCGCGATCAGGTCGACGTTGAAGGAAGCATCAAGCGGTACGGTCTGCGGATTGTTGAGCACGACCTCGAAGGTCGGCAGCCGATAAGCCTCCTTCTTGAAGGAGATGCTGCCGCATTGGAGAGTCTGGTCGCGCGTGTCGGCACTGTCGGCAGCTGCGGCCTGAGCGCTATCGGGCTGGCTGTCCTGGGCCGCGCCGTCATCGCCGCCGTTGCCGCTCGTCTGGCCATCGCCGGTATCGTCGCCGTCATCCGACTTCTGAGCCGGCTGATCATCGCCGGTTGCTTTCGTCGGATCATCCGGCTCGAAATGAACCTGATAGTCGCCCGTTGCCGGCGTCGCAGCGTCGAATTTGTGATAGAAGTTGCCGAATTCGTCCAGCTTGACCGGTATGCGCCATTCCTGCTTGTCCGGGCCGGTGACCACAAGCTGTCCGCCCGCTTGCGCAAGGTTCAGATGGCCGCCGCGATAGCTACGGACAAAGCCCTTGATATGAACAGGCTCTTCGGGGCGATAAATCGGCCGTTCGGTGAAGACGTGGCAAAGCGTACGGGCTTGTTCGGTGCGATCCGCATCCGGATTGGTGGTCCAGTCCAGCCAGGAGGTCGAGGGTTTGGTCCAGTTGTTCTGGGCATATTGTGCCGGGGCGTGATCGGGATCGATGACCAGCGTATCCAGCCCCTTCGTCACGATGACGCGGCGGATTCTCGCCTCGGTGCGCTGTTTGAGATCCCATGAAAAGAAGCCTTTGGCGTCCGTGGTCCCGGTTGAGAGCATGACGAACTTGCCGTCTCGCATTCCGTCCAGCCGAATCTGCGCGCCGTCGATCGGATTGCCTGTTGCGAGCGAAGTGACTGCGAAGCGAACGCGGTCGGGCTCCTCGACTGCGCTCAGGGTAAGGTCGGTCACCTGGACCCGCAGCCAATGGCGGCTCTGGTCGTCCACCGCGCGCAGTCCGATCAGGTATGTTCCGGGTTGGTCGGGACCGAGAATCTTGGCGAAAAGCGGCTTGAGGTCGAGGCCAAACTTGCTATTCACGCCGCCCTTGCGGATCGGCAGATCCACGAGCTGCGACACGGCGGGCGAGCCCAGATTCTTGATGCGCGCAGCGACTGCATCGCTCGAAATATCGTCGATCCCGACCCATTTCTGCGGCTCCTTGCCCGGCAGTGGCGGCTGGTCGTCATCCTTGGTATCGAGGCCTGCTTGCGGGAAGGGCCAGAAATCGCGCGACAGCGGATCGATCGCATGGATCCTGATGTCGGCCCGATCATAGCCGCGACCGCGCAAGGGGACGAGCTGCGGACCGAAGCGTTCGACCAAACCTTGCGAGGCGTCCCAGGCGAGAGACGCCGGCTCCGGCGAAAACGCGAATTTCCGATTGAACGCAGCAGCCAGCGGCCTGCCGCGGTCATCGTGCACGGCGCCTGCGGCAACGTTGAGAGTATAGACCTTATCCGTCAAGAAGCGGCCGTGGATGTAAAGCCGTCCGTTGCTCGCCTGCGCCGTCAGGTCGTCGACGGGGGGCGTGATGCGCAGGGCGTCGCGGGCGGAGAGCTGGTCTCCAGCGACGGGATTGCCGGAAAACCGGAAGATCAGGCTGCGGCCCTGAACCGAACGGGCCGTGCGCGCTTCCGCATTCCCGTCATCGCTTGAACCGCTGTCGTCATCTGATGTGCTTGCCGTCGCACCCGACGTGCAGCGCATGATGCCGTCGATCGTGGCGGTGTCGAAGCCACGCCCACAATCCGAACCCGTCATGGTGAAGGGAATGGTCGTGCGCACCCGTAGCTCGAACGTCTGATCGGCAAAGTCAGGAGTATCGGCCAATTTCAGCCGCACAAGGATAATACGACCATCCGGTACGGCACTGCGAAGTTTCACGACATAGGATTGCTGGTCGCTGCGCGCGGCGCGTTCCAGCGGTTGGATGTCGAAATCCTCAGCACCCAAGGTCAAACCGCCTTCGTCGCCGATCCCTGGCGACGGGCGCACTTCGATCGACAGCAGGCGTTTTAGCGCCGCAACATCGACGGGCTCGGCAAATGTCAATGTGACCTGGTCAAGGTCGTTGACCGGATCTGCATCGGCCGCCGGGACGGTGGAGACGGGCAGAGGCAGCAGAGGTATCAGTTCGGCCTCGCTGCCGGCCTCGCCGCTATGGCCGACCATCTTCACCTTGACGCGATTAAGCGGCTTCCATTTGTCGGCCGGGCGGAATTGCAGGGCGCGGGGGCCAAGCCACTGCCAGGCGCCGGCGGCTTGCGGTTCCATCGTAACGAGGCGATCGGGAGCGTCCTCCGGCCCGCCCGCTTTCGGACCGGTGTCGCTTGGAAAGAAAATCGTCACGGGGTCATAGGCCCGCAGAAATCTCTCGGGCACGATCTTGACGCCATCGGCTCGCTGCAAAACATCGAGGCTTGACGGTGCGGCCGGTTGCTGTGCCCAGGCAGGCGCTATCAGCGCGCAAGAGGCCACGGACAGGGCGATGAGAAATGCAATCTTTTTCATTGGCTTCACTTCGATCCCGAGGGCTTCAAACCGGCATTTTGCAGATAGTCATTGACGACTTCAGGCGGCGGTCCCGCCGGCGGCGGCGACAGCCCGACGACAGCAGGCCTGACGACCAGCGTCGGAGCGTCCGCCGGCGCTCGTGCCTCCAGCAGATAGGTGCCCGGCTCGAGCTCCTTCAGCTGGTTGATACCGTCACCGAGTACCTGACCCCTGGCGTCGAGCAGACGGCCGACAGCCAGATCGGGATCGGAGCGGAGGCCGACGCCGATATTCCCCTTACTCTTCACCTCGAATCCGAAGAGAGCGGTTGCGCCCGGCGCGAGCACGATCGAGGTGCCAACGCCCTCGCTCACCGGAATGACTGGCGTCGCCACAATATCCGCCGTGCCTGATAGGGGGCCGTCGTGGGTGGAGTAGAGGGTAAGAACGGCCTCGCCGGGCGCGATATAGCGATGAAATGCAGCGCCCATGGGGAATAACTGCAAATCGTGGCGGCCATTCTGTGCGAGGTCGACGATCACAGGCGCGTCGGTGCTGACATCGAGAACCATCGGCTGAGCGGGGGCAAGACGAAACGCCATTGCCTGACCCTCAAGCACTGCACTCTGAGGCGGGTTGATCGACTTCGGCTCGGGCTTGGGCCAGGGCGAGTTGCCATTGCGTTCCAGCCACAATGCCACCAGCCCGGCTCCGTGATCGAGGATCAGCTGGCCGGCGCCTGATAAAGTGATGTTTTGTCCACGCAGGACCTTGCCGTCGCTTGCGACAAAGGTTGCCGTGCCGCCGGAAACATTCACGATGTCTCCTTTCATCGCATCCACGGCAATCGCCTCCGATCCCGCCGTGCCAAAGAAGCGGCGCAGGATCTGGTCGGCGCCAAGCGCGGTGGTTTGCCCGGGCGACAGGCTGATGCGGGCGGATGCAGGTGCATTGCTCAGGTTGACCAGCCGGATTTCATTGGCTGATGTCGCAATGGTGCGGGAGAGCGGCGAGGCGCCTGACCAGACATTCAATGGTTCGGGATCGGATGGGCCGGAGACCACGGCGATGCCAGGCGCCAGATCGAGCGTTAAGCGCTTCGCTCCCGCCGGCAGTTGGAGCGGCCGTGCGCTGAAGGCCGGTATGGGTGCGGCATAGCTGCCGCTCAGTTTGACCGTGTCGATTTCAGCCGCATCGATCGAGCTTAGCCGCACTTGCAGGCTTTCATCGCCTCCGGCATTCCACAGGTGCAGATCCCGCTCGCCCGCCAGGGCGACAGCGCTGTTGGCGCCGACACCCATGCCGTGTCCGGCATCGAGCCCAGGTTGTCCAAAGGCAGACTGCGCCAACCACAGCCGGACCTTGCCTTGAGGGGGCGCTTCGGCCGGAAGATTGGCCTGATCGCCCGCGGGCAGCGTCAGCGCAACCTCGCCATCGAGCTTTGCCGGCGTTGCCCGCACAGAACCGCTCTTGCGGGAGACTAACCATAAACGGTCCGATTGCGGAGCAAAGAGCCCCGACGCGATTGAGGCAAGTGGATGATCCTCGCTTGCGCCTGCAAGCAGATCCCCGGCGGCATCCAGCTGAACCAGCCCTGCGGCCGGCACCTGCACGAGCGCAATATTCACAGCAACGCCAAGATCTTTGATAGTTGCGGGTTCGAGCGCAACATCGCCGAGTGCGCCCAACTGACGCGAAACGCTGTCCACGCCGACTTTGATCGGAGCGGAACCTCCATCGAGCGTCCACACCGATGCACGCCATTGGGTGTGGCTCTCAGAGCTGGGCCAGGCGATGAAAGGCGTGTGGCCATGAGCGAAGGCTTGCGGCTTCCAGCTTCCATCGGCTGCCAATGTGTCGACCGAGAGCACCAGTTCGCTGGTTGACTGCGCTGCTACGAGCGCGAGGCGATCTTTCTCTCCCGTCGGCAATGGGAAGGTGAAAACGGAGTTGCCGGTGACTGCGACGCTGCTGCCCGCGGTAAGCGCCGGCTGCGGCAGCTCCTGAGGCAGGGCAAATTGAACCTCTATATTCGAGGAGTTTGACTGATCGTCGCCTTCCGCTTGCTGATCGCTGTCGTTTGATGTCGTCTGATCGTCCGAACCGTTGCCCGATGGGCTGCTCGCGGCGGCGGCCCGTTCCAGGCCAAGCGTATAGGATCCAGCCGGCAGGCGGCGGGAAAGGGCGATATTCCAATCGTTGCTGCGGCCGGACAGCCGTTCGATCACGGTTCCGTTGGAGCCCTTCAGCACAGCTTTCAACTCGCTACGGCCGAAGGTGCTGAGGCTGACGACGCGATCTTTTGCAACGTTGAAAGAGAGCACGCTGGGTAGGTCGACGAAGCGCGCCTCGCCCGGCTGCAGATCCTTGGCGTTCAGGGTGATTTCATAGTCCAGCCGGTCGTCATGGGCGAGGCTGCTGAGTTCGATGCGATAGTGCCCCGCCTTCAACTTGCCACTGTATTTCGGACTGGCGGCAAATCTCGCGATTTGCTCCTGGTCGCCGCGGATCAAAGTACCGATCATGCCCTCGGTCAGGTCGACGCTGACTTCGGAATCGGCGGCGAGATCGAATGTCCAGCTGTCCGGAGTGCGGGCGTCGCCTTTGCCCTGCGGCTCGCGCCACTGGAATTTCTGTGCTTCGTTGAAGGCCAGCGGATGTGGTCCGTGACCTTGCAGCTGCGGAGGGTCGACGATGGTCGTCAGCCGGGCGACAAACCGGGTATCGACCTCGCGCGGCTGGATCACGAGGCGATAATGCCCCGGCGCGAAATCCTGCGTGATGGTGGAGAGGGGACCGGGAGCCGTCAGCGGCCAACCGTCGGAATCCTCGATACGGGCTGAAAGATCGCCCCCGAGTGCATAGAGATCAAGCTGATAGGATCCTGCCTGGGCGATTTCTATCGGTACGATGCCGCCGCTGGCGCTGGACAAAACACCGCGGCTGCTGCTTTCGGGAACCAGCGTCGCAGCCTGCGCAAGCGAGGCTTGGATTGCGCCGATGCCGAGATGGCCCGAGGAATTTTGCGCGGAGACATCGATTTGATAACTTCCGGCCCGCAAGTAGGTTAGCAGCAATGCATTGTGGCCATCGCCATTGTCGGATGCGCCCCCGAGTGAAGGCACGGTCGATGTGCCCAGCCCCAGCGATGTCTGTAATCGCCCGAATGTTTCGATGCGATAGAGGCCGCCTTCGTCCACGTTGAGCTGATAGGATTTGTGTGCGTCTTCGGCGAGATCGAGAAATTGCTTTTGACCGGCGTTCAGGAGGGACGCAGCGGCCGGCCGCGCGGTCTTGCCGGGAGCCACGGTGTCCGTCTGCCAGCGGACGGCGACGGCGCGGGCAGCGGAAACGGCGGGGAAGCGCAGGGTAAGCACCCGTCCCGAGGCATCGGCATGTTCGTTGCTGACCGCGAAGGCGATGGGTGTGTTGCGCATATCGATAGCGGAGATGGTGCCACCGGCAGGCGCATGAACGTCAATGCGCAGATCGGCCGGCGACGCTGGGCGTTGAAGCGCGGCTCCGCCATTGTCGGACTGATCTGAATTCGGTGAGGAGGCGCCGGCTGCTTGCCAAAGAGCAAGAGGTCTCGCTACCAGATCTGCCGGGAGGGCGACAGCGCGTGGTCCGGTCAACAGGTTGGGAGCGGCGTTGGTGAGGATTTCCAGACTTGTCGCCGACCGGGCCTCCTGGATGCCGAAGGAAATCGTCGTACGTGCTGGGGAGGCGGGCTGGACGGGTACTGTGAGACCCGGCGCCCCAAGCGTGAGATCAACGATGCCGCTTGCATTGTCTTTTGGCAAAAGACGCAGCAGATAATAGCCTGCGTCCAGATCGTAGCGGTCCGGGTTCTTTCCGTCCGCGCGAGGAGCATTGCTGAGGAGAACCGGACTGATGTCGGCGTGAAGGGCAACGCCCGAGGCATGGATCCCGATCTGGCCTGCCTGCGTCATCTCGAACAGAAGCGAGGTCGGGCCACGCAAATTGAAGCGTTGCCGCCATGCCTGCCCAGGCCCGAGATGCGGCATATCGGTGGCGACGACGCTCGCCTTGCCGGAGCCGTCGTTGCGGACGAGCAGAGCTGTGGCTGGAATTTCGTCGCCGCCTTCTCCCGCAACATCCAGGCTGATGAGATTGGGCACCGAGCCGTCGAATTGGGTTTGATTGCTGAAGTGCAGACCGCGGACTCTGAAATTCTGGCCTTCATAGCCGGATATTTCGATGATGCCGGGCTGGTTATCCGTGGGCAGCGCCAGCGTAGTCGATGGCTCACGGCTGGACTTGCCGATGACTGCACTTCGAAATGCGGGACTGCTGCCGGACATCCTGCCTGCGCGAAGCATGGCCGGCGCCGATTGCGGCAGATCCAGGCGGAATCGGTCGAAATCTGCGGGGGCCTCGAAGCGTACCGACCCAAAAGGCCCGATAACGCCTTCGGCGATTCCGGCGGCAAGCGAATTTGTGATGCCGGTGCGAATGTGGAACGGCTGCGCCGCGTCCGAATTTGCCCAGGCTAGCTTTTCGCCGCCATAGGCGGTGACGAGATAGCGCCCCGGCTCTGTCGTGCCGGTCAACGTGGCTCGCGTCATCGAGAGACCAGGCTTCAACTCAAAAACCGAGATCACCGGCGAAAGCGGAACGATGTTGGCACCCTGGCGCCAAAGCCGCAGATCGTGAAGCGATCGTCCGACTGCATCGACGTCGACGCGCCCGGATTCAGGAACGTCGATCCAGAACGATCTTTGCTGGAGATCACCGAGATCCGCATTTATCGGGGTGTCGCTGGTCAGGACCGCGTCCGGCTTTTCAAGCTCCTGATAGGCCTCAGCGGTGAGCTCAACCTTGCCGGATGCTCCTTTGGCTCCGAAAACACGTATCTTGTACGTCCCCTTATCGAGTAGTGCATCGATCCGCCCATCGCTGACGCCCGGCGCGCCCGTTCGCTCCCCCGGCCCGGTCATCATGTCGACGAGCTGGAGGGCGACGCCCGAACTGCTATGGGCGCGAATGGTGACGCGCCCCGGCGCAGCGACGGTCATCAGCGTGCTGCCGTCCGCGTCGGCGGGGAGGTTGTTCGACGCCAACTGCGGTTGCGACAAGGGCTCCGGAACGGAGCGCGAGGGAGACACCTGCGGCGCTGTCGCTGGCGGGGATGCGACGCGATAAAGCCCTCCGGGGACTTGCGTCTCCTTCACCGTTGACCTTGAGGGTTCAGCGGATGTACTGGAATTCGGCGTGTTGCTGATCGCCAATGAGTGCGGCGCGTTCAGCTCGACAATCCGTGCCTGATAGATCGTCAGCAGGCATTTGGTCAGATGAGTTGAATCGGAATCCGTGCAGGATTTGTTTCGATCCGACAACCAGAGGCGTTGTTGCTGCTTCAGTTCTGCAAGCTTTGCCGGATCGCCGCTGAGATCGCTCGTCGCCTGCCGATAGGCGGCAGCCAGGCTTGTGTCCTGAGCAATCAAGGGTGGTGAGGCGCAAATCGCTTTCTCGATTGCAGTCTGTGCCTTGGCGCAATCAAAGGATTGCGCCTGGCAAACTGCCGAGAAAAGTCCACAACCAAGGGCAACAAGCATGCGCAGGTTGGAGGCGGAGGCCATGGATAACTCGTCCTTGAAGATGCCAGCTGGCTAGTCAATATGGGCTATCTTTCATCAAGACAAGGGTGCAGCCGCGCTGCTTGAGATCTCCAGGGCAAGAAGCGTGTCTTAGGTGTGGATCAATGTTCGTGGAAAGAAATTTTAGGTCTTCGACATCCATGCCGGCCAAACCTTATCAACCTTCGGTCGCATAGCCGGACGGATCAGCCGTGCCGCAGTGGCGATGCCGGTGCATCACCCATCTGCGACGGAGCGAAAATGCAAGCTACCACCCATAGCTGAAAGTAGCCCCGCTCCCGCCATTGCCGTCCTGAACCACGTCGGTGCTGGTATTTCTCCCGAACTGGAAAATACCATAGGCATTGTCGTTGCCGTTCTGACGCAGGCTGGCGGAATGTCCGTTGCCTCTCTGCTCGATAACGCCGAGGTTGCCTCGGCCATATTGAGCGATGCCGGCCAGGTTGCCGCGACCCAGCTGTCGAATATCGGCATCGCGAAACCCGCGATACAGCGAATAGGCACGAAGGCCGGTCGAGAAGAGATCGGCATCCTCGGCATTGTCAGGTGCGATATTGATCGAGATCCGGCCTCCGGCATAAGCCGGCGTTGATAAGGTTGCCTGTCCGATGCAGCCGGCGAGAAGCGTGGCGCTAAGGATCTTCAACATAGTGCGGGTCATCCTGGTCTCCATTGCCCGGCTCCATCAGCCGATAACCAACCTTCGCATCCTGCGGCTGAACCCAAACGGAATTGCTCGTTCAGTTATCGTTCAATTCTGCACTATGAGCCTGACATCATAACGGGCGCCGGCAAGCCGGCGCCCGTTATGATGAACTCGATCGATGTAGATCTGGTCAGATGGCGCCGCCGATCCGCTGGGTGCAGTGGACGCTGCTGTCGCCGGCTGTGACGTCAAGCGTCGCACGGTAGCCGGCGCCATCGGAGCCCAGCGAGACGGAGCCGAGGGTAGCACCATGACCTGGAGCGGCGTCGAAGGCGCCGCTCTGATCAATGTTGGAGCCGCCTGAGCCTCCGGTACTTTCAACATGGAAGCGATAGGTGCCGCTGACGGGCCTATCCGTTCGGACAATGGGCTGAAGAGCAACCATGCCCGCTTGTGGCGTGACGTGGATCTCGCAGCGCAAGGGGCCATCGGATTGCCCGGAGGTTGCCATCGCCGCCAGTGCGCCGGCTGGAAGCAGGATCAGGGCGAGCGCCGTCATAAGACGGCGCGGGTGAGTGACGAGATATGGCATGGTTCGTCTCCTTGACGTTCCGTAACCGCGACTGACGTGTCTTTTTCAAACCGCGTGGCCGCTGCAGCCACTTACGGGCAAGCCTGGACGAAGGCGGCGACATTGCCGCTGCCGCCCTGGTTGACATTGGCGCTGCAGCCGTTCCCGACCTGGACGCCGGCCGCTACATTACCATTGCCGTCCTGGGTGAGGATGGTCGTGTGGTTGGAACCGAACTGGCCGATGCCGGCGACGTTGTGATCGCCATTCTGATAGGTGGCGCCGTAGTTGCCGTTGCCTTCCTGGCCGACGGCCGAGAGATTGTGGCGACCATATTGCTGGCCGACCATTCTGTTGTAGCCGCCGCTCTGATAGGTTCTGATCCGGTTCGAGTATCCGTGCTGGGCGCCGCCGGCCGAGTTCGACCAACCATATTGTTCGATGCGCACATCATTGGCCATGGCAGGGGCGGCGGCAGTAATGCCGACGAGAGCGACGAGTGCGGTTGCGATGAGAGAATTGCGGATCATGACTGCGTCTCCTTTGGCGGACGGGACCGCGATTGAACGACTCCCTTTTAGAAGCCGCCGTTGGAACCGATGCTGAAGGGACCATTCAGTTGGCATTCATTCGCAGTTGCCACAGCAATATTGAGCTCCGTCCCTGAGACGTGACGAGGCCACTAGGGCGAAAAGCGCTCGCGATAGGCCTGAGGGCTGACCCCGAACTGTCGCTGGAAGGCACGCCGCATCGTTTCCTCCGCGCCGAAGCCGCAGCGAAGCGCGACGCGGCTCACATGCGTCCCCTGTTCCAGCTGCCGCCGGGCGCTTTCCAGCCGCATGTCCTCCACGGCGCGCGCAGGAGTGCGTCCGGTCATCCGATGGTAATGGCGTGAAAAGCTGCGCATGCTCATGCCAGCCCGTTCGGCGAGATCGGAAAGAGAGAGCGGCCGCTCCAGGTTTTCAACGATCCAGGCATGCAGATCGTCGAAGCTGCCACCGCCCTTGTCTTGAAGCAGCAGTGCGGCGCTGAACTGCGACTGCCCGCCGGGCCGCTTCATAAAGACGACGAGCTGGCGTGCCACGGCCAAGGCAGGCTCTCGGCCCAGATCTGCCTCCACCAGCGCCAGCGCGAGATCGATACCTGCCGTAACGCCGGCCGAGGTCCAGATATTGCCGTCGCGGATGAAGATTGGATCCGCCTCCAGTCTCACCTTCGGGAAGCGAGACCTGAACTCCTCGCAGCGCTGCCAATGCGTGACCGCTCGCCGTCCGTCGAGCAAGCCAGCAGTTGCAAGCAGGAATGCACCGCTGCAGACGGAGGCAATCCGTCGCGCCGCCTGTGTCCGCCTCCTGATCCACTCGATTAAGTGACCGTCCTCGCAGGCGGCATAAACGCCCCAGCCGCCGGGAACGACCAGCGTGTCCAGCGGCGCATCTGTTGATGGCAACGGCAGCGCGCCGATTGAGAGGCCGGAAGAGGTCTTCACCTGATCGGCGATACCGACCGCCACGGGATCATAGGGCGCCGGACGCCCCGCCATTCTCGCCATGTCGTTCGCCGAGGCGAACACCTGCAAAGGGCCAGCGACATCGAGAAGTTGGCTATCGGCAAAAGTGAGGATTTCGATGCGTCGTGACATTTTGGCGTAAACCGAGGGGTAAATGGCAATCGCGCCAAAACTTGACCTGCTAGGCTCCAGAAAGTCAACCCGGAGATTTAAAATGACCTTGCACATCGGCCTCCTTGCCTTTCCAGGCGTTCAGCAGCTCGATCTCACAGCACCCTATGAAGTATTCGCGTCCGCGCAGGGCACGACGGTTCATCTCGTTTGGAAGTCCGTGGAGCCGCTGACTTCGGCAACCGGCCTTGAACTCAGGTCGACCATCAGCTTTGCCGATTGCCCGAAACTCGACGTTCTGTGCGTGCCTGGCGGCAGCGGCATCAATGCGTTGCTGCGCGATGAGGCCGTGTTGAATTTTATCCGTCAGCAGGCGCAAACGGCGCGTTTCGTCACCTCAGTCTGCACGGGGTCGCTGGTTCTTGGGGCTGCCGGACTGTTGAAAGGCAAGAGGGCCGCGACCCATTGGAACGCCGTGGATTTCTTGCCCCGGTTTGGTGCGACGGCAGTCGACGAGCGGGTCGTACGCGATGGCAATCTGATCACCGCCGGCGGCGTTACCTCGGGTATCGATTTTGCCCTGACCGTCATTGCGGAGCTGTTCGGTGAGACGGAAGCCCGCACCGTCCAGCTGTCGCTCGAATACGCTCCCGCTCCTCCGTTCGAGGCTGGCCTGCCGAAGCAGGTGATGCCTGATATCGTCGCCGCGGCGCAGCGGCGCATGGCCGGTTCGAGAGCGCAGAGGGAGCAGATTTTGGCCGATCTCTGATTGGCTGGTTGGCGAGGGGTAGCGTTGCCCCACACCTAATCTCAAAGGAACCGATGAGGTTCGGACGAACGGTTGCTTGCTGCCTGCCGCCGGAACAGAAGCAGGCAGCAAGCCGCGCAAGGCACAACCGAAGGGCGTCGGCATGTTGAAATCGAGTCATGGAGGCAATAGGGTGAGGTAAACATGCGCGGTCTGGATTTCGCGTTGAGGGAACGTCCAGTTCCGTGTGAGTGAAGGCCATGGGGGCACCGGAATGAATTCAAGACGTCGCGGCGTTCTCACATTCCTGGCCGGACTCATGCTCGGACAGCCGCTTCCGAGCAAAGCATCGAGCAAAGCCGCGGCCTTTGCTGCGGCCCGCTCCAGCTATAAGCCGCGCCACGTTCTTTGTTTCCTTGGCGGCCAAAACGGCCTTGCGGCGCTCGAGCAAAGTGCTCGCGCCGGTATCGCCGCGCTCGGCGACGACTTTTCCGTCGATGAGGAATATTCCCGCGACAAGCCCGACGATCGGATGGTTCGCTCTTTCAATATTTGTTGGGACCGTGTCGATCCGGATGCCTATCAAGACGCGGACGAGAATGCGGTCGCCGCGCACGGATCGGTGCTATACGTCCTTGGCCCATCGATGACGGCAGAAACGGCGGTGGCGACATCGGCAAAGGCGCTGCTGCTCGTACAATACATGCTCGATCATGGTGCGGTTGCTGCAAAGGGAGAAAGCGCTGGCGTCGCCCACGGCGTGCAACGATGGAACGAGCTTTCCGAGCAGATGCGAAAGGCAGCGGCCTCCGATGATCTGCTGGCCATCGCGCGCAGCTGCCGCCTCGCTCTTGCACGCCGGCCCATCGGTGACGATGCCGATGGAATGGCGAGCGTCGGGTTTCATCTGGTTGGCTTGCCCGATGTGTTGGTCACTATCGGCCGGAAAGACGATCAGCCGCGGACGACCAATGAAGAGCAACTCAAGATTGCCGCACTGATCGACGAGATCGCCGATGAGATGGCGAGGGATGGCGTCGAGGCCGCATTGAGGCGACGTCATATCGAACTGTCTGACGACACGCGATACGAAGAGAGTGAGTATAAATTCAACCCATTCGGCGTCGCCACTGTGGCGAGGCCCTGGAGCGCCGAATGACTGTATCGAACTTGAGAAAAATCGTTTCCTGCCTCTGCGTCTTTACTGCGCTGTCGAGCCCCGCCTGGGCCGGCGATAGCGTCACTGTCCCGGGTTATGCACCGGCAACCGGGGTTGAGCGCAGTTACCGTATTCAAAGGGCGACCGAAAGCGACATGTCGCTCTGGTTCGACAAGTCTGACGCCGCCTCCGTGATCACGCGCGGCGAGTTTCGCCAACGCATGACGGTCGTGTCGCGGGATGATAAGGGCATGCGGGTTCGTTGGTCTCTGAGCGCCGACCTGCCGGATGGTGTTGCGGGTCCCACTGACACCTATCAAATGAACCCGCTTTATCGCAATTCTCTCACCGCCTACGGCGTCGACGCACTCGAAATGGAAACGGATCTGAACGGCTTTCCAAACAACCTGTTCGGTGTCGATCGGATATTGGCGAATATGCGCGGTATGGCGGCAAATGGACCGGGTGGAGCTGTTGCGCCGCCGCAGAGCGGCGTCCAGGATATCATTGATCGCATCCAGGAAAACCCTCTTCAAATTGTCACGGTCTTGACGCCGGAAGCGCAACTGCTTGCCACAGGGCAAGCCTATAAGGATGAGGCCATGGAGGTCGGTAAGGCTCTCATGGCGTCCCGAAACGAGGATTATGTCGGCGTCAGCGTCCCCGTCGCATCGAACTGGCTCCTGCAATCCACTGATGCAGCCAGGCATACCGCGACCCTTTCGGTCGTGGACCAGTATGATCCCGATGCATTCAGCCAGTCTCAACAGGGCGTGATCGACAAGTTTTTGAGCGCCTTTGGCGAGCGAATGAAGAGCCTTACGGCCGATCAGCTGGCCGCCGTCAAACGGGCGAGCAAGACGCGACGCGCGGAGTTCGTGGTGTCTCTGGGCGATGGTTCCGTGATCGAGGCGTTGGAAACCGTAACGGTTATCTCTGCAGGCTCGACATTCCGCACCTATACCCATATCAGGCGCGAAGATGTGCCGGCTGTGCTGCAAGTTCCGGCCATCCTGACGGCTGCGGACTTGCGTGTGCCGAAGTTGAAAATCGAGCCGCTTTCGCCGACCGGTGCCGCGCCGGCCATTCTCGACCTGCCGCCGGCATCGCAGAGTTCGGCGACGACAGAGCAGGATCCGGCGACTGTTGCGGGCAATGATGCGGAAAAGACGATCGCGCCAATCTGGCTTGAGGTGAAGAGCGCGCAGGTCGTCAAGGCCTCCAACGGTTATGGGTATGAACTGGAAGTCGTGCTTACGCCGGATAGCGGCGAGGCGTTTCAGAAATTCACCCAGGCAGCGATGGGCCGGCAAACGCAAGTGCTGATTGATGACAAGGTCGTTATCGAGCCTTGGATCAGAACGCCGATCATGGACAGCCGTGTGACGCTGACCGACTCCGACTCGGCCACGCTGAGAGGTCTAGCTGAAAAACTGTCCGTATCGGGCGCTAGAATTCTCGTGCGAACGCGATCGTGACGAGACGATTGCGGGAGCATTCGGCCTTGAACGCCCTGAACATCGATGATACGCCGAGCTTCTATATCGGAGTGCCCTGCCAGTGATCCTCTAAGCTCAGATCAACACAAACATCGAAGCGTTGCAGCCCTTGCGCTCAACGACGCGTGTTTTCGTGGATCCAAAAGCTCAGTTTCACTTTTCAAGCAGATATGCCGGGCATGGCGCTTTCGCCTGCTGCGGCTTGGCAACGATATAGAGGTTCTCATGCCATCATCAAATTCAGCGTCCTTGGATATTTATGCCCATAACCAATCGGCGTGGGACAGGCTCGCCATCAGCGATTGCGAATGGTCCCGCCCGGTTTCGCCGGAAATCACCGCTGCCGCCAAACGCGGCGCGTGGTCTGTTCGGTTGACCCCCAGCGACTTGCCGAGCCACTGGTTGGGAGACGTGAAGGGGCGGCGCATCTTGTGCCTGGCATCTGCCGGCGGCCAACAGGCGCCTGTGCTGGCGGCAGCGGGCGGCGAGGTGACAGTTTTCGATGCGTCCGAAAAGCAACTTGAGCTGGATCGAAAAATTGCATCGCGCGATGGATTGGAACTGAGGGTAATTCAGGGAGATATGCGCGATCTCTCCTGCTTTGCCGACGAGACCTTCGACATCGTCTTCAATCCGATTTCCAACCTCTATGTTCCCGATGTTCGACCCGTCTGGCGCGAATGCCATCGCGTGCTCAGGCCGCAAGGACGTTTGCTGGCCAGCTTCTATAACCCTGTCGTGTTCATCGGTGATCGCGATCCAGTCCTTATGAAGGAGGGACTTATCCGGCCTGTCTTCACGATACCTTATGCCGATACGGCGGATCTCGATCCGGCCACGCTGGAAGCGAAACTGGCGCGCGGTGAGGCTCTGGTGTCGGGGCATAGCTTGTCCGATCAGATTGCAGGCCAGGTCGAGGCCGGTTTCCATATCGCCGGCTTTCTGGAAGATCGGCAACCGACGCCGCGCTTTCTCATAGACAAGTTCCTGCCGACGTTCATCGCGACCCTGGCATTGAAGGCAGCTTAACGCTTCTCCGTTCGGAATGCGTAAGGAAATCAGGAAGACTAAGCGTTTCCGCAATGCAAGGAAAAGCGGAAACGCTTGAGGCGCCAATGAATCCAAAATATTCCAGGAAGAGTGCTGCTGTACGCATCATTGCGTAGCCGAGCCAGCATCCTCTCACGGGCGACCTCGCGATAATTTCTGTCGGCGCCAATGAGCTGCCGCGCCAAGATCGGATCAGCATCCATGCAGGCAGTTCGGTTTATTACGCGCGTGCCGCTTCTCAACTCTTGGCGCCAAGCGAATTCGGGACGATCCCGATGCCCCTATGCGAGATTCTTGAGATATAGCGAAAGCAGTTGGGTCTGCGACGAAATCCCGAGCTTGCGATAGACGTTGCGTCTGTGGACTTTTACCGTGCCGGTGGAGATATTGAGCTTGAGCCCTATCGATTCCGATGAATGTCCCTGCAGGACGAGGTCGACGATGGCGGTCTCGCGGCCTGTCAGATTGAGATCCCGCCAGACCGCTTCGGCCGGCGCGAGAGCTTCGCTCTGATCCTGCCTGCGACGGCTCCTGCCGCCAGCCGTCAGCTGCGCATCGAAGCGTGGAGCAAGGCCGGCCCAATAATGCCTCACCATGTTTGCGACGAGCGGCTCAACCTTCTTGAGCATCTGGAATTCCGCAGGTGGAAAAATACCGGTTTGCTCGCGCCGCATCAGTGACAGGACGACGGTGATGTCCTCGCCAGCATTGACGAAAAAGCCGATCTCTTCGGCAAGCCCCGTTTGCACATAATAGGTCCGGTAGTACTCGCTTGAAAAGAAACGATCCGGTGCCAGTTCGCGCATTCTGAGCGCACCTTCGCGACGGCCACGCGCCGTGTGGTAGAAGGGATCTAATAGATAGGGGCCGGCTTGGTAGAGCGTGACGAAAACGATGTGCTCCTCGGGATCGAACGTGCTGTAGAGATCGATCGGCCGCTCCTTGCCGCGATAGGCGAAAACGACCACGTAGTCGAACCGTACGAGCGCCGCCATCATCTGGCGAAAGGTCTCGCCGAACTCGGCATCCGCCATGGCCGATCTGCCGATCGTGGCATTGAAGGCCGCGAAAAGTCCTTCAAAGTCGGTGCTCATGTGACGGATCCCCTCTGCCGCCCTGCACTGTCAGGTGCAGCCCCTATATACACCTCCCACGAAGCACTTTGATCGAAAATACCTCTTTCGGGGTATATACCTCGCAGGAAGCTCAGGCTTACTCTTTTCTTAACGACGGTGGCAATAAGGCAGATAAAGACTGCCGACCAACCGCAGGGAACAGACGTGGCATCCGCTTCAACGAACGACATCGAATTCCGTTCGGTCACAAAAGCCTATGGCGCCGTGACCGCCGTAACGGACATAAACCTCAATGTGCCCAAGGGTGCGTTCCTGGCGCTTCTCGGACCTTCCGGCTGCGGCAAAACAACCTGCCTGCGCATGATCGGCGGCTTCGAGCAGCCGAGCGAGGGTGCAGTGCTCATCGACGGGCGCGAGATGAACGGTGTGCCGGCCTATCGGCGGCCGGTCAATATGGTGTTCCAGCACTATGCGCTTTTTCCGCATTTCAACGTTGCACAGAACGTTGCTTATGGTCTGAAGCAAATGCGCCCGAAGGTCGGCGCGGCCGAGATCGACCGGCGTGTCGCCGAAGCGCTCGAGATGGTCCGGCTCGGCGGCTTTGCCAAGCGGCGTATCCATGAAATGTCGGGCGGGCAGCAGCAGCGCGTTGCGCTCGCTCGCGCCATCGTCAATCGCCCCTCGGTCCTGCTGCTCGACGAGCCGCTTGCCGCGCTCGACAAGAAATTGCGCTCGGCCATGCAGATCGAGCTTCAGACGCTGCAGCGCGAACTCGGCATCACCTTCGTTCTCGTCACCCATGACCAGGAAGAAGCGCTATCGATGGCCGATATCGTCTGCGTGATGAGTGCCGGCCGCATCCGGCAGCTCGGCACGCCGCAGGAAGTCTATGACCGCCCGGCCGACCTTTTCGTCGCCGATTTCGTCGGCAAGACGAACCGCATCGAGGCGATGATGGAAGCGGATGGTGAAACGCTGCGTCTCGCCGACGGCTCGGCGCTTTCAGCCGGCAAGCGACTCGCACCCGGAGCAGCGATTGCCGCATTGCGCCCCGAGGCGATCAAGCTCACCCGCGAAATGACGGCGGCCGGACGGTCTTTCAAGGGCACAGTGACCCATCGCATCTTCCTGGGCTCATCAGCGGAATACGCGGTCACCGTTCCAGGACTGGGCGACTTCCTGATCACCTCGGATCGCAGCAGCATGAGTGAAAACGATCTTGTCGGCCCAGGCGAGCAGGTTTTCCTCGGCTTCGATCCCAAAGCCCTACATGTCTTTCCAGCATCGAATGCATAAACCAAAACAAGGGAACAGCATCATGAGCAAGGATTACAAGGACAACCTCCCCATTTCCGCTGAAGGCTTCATGGACGAGTTCATGCGCCTGAAGCGCGGCTCCGTCAGCCGTCGTCATTTTCTCGGCATCACCGGCCTCGGTCTTGCGACGGCGGTTCTGTCGCGCTTCCCGGGCGCTCTTTCGACGCCGGCCTATGCCGCAGGCGAACTCGGTACGCAGATGTCGATCGCGACCTGGCCGAACTATCACGATCCCCAGACTTTCGAGAACTTCAAGGCGGCAACCGGCGTCGCCGTCGAGGTCAATGTCTTCGGCTCGAACGAGGAAATGCTGGCGAAACTGCAGGCAGGCGCATCCGGCTGGTCCCTCTATGTGCCGACCAACTACACGATTTCGACCTATCACAAGCTCGGCCTCGTCGAGGAACTCGATCTGTCCAAGGTTCCGAACTTCAGCCAGACGACCGAGAGCCCGCGCTTCACCAAGGAAGGGCAAATCGACGGCAAGACCTATGCCGTGCCGAAGAACTGGGGCACGACCGGCTTTTCCGTGAACACCAAAAAGATCAAGACCAAGCTTTCGAGCTGGAAAGACTTCTTCGAGATCGCGCAGACGGAGGCCGACGGTCGCGCCATGGTGCACGACTATCAGCTGACGACAATCGGCAGCGCACTCGTTTCCCTCGGCTACGATTTCAACTCGATCAAGCCGGAAGAGCTTGCCAAGGCTGAAGAGCTCCTGATCAAGGTCAAGCCGCACCTCTTCGCCATCAATTCCGACTATCAGCCGTCCATGCGTTCGACCGATGCCTGGTTGACGATGTGCTGGACCAATGATGGCGCCCAGCTCAACCGCGACATGCCGGAGCTGGCCTATGTGCTCGGCAAGGACGGCGGCGAGATCTGGACCGACTATTATGCGATCCCGAAGGATGCCCCGAACAAGGCGGGCGGCTATGCGCTGCTCAACTATCTCATGGATCCGAAGAATGCGGTGAAGGAGCATATCGCCAACGGCGCCCCGACCACCGACAGCCGAGTCATCGCCCTTCTGCCGAAGGACATCACATCGAACAAGATCGTTTATCCGGATGACGCTGCGCTGACGCCGCTGGAATTCGGTGCCGCCGTCACGCTCACCGATCCGAGCCGCGCCGAGTTGATGGCCCGCTTCAAGTCGGCCTGATCGTCCCTGCTCAAACTCCGGCCTCTGTCGCCTTCGCGGCGAGAGGCCGGCCTTACGCTTCGAAAACGGCGGATAAAGAACCTCTCGATGCCCCTTACTCCTGCCACCAAACGGCGCCTTGTCACCGCTGCCCTTGTCGGTCCGGCAAGTGTCTGGCTGTTCGTCTTCCTGGTGCTGCCCTTCATTGCTATCATTGTTTTTGCCTTTGGCGAACGTGCGCCGGAAGGGGGCTATCAGGCGGCTTTCACCTTTGCGCAATTCGCCAATCTCGGCTCTCGCTCCGCGGCCTTCGTCAATACGCTGATCCTTGCGCCGATCGGTGCAGCAGCCTGCCTGCTCGTTGCCTATCCGGTCGCCTACTATCTGGCGGTGAAGGCAAGCCCGCAACGCCGGCTGCTGCTCGTCTCGCTGGTGGTCGTGCCCTTCTGGACGAGCCTTCTCGTGCGTACCTATGCCTGGATGTATCTGCTCGGCGCGCGCGGCATTCCGCATCTGCTCGAATATGTCGGCATCGAGAATGTCAGGCTGATCAATACGCCCGGCGCCGTGCTGCTCGGCATCGTCTACGGCTATCTGCCGCTGATGATCATGCCGATCTATGTCAGTCTCGAAAAGCTCGACCGCCGGCTGCTGGAGGCATCGGCCGATCTCGGTGCCAAGCCCATTTCGACCTTCTTTTCCATTACACTCCCACTATCCTTGCCGGGTGTCATGACCGGCGTCGCATTGGTAACGATCCTGCTGCTTGGCGAGTATCTGATCCCGCAGCTTCTTGGCGGCGGCAAGGTCTTTTTCATCGGCAACGCACTCGTCGATCTCTTCCTGCAATCGCGCAACTGGCCATTCGGATCGGCGATCGCCGTGACGCTCGTTGCCGTCGTCGTCATCGTGCTTCTTGTTGCCATGCGGATCGCATGGCGTGTTGCAGGTACCCGCCAGGTGGATCTCGTCTGATGCGCGCACTCGTCACTTTCGTTTATCTTTTCCTTTATACGCCGATTGCTCTCGTCGTGCTGTTCTCCTTCAATGCCGGCCGCAATGCGAGCGAGTTCACCGGCTTTTCGACTCAATGGTATGGGCGGGCATTGTCGAACACCTTCCTGATGGAAGCGCTGCAGAACAGCCTGATCATCGCCTTTACCAGTGCGACGCTTGCCGCGATCTTCGGCACGATGGCTGCGATTGGCCTGGAGCGGCTCAGCTCCGGCATGCGCGCCATCTTCGACGGGTTGTTCGCCGCGGCGATCGTTGTTCCTGGTGTGGTCATCGGCATCGCGACGCTGGTGGCGCTGGTCGAGGTCTTCGGCATCATCAATCCGCTGATCGCAGCCGTCTGGCCGGGCGACCAGCCACCGAAATTCGCGCTTGGCTATGGCTCGATCATAGCGGCGCATGGGCTCTTCACCATGGCGCTGGTGACGATGATCGTGAAGGCACGTATCGCAAGCCTCGGTCGCGACATCGTCGAGGCCTCGAGCGATCTCTACGCGACGCCGTTGACGACGTTCCGCCAGATCGTCTTGCCGCAGATCATGCCGTCGATCCTCGCCGGCTTCCTGCTCGCCTTCACCTTTTCCTTCGACGATTTCATCATTGCGTTCTTCGTCGCCGGATCGAATACGACCTTGCCAATCTACGTCTTCGCTTCGATCCGTCGCGGCGTCACGCCCGAAATCAATGCCATCGCGACGATGGTGCTGATCGCATCGCTCGTCCTCATTCTCATCGCGCGCTTCCTGATGCGTGAAAAGACAACGACAAACTGACCAGGGAAAAAACATGATACTCAAGGATCGGGTCGCAATCGTCACCGGAGCCGGCTCCGGGATCGGCCGCGCCGGCGCGCTCATCATGGCGCGTGAAGGTGCGCATGTGATCGTCGCCGATATCGATTTGGAAAACGCACAGGAGACTGTGAGCAAGATTGTCGAGCTAAGCGGTCGCGCTGAGCCCCTGGTTGTCGACGTCACGGACGATCGGGCGCTTGAGGCAGGCATCGCTACAATCGCGGCGCAACACGGCCGCATCGATATCCTGCACAATCATGCCGGCGCACAGGTCGCGGGCAATCTGGAAGACGTCGCGGTTTCCGGCTTCGATACCTCCTGGAACTTGAACGTGCGGGCGCATTTCATGGCTGCTCGCTTCGTCATGCCGATCATGAGGACGGCGGGCAAGGGCGTCATTCTCAACACCTCGTCCTCGTCAGGCGTCCTCTACGACCGGGAGATGATCGCCTATACCACGTCGAAGCATGCCGTCATCGCCATGACCCGACAGATGGCAGGCGATTATGCCCGGTTCGGCATAAGGGTAAACGCGATTTGCCCCGGTTGGGTCGACACGCCATTCAATGCACCGTTCATCGCACAGATGGGCGGCCGCGAGGCCATCGAAGGCTACATCGCTGAAAAAGTGCCGCTCGGACGCTGGGCCGACGTCTCGGAAATTGCCGAGCCGATCCTTTTCCTCGTGTCCGATCGTTCCTCCTACATGACGGGCCAGGTTCTCGTCGTCGATGGCGGCGAAACGGTCGTCTAGGTCGACGTATGACGTCGCGTTAGCTGAGCCTAAACCGCGCCAGGGAGGGGCGGAGTGGCACGATTTAGGCCGATTGCTCATGGTCTAAGAAAAATCTTCTGAGCCGCGATCCGTTTTCAGCCTTCGGATCGTCCTTGGCATATCCGAAACAGAAGGAGATATGCCATGTCCGACCAACCCGTCACTTTGATCAATCTCTTGAGGTGCGAACCGGGAAAGCAGGAGACGTTGATCGAACTCCTGCAAGAGAACATCGATACCGTCATCCGCACGCTTCCGGGCTGGAAGATGACCCGGTTGGTCGCGGCGGCAGACGGCACCGGCGTCGTCATCCAGTCCGAGTGGGAAACACCTGCAGCCGTCGCAGCGATGCGCGAAGATCCACGCATGAGAGCCTATTTCCCGAGGATCGCCGCGCTGGCAAGCCTGGAAACGATCATGGGCTCGGCGGTGGCGACTGCTACACACGAACATGCCGTCAAATCGGCCTCATGTGGTCCCGAGGTGGATGCTGGAACAGCCCGGATGGTCGTGATCTATCGGACGCCGAAAGATCCGGAGGCATTCGACAGGCATTATTTCGATATCCATGTGCCGCTTGCCAAAAAGCTTCCGGGGCTCAGAAGTTACGAGATCAGTCATGGGCCGATCGCAGTGCCGGTGGGTTCCTCCGATGTCTACCGGATAGGAACGCTGCACTTTGACGACCTCGCGGCAATCAAAACGGCTTTCGCAAGCCCGGAAGGTCAGGCGGCTGCCGCAGATCGCCGACGCTATGCACCCGACGACTCCGGGGTTCAAATGTATCTTTTCGACAAGAGACCGGTCTGAAACCGCGTCCCTCTTGCCTTTCCGCGAGAGAGGCCGCTTTGCACGAAAGTGCGCAAGCAGGGTGCATCAGCGGCCGAACGATGACATTTTCTAGGGAGATTTCACATGTCGGCACCCAAAGCCGCCTTCGTCTTGGTCCACGGTGCTTGGCACAGCCGCTCCGTTTGGAACAAGGTGGTACCACTCCTGGAAGCCAGTGGTTTCCTTGCCTTGACGCTCGATCTTCCAGGCGCTGGCGCAAATGCGGCATCACCCGCGTCGCTCGATCGGCAACCGTTCGATGCAGCTGCATTTGCTGCAGAGCGGTCACCCGTCGCCGACGCGCCGCAGGAGGAGCGGACCATCGCTGTTGTTGCGCTGGTGGAAGAGGCTGCATCGCTGGCTGGCGGCAAGGTCATTCTCGTCGGACATTCGGCCGGCGGGATGACGATCTCCGCGGTTGCCGAGCAGGCGCCAAGCCTGCTCCTTGCCGTTGTCTATCTGGCGGGTTTCATGGTGCCGAACGGCATGCCATTGCTCGCCATACTTCAGCATGACACCATGTCTTCTGCCCTGTCGCCTGGGTTGTTCATAGGCGATCCTGTCGCCATCGGCGCGACAAGGATCCATGCCGGATCGACCGACGAAGCCTATAGGGCGCTGCTCAAGGCTTCGTTCTATGCGGATGTGCCGGAGAGTGAGTTCGCGCAGGTGGCATCGCAGCTCCATTGCGACGAATCGAACGCCGGCGCGCTCGCTCCGTCGCCGATAACAGCGGAGAGATTTGGCACAGTGCCGCGCCACTATATCCGGTGTACCCAGGACCGTGCCGTTCCGCTCTCCGGACAAGACTATATGATCGCTGCCGTTGATAGTGCGCTCGGCGGCAAGACCATTACTCATACATTGGATAGCAGCCACTCGCCATTCCTGTCGCAGCCGGCTAACCTGTCGAAGATCCTCATCGATATCGGTGTCCGATCCCTGGCAGAAGAGAATACGGACAGAGGGTAGGCCAATGGACACGGATGGTTTTGAAGATCGATTGCAGGCGCTCAGGCCACGCCTTCATCGATACTGCGCGCGCATGACAGGATCGGCCGTTCAGGGGGAAGACATCCTGCAGGACACCCTGGTCAAGGCGTTGCATGCTCGAAGCCAGGGAACCGAGGTGGACAACCTTGAAGGCTGGCTGTTTCGCATCGCCCACAACACAAGCCTCGACTTCCTGCGCAGCCACTCTCGAAACACCGTCGTCCCGCTCACGGACGATATCGAGGCCGATCCGATACCCGAAGCGGACATCGTCGCAATCGGCTTTCAGACATTTCTGCGGCTGCCGGAGCTGCAGCGCTGCGCGGTGATCCTCAAGGATGTGCTGGGGCATTCGATAGAGGAGATAGCCGGCATTGCCGATTGCTCGCCGGCGGCCGCAAAATCGGCACTGCAACGCGGGCGCGTGACACTCAGACTGCTCGCGCAGGAGGGTGAAGACACAAGGCTGCCGCTGATGTCCGACACGGATCGTCGGAAGATCGCAGCCTATGTCGATATGTTCCGAAGCGGCGATTTCGACGCGATCCGGGCCATGCTCGCCGATGATGTGAAGCTCGAGCTGGTCAATCGGCTCACGTGGCAGGGACGCGACAAGATCGCTCCTTATTTCACACGCTATGCCGAGGTGGCCAAATGGCGGTTTGCTCTCGGTGCGGTGGAAGGAAGGCCTGCTATGCTGGTCTTCGATGGCACCGGCTCGATGGACATACCCGCCCATTTCGTCCTGATCGAATGGTCGGAAGGCCGGATTGCCGAGATCAGGGATTTCCTGTTTGCGCCATACGTGCTTGAGGCCATGGATTGGGTGCGGTTGTCGTGAACACTCCGCTGTCCGGATAGCAAGCCCGCGACGTTCCTGGGAAAAGCGTCCGGCGATCGTGTTTATGCCGATTGTCGCATGATGAGTCGCGCTTCGAGATGCGTCGTTCTATCTTGGCTCTTTGATTGCTCCGACGCTCCGCCAATCGCTGCAAACAGCATATCGATACCGGCGGCTGCAATGCCACGGTAATCCTGTGCCATGGTGGTCAGCGGTGGGCAGGTGAAACGGCTGAGCGGGTGGTCGTCATGGCCGGCGACGCGCAGGTCGCAATCGCTGTCGTGCCCGACGCGCAGCCGCCTTTCGAAAGCAGCCGCGATGACCCCAAAAGCGAGGCGGTCGTTGGCGCAGAGCACCGTACGCGTCGGAAAGCCGGAACCATCGAGCAGGCGTCCGGCGGCCTCATAGCCCAATTGCTCGAAATTCCAGTCCTTCGGCGGGATCGCCAATGTCACGGGCTCCAGCCCCAGTCGCTCCATGGTCGCGATATAGGCGTTCCGTCGTTCGAGAGCGTTCTGGTTGACGGCAGGCATTTCCAGGAAGCACGGATGCTCGCCAGTTCTGCAGAGATATTCGGTGATGTTGCCGATGCTCTGACGGTTGTCGGTGCCGACAAAGGGGCGGTCGCCGATACTGTTGTCGAGGAAGACCGTCGGCATGGCGTCGGCGAGACTTTCGAGCAGCCGTGCATCCGTCTCGAAACCGAGCGGCGCCATCAGAACGCCTGCGATGTTCAGCGATAGCAGAGTGCGCATGGCTCGCGCCTCGAGCTTCCTTTCGCCGTGGGAGGACAGGACAATCGTCCAGTAGCCTTCGGCAAAGCAGCGCATTTCGATCTGGCGCACGATCTCAGCATAGAACGGATCCGAAATATGCGGAACGATCAGCCCGATATTCTTCGGATTTTTGCGGTTGAGGCTGACGGCGAAGATATTCGGCCGATAGTCGTAATCCTTCAGCGCCTTTTCGATGCGGGCACGGGTCGAGGGCTTCACGCTTTCGGGATTGTCGAAATATTTCGAAACGGTCGGGCGGGAGAGGCCGCTTGCCGCAGCGAACTCTTCCATCGTCCGGATTTTGCTCTCGCTCATGGTCGCTTTCGAGGTTCGTAACGGTTTCGACGCGTTGTCGCGCTCATTTGTCATGCGTAAAAATAATTCTTTATGCCCACTAGCCGGATGATGCCTATTTTGCAGGCCTCCGCAACCGTTCGTCACATGTATAGCGGTCAAATCAACTGTTACAAACAGAATTTGGCGCTGTAAAGTTTTTTTCACGTGTAAAAAAATTGATTGACGCGATATTCAATCGATGCGATAGGAACTGCGCCCGATATGGGTGGATATGTCCTGTGCAGGAGAGGAAAGGCGGCTGCCGCCGCCAGCTGGCAGGTCGGATTCACGATTCTTAATCAGCCGGCGAAGCCGGCAATTGGAGGAAATCATGCTTCGCAAAACGCTCGGTCGCATTCTTCTTTCCGGCGCTGCCCTTGCCTTGATGGCAAGTGTTGCATCCGCAGCCGGCATCGGCGCGTCGCTCCTGACGCAGCAGCATCCGTTCTACATATCGCTTGCCAATGCGATGAAGAAGGAAGCCGAGGCGGAAAAGGTGCCGTTGGAAGTTGCCATCGCCAACCAGGATCTGTCCAAGCAGCTCGCTGACGTCGAGGATTTCATCACCAAGGGCGTCGACGTCATCGTCATCTCGCCTGTCGACAGCAAGGGCGTGCGTGCAGCGATCAAGAAGGCTGAGAAGGCCGGCATCAAGGTCATTACCGTCGACGTTCCGGCTATCGATGCCGATGTTACTTCCTTCGTTGGCACCGACAATTTTGCCGGCGGCGAGAAGGCTGCCGAGCTGATGGCGAAGTCCATCGGCGGCAAGGGCAAGGTCGCGGTTATCGACTATCCGACGGTTCAGTCGGTCGTCGACCGCGTCGAGGGCTTCAAGAAGGGTCTGGAAAAGTACCCGGACATCAAGATCGCCGCCATCCAGACCGGCATCACGCGTCCGGAAGCGCTGGCTGCTGCGCAGAACATGCTGCAGGCTAACCCAGACATCGTCGGCATCTTCGGCTTCGGTGACGACGCTGCACTTGCTGCTGCTTCTGCCGTCAAGGCTGCCAAGCTGGAAGGTCAGGTCAAGGTCATCGGCTTCGACGGCATGGAAGAGGCGCGCAATGCCGTGAAGAACGATCCGGTCATGGTTGGCGTCATCGCTCAGTATCCGGACCAGATGGGCAAGGTTGCCGTCGAAACCGCCGTCAAGGTCATCAAGGGCGAGACCGTTCCGGCCAAGCAGCCGATCGTGCCCGGCGTCGTGACCAAGGACGGCGAAACGAAGTAACTTGTGTTTCGCGGCGGCTTTTGGCCGCCGCGGTCACCTTGCCGAGGCCGCTTCTTGTTGCCTGCGGCCTGGACTTGTCGTCCATCTTATTCGTTCATTCGCCAATGGCCGTGCTTGCTGCTACCGATGCGGGCAGCCAGGGAGGATCATGCGTGACACAAAGCAATCCAGCCACACAGGAAGAAGCGTCGCCAGGCTCGGGAACGGTGCTGGAGATCCGCGATGTCGCCAAGTCTTTTGGTGCCGTGCAGGCGTTGAAGCGCATGAACCTTAGGGTTCGCCGCGGCCGCGTGCACACGCTGTTGGGTGAAAATGGTGCTGGCAAATCAACACTGATGAAGATCCTCGCGGGCGTCTACAAGCCGACCTCAGGCGAGATCTTGCTGTCAGGCAAGGCCTACCAGCCGCAGAACCCGCGCGACGCTCGTGCTCACGGCATTTCGATTGTCTTTCAGGAGCTTAGCCTCTGCCGAAACCTCTCGGTCGCACAGAATATTTTCGCGAGCCACGAGCCGAGCCGTTTTGGTTTCGTCCGCGACCGTGCGCTTGTCGCCAAGGCCGAAGCGTTGATCGAAGATCTCGGCCTACCGGTCAATGTGCATGCGAAGGTGGGCGATCTTTCCATTGCTCAACGCCAGCTCGTCGAAATTGCCAAGGGCCTCAGCTTGCCTGCTGACGTGGTGATCCTCGACGAGCCGACATCATCGTTGTCCGATAGCGAGGCGGAAATCCTGTTCTCGATCATCGAGCGGCTGAAGGCGCGTGGCAAGGCGATCATCTATATCTCGCACCGCATGGAAGAAATCATGCGGCTCTCCGACGATATTACCGTCATTCGCGACGGCGAATATGTCACCACGACGGAGAAGAACGAGACCAGCATCGACAAGCTGATCGCGCTGATGGTCGGTCGTGAAATGAAGGATATTTACCCGCCGCGCGTTGCGCCGCGTCCGGCCGCGAGCGTTGCGCCTGTCCTGGCGACGAAAAACCTCACGGTGCCGGGGAAATTCCACGACGTTTCCATCGATGTGAAGCCCGGCGAAGTCGTCGGTCTTTTCGGTCTGATCGGCTCCGGCCGGTCCGACATCATGAAGGCGCTCTTTGGCATGGAACGCCCGGAAGGGCAGATCCTCCTTGACGGCAAGCCGTTGACGCTCGCCTCGCCCTCGGAGGCGATCCGCAACGGTATCGCCTTCGTAACGGAAAACCGCAAGGAAGAGGGCCTTGTGCTCGCGCACAGCGTCGAGCGCAACGTCAACATGGTGGCGCTGAAGCAGCTCGCCGGTCCCTTTGGCCTGATGCGCGGTAGCGCCGAGCGTGCCGCCGCCAAGGCGGAAGTACTGCGCCTCGCGATCAAGGCCGCCTCGATCGACACGACTGCCGGCTCGCTCAGCGGCGGCAATCAGCAGAAGATCGTGCTTGCCAAGTGGCTGCAGATCAGGCCGCGCGTGCTGATCCTCGACGAACCGACACGCGGCGTCGACGTCGGCGCAAAATTCGAAATCTACCGCATCATTCGCGAGCTTGCCGCCGAAGGCGCGGCGATCCTGATGGTTTCCTCGGAATTGCCCGAGGTACTCGGCCTCAGCGATCGTGTCGTCGTGATGCACAACAGAGGCCTGGCAGCCGTGCTCGATGCCGAAGGCCTGACACCCGAAACCGTTATGACCTATGCAGCGGGGATGCACGCATGAGCAATGTTCCGACCACGCAGGGAAGGGGCGCGGACACCCAGGCCCGCCCGTCGTTCTTCCATTCGCCGGTGGTGCGCCAGTATGGCGGCATCATCATTTCGCTTGCCGTGCTTTGCATCGTCTTCTCGGTGCTGAACCCACGCTTCCTGGCGTTCAACAACTTCATGAACATCATGCAGCAGGTGGCGGTTGTCGCCGTTGCCGCTTACGGCATGACCTATGTCATCCTGCTTGGCGAGATCGATCTTTCGATCGGCTCGATCATCGCGGTTGCCGGCATGGTTGCGGCACAGGCTTTCGCCATGGGCTTCGGCTTCCTGCCGACCGTTCTTCTGACATTGGTGGCCGGCGCTATCATGGGAGGCTTGAACGGAGCGCTCTCTGCAAAGCTGATGCTGCCGTCGTTCATCGTGACCGTGGCCAGCATGGGTATCTATCGCGGTGTCGTCAGCCTTCCGACCAACGGCGCCCCGGCCATGATCGACAACGATGCATGGCTCGCCATCGGCTCGGAAAGCTTCCTCGGGCTTCCGATCATCATCTGGATCATGGTGGTGCTCTTCGCGATCAACCACATCGTCCTGTCGAAGTCGATTTTCGGCCGGCAGGTCTATCTTTCCGGCGGCAACCGTGAGGCAGCCGTCTATTCCGGCATTCGCGTCGATCGCATCAAGATCATCGTTTTCATGATATCGGGCGTGATGGCGGCGATCAGCGGCATTCTGCTCTCTTCGCGCCTGTCCTCCGCACAGACCAATTCCGGCATGGGCTACGAGCTTGACGCCATTGCGGCTGTCGTGCTCGGGGGCACCTCGCTTGCCGGCGGCGTCGGCACGATGGTCGGCACCATTCTTGGCGCGTTGATCATCGGCGTAATCAACAACGGCATGAACATGCTGTCGGTGCCCTATTTCTACCAGCTCATTGTCAAGGGCCTGGTTATTCTCATCGCCGTCTGGCTCGACGTGCGCAGCAAGGCGGTGCGAACGTGAGCATGAAGAAGATCATTACCATTGGCGAGATCGTCGTCGAGATCATGGCGGTCGAAACGGGCAACGGCTTCCTGTCCGCCATCCCGCTGATTGGGCCCTTCGCTTCGGGCGCCCCGGCAATTTTCATCGACCAGGCGGCCAAGCTCGGCCAGCCCTGCGGTATCGTCAGCGCCGTCGGCAATGATGATTTCGGCGTGCTCAATGTCGAACGTTTGCGCAATGACGGCGCGGATGTCTCGGCCATTGCGGTACATCCGACTGCCGCAACCGGGAGCGCCTTCGTGCGCTACCGGCAGGACGGCAATCGCGATTTCATCTTCAACATCAAGCACAGCGCCTGCTCCGCCATTGGCTTGACGCCACAGGCCGAAGCGTTGGTCGAGACTGCAGATCACCTGCATATCATGGGCTCCGCGCTCTTCTCGGACGGCATCGTCGAGGCCATTCACGAGGCGACACGGCGCATCAAGGCGAAGGGTGGGACGGTCTCCTTCGATCCGAATATCCGCAAGGAGATGCTGGAGCTGCCCGGCATGCGCGAAGCTCTCGGCCATGCGCTTGAGAATACCGACCTCTTCATGCCGAGCGGTGCGGAGATCTTCCTCTTCACCCAGGCTAAGGAAGAAAAGGCGGCCGTTGCGGAATTGCTGGCTCGCGGCATCAAGGCTGTCGTGATCAAGCGTGGCGCCGAGGGCGCCAGCTATTTCGATGCCTCCGGCGAGACCATGGCTCCGGCCTTTAGGGTTGAAGAGGTCGACCCGACCGGCGCCGGCGACAGTTTCGGAGCGGCTTTCGTCAGCTGCTGGCTGCGCGGCATGCCTGCCGACAAGGCCCTCGTCATCGCCAATGCCACCGGCGCACGCGCCGTCGGCGTCAAGGGGCCGATGGAAGGCACGTCCAGCATGGCTGAGATCGAAGCCTTCCTCGCAGCCCGCAATCTTTCCGGAGTATCGTCATGAGCAGCACCCAGATCCTCAGCACACTTCCTGCCCGCTATGCGGCCGGTGAACGACGCGGCATCGCTTCCATTTGCTCGGCCCATCCGTTGGTTGTCGAAGCGGCTTTCCTCGAGGGACTTGCAGCCGATACGGACGTGCTGATCGAAGCCACCTGCAACCAGGTCAACCAGGAGGGCGGCTATACCGGCATGACTCCCGCCGATTTCCGCCGTTTCGTGGAGGAAATCGCCGCCCGCGTCGGTTTTGACACGCGCCGGCTGATCCTCGGTGGCGACCATCTCGGTCCCAACCCGTGGAAACACCTGCCGGCCGAAGAGGCGATGCAGCGCTCCGAAGTGATGATGGACGCCTTCGTGCGCGCCGGTTTCACGAAGATCCACCTCGATACCTCGATGGGCTGCGCCGGCGAACCGGTGGCTTTGTCGGATGCAGTGACCGCCGAACGCGCCGCGCGTCTTGCGCTGGTCGCGGAAAAGGCGGCAGCGGAATCGGGCTTTGATTTGCCTGTCTATATCGTCGGCACGGAAGTGCCGATCCCCGGCGGCGCCATGGAAGCACTCGACCATCTGGAATTGACCAGCCCGGAGGCAGCGCTGGAAACTGTTGAGGTGCATCGCCGCGCCTTTGCCGCTGTCGGTCTCGAAAGTGCCTTCGCCCGTGCCATCGGCGTCGTGGTGCAGCCGGGCGTCGAGTTCGGCAATGAGAATGTCGTGGTCTACGACCGTGCTGCCGCCCGCGATCTCAGCAATGTTCTCGGCCGCATGCCGCAGTTCGTCTTCGAAGCGCACTCGACCGACTATCAGCCGGCTTCAGCCCTGCGCGGGCTCGTCGAGGACGGCTTTGCCATTCTCAAGGTTGGTCCGGGTCTGACCTTCGCACTGCGCGAAGCGCTCTATGGTCTCGATCAGATCGCTGCTGTCCTCGATAACGGACCGGAAACCTTGCGCCAGGGCATGGAAGCGCTTTTGCTTGCAGAGCCGAAGAACTGGCAGAAATACTATCACGGCAACGAGGCGGAGCTGCGTATTCAGCGGCATTTCTCCTACAGCGACCGCATTCGCTACTACTGGCCGCATCCTGCCGCTGCGGCCCTTGTCGAGGGCTTGTTTCAAAGGCTCGGCGACCGAGAACTGCCGGAGACGCTAGTCAGCCAGTATCTCGGCGCGCTCTATCCGGCCGTCGCTGCCGGCACGGTGGAAGCGAAGGCGCGGCCGCTGGCGTTGGAGGCCATCCGGAACGTCATCCGCACTTATAATCGGGCGACGATCTAACCTGGATTCCAGAGTGACGACATCCGATACCGACCGCCGGCCCGTGAATCGATCAGGCCGGTGGTGGCTGTGCCTAGCTGGAATAGGACTTCAGTCAGCTGAAGGCATTCGGGTGGCAAAAGTGTCGCCGCATAGATCGTTGTTTCTTGTCCGAAATCGCGCTCGGTGCTACCGAGAAGCTTCCATGCGGGGTTGGCGGTATATGCCAACCGGAGTGGGTGGAGAGGGGACGTGATGGAAGCATGTTCCCGAAGTGGAACCGTCAGCTCTGCATTTCATCATAGCGGCTCTGGTGGTGCTGGATCTCAATCATGTTCTCGACCGTCCAGTCGTAAAGTTCTGCGAACGGCTTTTGCAACGACTCCCCCAATGGAGTTCGGGCGTACTCCACCCCTAATACACGTCCCGTCAGAACGGTTCGGGTAACCATCCCGTTCCGCTCCAACTTGCGTAAAGTCTGGGTGAGGACCCGCTGAGTGATGCCGTCCAGGCGGCTCTTGATCGCATTGAAGCGGCGTGGCTCCTTCAGCACAGCCATAACCATCATCGACCATTTGTCCGCTATCTGATCAAGGATGGCGCGGCTCGGGCAATCCGAACGGTAAACAGGATCTGGATCGGGGATCATTGGTATTCTCCAGCATCCCTGGGATGCTTTTGGTGCGTAATTGACACTAGGTATATATTAAATACTTAAAGTCCTGCAACCTCAACTTCACCCCTCGTGGGGCACGCAGGAGAACACCGTGACTTCCTTCGAATTTACCAAGCTACGCATCGTCAGAGATCGCGGAGTTGCCATCGTCACCATCGACAACCCGCCAGTAAACGTCCTCGATGTCGGCATGATGAGCGAGATCAGCCGTTTTCTTGTTTCGGTTCGCGGGGACGAGGAGACACGCGTTATCGTATTCGATAGCACCGATCCCGAATTCTTCATCGCGCATGTGGACATGACGCTCATCGATGAACCGAATGCATTCGACGAACTGGCGCAGGATGCACCGGAAGGCTTGAACCCGTTTCAGGCGTTCGGCGAGTTGCTGCGATCCCAGCCCCAGGTGACCATCGTCAAGCTGGCAGGCTTGGCACGCGGTGGCGGTGCGGAGTTTGTGATGGCAGCCGACATGGCTTTTGCAGCAGAAGGTCGCGCTGGTCTCGCGCAGTGCGAAGCGCTGATGGGTATCACGCCCGGCGGCGGTGCGACCCAGTATCTTGGAACACGGATGCCGCGATCCCGAGCCTTGGAGATCGTGCTCGGGGCCGATCTTTTCGATGCCCGGACAGCGGAACGTTATGGTTGGGTCAATCGTGCGCTGCCGGCTGACCAGATCGACGGGTTTGTCGCCAGATTGGCCCGGCATATTGCCGACTTGCCGCCCGGCGTCATAGCAGCTGCAAAAGCCGCTTTGCCGTCGACTGATCTTCGGGAAGGTTTGGCTCGCGAGCACGCTGCCTGGGCTGGGCTGTTTGAGCGACCGGCGGCGGAGGCACTGATCCGAGGTGGTCTGAAGGCGGGAGCCCAATCAAAGGCAGGCGAACGCGACCTGGAGGGACTTCTTCGGGATTTGTCGATTTAGCATAGGCTTGAGAAATGGCCTCAAACTATCCGAGGCCTGTCTCGGTCAATTGTGAGCTTTAGGTCTTCCGGCGCCCGCCGAACGGCGATCTGCAGCCGGAAGATCGGATTCTGACCGGCCTTGGAACCTGTTGGCAGTTATTTCGCGGTTGCGGTTGCCTCCAACCTTATGATGAATAGCTGCTTCGACAGCCGATAGGATGCTCCGTGCCACGTCAATGCCGACCATGATAAGACATTTTCCATTCTCGCGGTTCATCCCTTTGGGATCTCTCCCGATCTGGCTGGCAACAGCAGCGCTTGCCGTCGCGCTGCTGGCGGCTTTTCAGTACAGATCCGGGCTTGCCGCGCTTTCCGACTGGACGCGAGGAACGGATAC
>NZ_JAELTU010000478.1 GCF_016429015.1 Rhizobium sp. ASV20
GTACAGCATTTTGCTCTGGTGGATAAACGCCAGCACCGACGCAATGGTGTTTGGCTGCCGTGGAAGAAACGGGTGTCGCCGGCGTAAGAACACCGTTATCGACACAATGGTCATGTAGACCAGGATGAAGAGCGCCAGGGCGAGCGAGACTTGGAACGAGAGGACCGTTTCCTGGCCGGCATTGATTAGGTTTGGGTCTGCGTGTTCCTTTTCGTTTTCCATCTCGTCGCCGTAGCCCTCCAACAGACCCTGGCCGTCTACGGTGGCCAACCCCGTAACCAGCACTGTGAGAAACTCGGCCATGACGCTGCCAAAGCCGACGAGGAACATGAGGAAGTGGCCGTTTAGGAGCGCCTTGAGGGGCATGTATCCAAAGGGCAGCGCTGTGTAGTCCAGCGTAAGCGTCTTGGCGGGCGCGTGTCGCTTGGACAGGATATAATACGGCTCCATCATGCGCACGCCAGTCTCCATGCCTG
>NZ_JAELTU010000479.1 GCF_016429015.1 Rhizobium sp. ASV20
CTCTTCTCCTGCTTGCGCATGATCCCGAAACTCGGCGGAGCTTATCGGGAAACAGCATGCGCCGCCAAAATATCGCTGACGTCTCATCAATCCGCGCGAATGCCGTACATGGCGGCAGATTATTGAAACGTCGCAATCGCGTGGTAGCCGCGATTGGAGGAGAGAGCAAGCGTCGTGCCGAAATGCCTTACGCTTCCAACCCTGATCATCGATTACTTCGAGGCGACGACCTCGTAGCAGACCTTGGCGGTGCCGGAAGAGACCATGCCGATGTCCTGGGCTGCGGCGCGGGAAAGATCCAGAACGCGTCCGCGAATGAAAGGCCCACGGTCGTTGATGCGAACGACGACGCTGCGGCCATTGTGCTTGTTGGTGACCCGCAGGCGTGTGCCGAAGGCAAGCGAGCGGTGAGCGGCAGTAAGATTTCTGGAACTCATACGTTCCCCGGAAGCAGTCTTGGAGCTTCCTCCGTACC
>NZ_JAELTU010000480.1 GCF_016429015.1 Rhizobium sp. ASV20
GTGTGGGGCGGGAGACTGAGCATTAGTAGGTACATACGGCGCCACCAAAGGGCCACATCTCGACCGCGCAAGGATTTCCTTGTATCTAGAGGAGACATTCAGGGCACTTTGTCCCTCTTGTGACAGCCAAGTTGACATTACTTGCTCACTTTCCTTTTTGCCAGTATGCGCGAGTATGTCATTGCTACCCTCAAACGTGCTCTTCCCGAGCGGATCTCGCTCCCGCATCGGCCCATCCATGAAACGGTTCCATCAGCCCGACGACGTACGACCCGCCCAAAGAAGCCTCTTGGAGTGAAAGGCATTTATCTCAGCTCGTCGGAGCGGCGTCTACGAGTAATTAATCATCACGTGGCAGAACTTGTCTCGTAGGACCTTTGAAAAAGACGAGTCTTGGTTTCGCAGTGACCTCTTGAAACAGCCTCACCTAACAACTACCTACAAGAAACAAAAAGTGGCAAGGAAAACATAAGCC
>NZ_JAELTU010000481.1 GCF_016429015.1 Rhizobium sp. ASV20
TGTGGATCCTCATCGCCAACGGCTGGATGCAGAATCCGGCAGGTTCGGCGCTCAATCCGCAGACCATGCGCATGGAGATCGTCAGTTTCTTCGACGTCGTCTTCAATCCGGTGGCGCAGGCGAAATTCGTCCACACCGTTTCGGCCGGCTACGTCTGTGCCTCCGTTTTCGTTCTCGGCGTTTCGGCCTGGTATCTCCTGAAGGGTCGCAGCGTCGAACTGGCAAAGCGCTCGATGACGGTCGCTGCCTCCTTCGGTCTGGCCTCCGCGCTTTCCGTCGTCGTGCTGGGTGACGAGAGTGGCTATCTGACGACGGAGCATCAGAAAATGAAGCTCGCGGCGATCGAAGGCATGTGGAAGACCGAGCCGGCACCGGCCGCCTTCACCGCTTTCGGCTTCCCGGATCAGGAAGCACGCGAGACCCATTACGCCGTGCACATTCCCTGGGTCATGGGTCTGATCGGCACGCGATCGT
>NZ_JAELTU010000482.1 GCF_016429015.1 Rhizobium sp. ASV20
AAGTCAGACTATGTCGCAAGCGATCTGGCGATCGGCGCGATGGAGCGTGTCGCCGGCAGGCCGGTCGACCTGACGAGCTTGAGAGACAGGCTGGAGAGCCAACTGCTTCCTCATGGCAAAAGGCAGAGGCTGTAGTGCGTGAGGAGCCCGCCTGATTTAATGACAATCGACCAACCATAGGGCTCATCCGAGTACGGGCCGGGTCAGCAAATATGGTTGGATTATTTTCTTAATGTTAGCCAATCTACCTTACTTGGTCGATTGTTCGATTCTCATCAAGAGCGAGAATTAGGCTATTATCGGCGGCACTTAATCCTCTCTGAAAGATTCCAAATGCTCTAAGCCCTGCTCCTCGGCTCGAACACTCTGAGCAGGCCGATTGAATTCTCCGGATCCATGAACGTCCTTGCCGCCGTTGGCTTGCCCAACGCGACTGCACGGAACTCCAATTCCTTGATGAGAAAAGCTTGAGCG
>NZ_JAELTU010000483.1 GCF_016429015.1 Rhizobium sp. ASV20
CTTTTAAGGTGAATCGGATGGCACTGACAATAAACGCAGGGCAACGCCATGGGAAGTACAGATCCGCAGAACTTGCAGCTGCTACATGATTATATGGTGCTTGCTTGCGCTCAGCCAAGTCTTTTAGCGGCAGACGAGGAGCGGACCATCTCCAGAGCAGGCATAGAGAGAACGCTGGGCATTTGGCCCCCGCCAGATACGGCGTGGGAGAGTACCCGCTACACCCCCCTCCCCCCTGAATATTTCTGGATCATACACTCGCAAGTCGGCCAAAGAATAGCTTGGCCCTGAAAAGGCCCTGTCATGACAGAAAAAGGCAATGAAGGTCGCACGTTTTTCATCAGCCCGGATAAACTTTAAAGCCATCTTACTATAGGACTTAGTAGGAAGGTTACATGACATGTTGCCGGCGGCGGCAACGGTAGTGAATTTAGCGCTCGGTGACTGAAGATTGCCTCGATTGGTCCTTTAGGG
>NZ_JAELTU010000484.1 GCF_016429015.1 Rhizobium sp. ASV20
TTGCATGACTGGACCAACTGTCGCTCCAACTTGGCTAATACTAAAGAGTAGAGGTGTAACTACCTAGCACGCCACCGAGGCGGTCCTTCCAGGCCGTAGGGGTGGCCTGCGAAAATCGAGAAGTAGAATCCGGTCCAGATTGTATAATTATAAGAAGGCAAAGCTGATGGCCGAGTCAACGATAATATGGGGGACGTGGATAGGAGTTCCCTCCGCTCTCTGCCGGACAAACTCTGCAACACTGTCTTCCTGTGTGGTTTCGCTGTCAACGAAAGTGACAGTGTAGCCGTGGTTGGGCGCCGATCTGGGTGCCCAAAAAGAGGGGGTTGCGCACGTCTATGGGCAAGGACTTATCTCGTACGCGTATCGTACATGCAAACAGCTCGTTTTACGCAACAACCTCACTAGTTTATAAAGCTAGGCAGGAACCAAAAGCCAGTACTAGAACACAGCAGGCGATATGTCCTCTACTA
>NZ_JAELTU010000485.1 GCF_016429015.1 Rhizobium sp. ASV20
CGGTTAACCCGCTGGAAAAGGATTGGTTGATTTCCCGTGGTTCAATGTTCAGAGCCGTTTTATGCAAATTTCATTGTCTCGCCGTCATTTCTCTCTCTCTTATTAGCCAACCTTATGCTACAATTGCCGCCACGTTTGTCATGTGCCGAGAGTCTACACTTGCGAAACACTATGCCTCTCGGCTCTACATGTATTCGTATCCGTGCGAGCGACACCAGCGAGAGAGAAGCCCCGAGCGCCAGTCTGGCGTGAGCTTGAGCTCGCAAGGTGGTCAGTGCCTGGCATTAACTTTCCCGTTCAAACGCCTTTGAAAACGTCTCAGACAAGGCGCCAGTTCTCCTGCAGCCACCGACCCTGCATTGTCTAGCCCACGGCAACAGTGGTTCGCCGCAACCACAGACTTCGCAAACCCAACTGCAGAGACACCCAGCTGCGGCGCATCCGCTAAAGATTCACCGCTCCCGGCTTGGAGG
>NZ_JAELTU010000486.1 GCF_016429015.1 Rhizobium sp. ASV20
TGGTGGCCTCACGGAGGTAGTACCAGGCCTTGTCGTGCATCTCCTGTCCATAGTAGCAGGCAAAGAGAAAGTAGTTTGTAGCGAGGACGTTAAGGGTGATGGAGTCGAGGTACTCGTAGCCCTTGCGGACCTTGAGCGCCTCCTCGAGGAGCAGCTGAGCAGAGACAATGTTGGCGCCGGGAACCATGTCAAGGTTGTAGGGGTCGCCGGGAGGCATGGTCATGCCAGGCTGGAGCATGACAAAGGCACACATGGAAGCCATGAGGCAGTAGGCGTCTCGGTTCTGCTCCATGTAGAGCATCTGCTGCTCAATCTGGCGGCGGTCGAGGATGGGAGCCTGGGAGTACATGTTGTCAAAGTAAAAGGTGGCACAGTCCTTGACGAGATCGCTGGTGAGTAGGCCAGGAGTAGGCGAGAGGCCGGCACCGTCGGGCGGGCAGGCGATGCCGTTCATGCGGCTCTGGACCTTGGC
>NZ_JAELTU010000487.1 GCF_016429015.1 Rhizobium sp. ASV20
CCCATACCCTGCTGGCCAGCGGCAGCTCCCGTGGGGGCCATGGGCATCTGTGGCGGGCCGCCAAACGCAAAGGACATGCCTCCCGGCATCGACTGTCCAATATCCCAGCCTTCAAAGTTATGGTGCCACCGGGCACTGTCCGTCAACAGCCACTGTCCGTTGTCAAGACCAGCACCCTGACCGGGCTCCACCTTGCGCACCTGCGGAACACCAAAATCTTGCGTGAGGGTATCGTGTGGGCTGATTGGCGTAGCAGACGGTCCATATCCTTGTGCTGCAGCGGTCGCAGCCGCAGCCTGTTGTTGGTGTTGTTGGTGTTGCTGCTGTGTTGCCGCACTCATAGGCGACGGCCAGCTGCCCATGACATCTACAGACGTAAAATCTAATGATGTGTCTAGTGACAGGGGTTGTTGTTGTGTTGGCGGTTGTTGTTGTGTTGGCGGTTGTTGTTGTGTTGGCGGTTGTTGTTGTG
>NZ_JAELTU010000049.1 GCF_016429015.1 Rhizobium sp. ASV20
TGCGCGCCTATCGCACGACCCAACCTCGCATCGCGGTCGCCGAACCGGTTGACCAGACGGATCTCTTCACCGTTCGTCGTATCTCCGCTGCCTTCAAGGATATCCCGGGTGGCCAGATCCTCGGACCTACGCTCGACTACTCGCACCGCTTGCTGCAGGTCGACGTATTGAAGGGCGAAGACTATGTGCCGGAGCCGGTTATCCCGGCAGCAAGACCGGCTCCAGCGACCCAACCGTCCCTGACCAGTTGGCAGAAAACGCAAGGCCTCATTCCCGAGCGTCCGGCCCCGGTGGTCGCGCCCGAGGATATTCCCGATCTGACACGCGAGCCGCTGCTGTTTCCGGCAGCCCGAGCACACAAACTGCAGAGCCTTGCACGTTCTGACACCGGGGGAACCCTGGCGCTCGGCTACGCCACCATGCGCGGCTATAGTTCCGTGCATCCGACGGTCAACGAGTTGCGTCTGGCCGAAGCGCCTGTCCGGATGCGTCACCCATGCGGCACCGTCTTCAGCGCCGGCCGCGTTCGCGTCAGCCAGACCGAAGTCATCTCCAAGGCGAGGGAGCTGGAGCTAGGCTTCTCCGCCACCTTCGGCTGGAACGAGGTGAAGGTGATTGCCGCGGCGACGCTCGATCTCGCTTCCAATCAGCCCAATCCGCATCCGGCGGCCAATGAGGAGTTCGTGCTCTATCATACCGAGCCGGTCGAAAGCTCCGGCTTCTGCATCCACTTCAAGCTCCCGCATTACGTCACGTTCCAGTCAAGTCTGGATGCGCTGCGTCGCGTCAAGGCAGACAAGAGCGCTGTTTCAGCCAAGACTGCCGATAATGAGAAGCCTGCCGCACGGCAGGAGGAGGTCGCACTATGAAGCTTCAGGAACTCACGAAGCCTTGGGTGGCTTTCAATTACGGCTTTCTCGACGAATCCGCCAAGCGTGAAATGCGACGCCGCATCCTGAAAGCAATCGCCGTACCCGGCTATCAGGTGCCCTATGCCAGCCGCGAAGTACCGATCGCCCGCGGCTGGGGAACCGGCGGCCTGCAGGTAACGCTGACGCTGCTCAAGCCGACCTCGGTCGTCAAGGTCATCGACCAGGGGTCCGACGATTCCGTCAATGCCAGCAGCATCCGCAAATTCGTCGGGCGGGTCGGCGGCGCCGTAGAGACGGAAGACACGATGGCGGCAACCATCATCCAGTCGCGCCACCGCGTCCCGGAAGAGAAGCTGCGTGATGACCAGATCCTCGTGCTGCAGGTTCCTGACCCGGAGCCGTTGCGCGCCGTTCAGCCGGACCTGTCTGTCGCCCGCGAAATGCATGGCGATGCCGATTACGGGCAGCTATGGCTCGTCCTCTACGAACAGCTGGTAAAATCGGGCCGGATCATGCAGGGATCGAGCTATCCGAGCATGGTCAACGGCCGCCACGTCATGACGCCGTCGCCTATCCCCCGCTGGGATGTGCCGAAGCTCAATCAGGCGGATCACCTGACGATCCTCTCGGCCGGGCGCGAAAAGCGCATCTTTGCCGTGCCGCCCTATACCAGTGTCGAACCGCTTGTTTTCGACGATGTGCCCTACCGTGTCGAGGATCATCAGGACAAGACCTGCTACCGCAGCGAGGTTACGGGGTTCTTCATGAACGAGCTTCCGCAGGACGATGGCTCCTCGCGTTACGAACTGTCGGACAGCCATTTTGGCGTGAAGCACATCCGCAAGTCGGAAGCAGAGTCGGTGGAAATCGGCGAAACCTGGTACAACAATGGAAAGATGGACTGATGGTCGCGCTCAATCCTACACAATCAACGGAGTTGACCCGCCAGCCGCCGAGGCTGATGCTGGCACAGCCGATCCTGACCATGCGCAGCATTGCCCGCAACTATGGTGACGTCACGGCACTTGGCGGCGTCGATGCAACGGTCTATCCGGGCGAGGTCCTCGGCATCGTCGGCGAATCCGGCTCGGGCAAATCGACCCTTCTGAGGATGATGAACCTTGAGGATACGCCGGATACCGGCACCTACAATCTCGCTCTTCCCGGCCACGAAGGCCGCAACCTCTTCACGCTCGACCGCTTCGAGCGGCGAATGCTGCGCGCCCATCATATCGGCATCGTCTACCAGAACCCGCATCTCGGCCTGCTGATGAACCACACCAGCAGCGGCAACGTCGCTGAGCGATTGCTGATTGCCGGCAATCGAAACTTCGCCGAGCTGCGCGAGCGGGCACGCCAGTCGCTCAATGCATCGGAGTTTCCGATCGATCGCATGGATGCCAAGCCGAACGAACTTTCCGGCGGCATGCAGCAACGCGTGCAGCTCGCCAAGGCAATTGCGCTCGAACCAGCCGTCCTGCTGCTCGATGAGCCGACGACGGGCCTCGACGTCAGTGTTCAGGCGCTGGTTCTCGATACGTTGAAACGGCTGCAGCGCGAACGTTCCATCACCATGGTGTTGGTATCGCATGATCTTGGTGTCATCCGGACGATGGCAGACAGGGTTATGGTCATGCGCCGTGGCATGGTCGTGGAACAGGGTCTCGCCGACCAGATCTTCCAGGATCCGCAGCACGCCTATACGCAGCAGCTCGTTCACGCCAAGCTTTGAGAGGGAGAGAAAAATGAACATTCAGGTTTCCGCTCACCAGACCAAGCCGACGGTACTGCGCGTCGAGGGCCTTTCGAAGCAGTTCGAGATGCATCACCTCAAGCGTACGCTATTTGCTTTCGAGAATATCGATTTCGAACTGAATGCGGGCGAGTTCATTCTGCTGAAGGGCGAGAACGGTGCGGGCAAATCGACGCTGCTGCGCACACTCTATCGCTCCTATCTCCCGCGCGCCGGCCACGTCTATTATCACACACAGGAAGGCATCATCGATCTCGCGACTGCCGCCGACGTCGATATCGCCGTCCTGCGTCGCCGGGAGATCGGCTTCGTCACGCAGTTCCTCAATGCACGTCCGCGCGTTGCGGCCGAAGAGATCGTTGCCGAGCCGCTGAGACTTGCGGGCACGGCACATTCCGAGGCGTTGAGCGAGGCGCGTCGCTGGCTCGATGCCTTCGGCGTGAAGAGGCAGCTCTGGTCGGCTTATCCCTCTACCTTCTCCGGCGGCGAGCAGCAGAAGGTCAATCTGGCGCGCGCACTCATCCTGCCGCAGCGCCTGCTGCTGCTCGATGAGCCGACGGCCTCGCTCGATCATGCCGCTCGTCGCGCGCTGGTGGAGAGGTTGGCGCAGCTCAAAGCATCCGGTGTGGCAATGATCGGTGTATTTCACCATCCGGACGATGTTAGGGCTTTGATCGACCGGGAATTGCATCTGGAAGCCATCAAGATCGAGGACGAGCAGGACGATGTGGCTGAGTAATTTTGAAATTGTATTGCAGGATCGCGTTATCGAACGTGGCGCAGTCAGGATCGATAACGGGCTGATCGCCGAAATAAGCGAAAGACCGGTAGACGAGGCGGAAATAGACGGCCGCGGTCGACTTCTTCTTCCCGGCTTCGTCGACATGCACGGTGATATGATCGAAAAGGACGTGGAGCCTCGCGTCAACGTCCGCATGCCGATCGAGCTCGGCGTGTACGATCTCGACAAGAAACTTGCCGCCTGCGGCGTGACGACCGCCTATGCCGCAGTGGCCTTCACGCCCGCCACCTATGGCCATCTCCGCTCAGTGGACCATACCCGTGCGATGATCGAAACGCTCGCATCGATGCGAGATGAATTGCTGATCGACCACCGAATCCACGGCCGTTTTGAGGTCACCTTCCTGCCGGCTCTGGAGGAAGCCAAGGCCCTGATCGACGCGGGTGCACTCCACCTGATTTCGCTCATGGACCACACGCCGGGCCAGGGACAATATCGGGATATCGAGCTTCACATCGCCAACACGGCAAAGGTCAAGAAGATCAGCGAGACCCAGGCGGCGGAACTGGTCAAGCAACGCATGGCCGCGCGCTCCGAGCACGGCGACAGCATGGATATCATCAACGGGCTGGCGGAGCTGGCGCGGGAGAGCGATGTCGTGCTCGCGTCCCACGACGACGATACCATCGAGAAGGTGGTACTTCTGCATAGCCTCGGCGCTGCCATCAGCGAGTTTCCGATCAATGTTGCTGCAGCCGCAGAAGCCAAGCGTTTGGGACTGGCCACCGCCATGGGCGCGCCGAATGCGCTGCGAGGACTGTCCTATTCCGGCAATCTTTCGGCGCGCGAGGCCTACGAAGCCGGCGTGCTGGACATACTGGCGAGCGACTATCACCCCTCCGCCATTCTGCCAGCAGTCATTGCCCTGGCCGAAATCGGCGAGGGTGGCCTTGCCGCTTCGGTCGCATTGGCAAGCGCAAATCCGGCAAAGGCACTGGGTCTTCATGATCGCGGCAGCATCGCCAAGGGGATGCGCGCCGATCTGGTGATTGCGGAACGCGGTCGGGTGCCGCGTCTGCGCAGCACGATCCGAGGTGGTCGGACAGTTTGGTCCGACGGTTCGGTGAGAAGCCTCGTGGGCGCCTGAACTCACCACCGATCGGCAACCACCTTGCCGTCAAGCACCGTCATCGTGAGCCGCCGCGCTATCATGCCCGGCGGCTCATCTACATCACTCGAACGCGGCCTGCGGCGATTTCAGCGCATCATGGCGGCGACATTGCCGCCGTCGACGGTGATCACTGCTCCGGTAGAGGTCCGCGCCTGCACCAGATGGAGCACGGCCTCGGCAACATCTTCCGATGACACCTCGCGCTTCAACAGATTGCCGCGCATATAGACTTCCGGTGTCACACCTCGCGCCCGGGCTCGTTCCTCGACCATTTCGTCCGTCATCAGTCCAGTGCGTATCCGATCCGGATTGACGGCATTGGCCGTGATACCATCGCTGGCATGTTCGAGAGCGTACTGCCGCATCAGCGCCATGAGTGCCGCTTTCGACGTCCCGTACGGACCAAAGTCCGGCCCCGGATTTACGGCCTGCTTGCTGACATTGAAGACGAGCGAACCGCCCGTACCCTGCCGCTGCATCACCCTGACCGCCGCGCGCGCCATATAATGGTGGCTCCAGAAGTTCAGATCGAAAGCTGCCTTGAACAGGCTATCGTCCACCGCCGACAAGGCGCCCTGGAAAGCGGCGCCGGCATTCGACACCAGAATATCGACGCCACCGAATTCCGCGGCGATCCGGGCAAGCGCGGCATCGGCTGCGGAGGGATCCGTCAAATCACACGCGACGGCAAACGCGCCCAATCGCTTAGCCTCCGCAGCGACTCGTTCGCCATCGATATCGATCAAGGCAACCTCGGCGCCCTGGCTCTTTAGAAGCGCGGCGATGGCAAGGCCCAGACCACCTGCCCCGCCCGTCACTGCCACCACCTGACGCGTCAGCGGCTTCTCCGTCTGCTTGGCAAGCTTCACCTGCTCCAAGGACCAGTATTCGATATCGAACAGGTCTTCCTCCGAAAGAGCCTCGAAGCGGTCGATGCCCTCGGCACCGCGAATGACCTCGATGGTCGCCTCGGCGACATCGGCGCATATGCGCGCCGACTTCTGCGTCGCAGCTGCGGCAAACAGGCCGATACCCTCCACATAGAAGACGCGCGGCATGGGATCGAGCATCGTCTTGCCACCGCCGACGCGGGCATTGTTGCGCTCGAAATAAACTGCGTAGTCAGCGGCATAGGACGCCACGGCGGCCTTGACGGCTTCGGCCCAGCCTTCGATATCGTCTGCCTGCGGTTGCGGAAGGGCAATGCCGTAACGCTTGATATGGATGACATGTTCCGGCGTCGCATTTCCGCGACGAACGAGATCCGCCACATTGGGGGCGCCGCAGAAATCGAGAATATCGTCATTCGAGCGATGCTCGATCACAAAGCGGCGCGGACGCCCCTCACCCTTGCCGGGAAGCGCGATCGCACCGCGCAGGATGGGAGCGATGTCCGAAACAGAAGCAAGCTTTGCGCCCGGCTGCCCGGCGCTTGCCGTTCCGAACGGACGGGGCCGCCCTTCTGCAATGCGCTTCTCGGCCCGGTCGATCGCCGCAATCATATTCTCATAGGCTTCGCGCGGATCATCCGACCAAGTGAAAATGCCATGCTTCAAAAGGATCATCCCCGGCGCGTCGGGCCGGGCAGAAAATGCCTTCAAACACGCCTTCGACAGATCGAAGCCGGGCATGACATAAGGCACGATGATCATCTCCGGGAAAAGCTCTCGAATGATCTCCTCGCCGCGCGGCTGGTTGGTCAGCGCCACGATGGCATTGGCATGCGTGTGATCGACGTGCTTGAAAGGCAGAATAGCGTGAAGGATAGCTTCGACAGACGGATTGGGTGACGCTGGATCGAGCAAAAGCCGGCGCTGCAGCATCACCATGTCGTCGTCCGAGAGGGACTCATAACCCACCATGGCTTTCAGCGGTTCAAGATGCAGCGCCGGCAGGCCGGCGGGCTCGATCTTGCCCATATCCCAGCCGCTACCCTTGACACAAAGCACCTCCACGGCGCTGCCGTCATGGTCGATCAACGTCGTCTTGACGGAGGTGTTGCCGCCGCCATGCAGGACGAGTTTGGGCTCGGACCCAAGCAGGCGGGTTGTGTAGGTGCGGATAGCAACATCGCGACTGATCCCGGCTTTCTCATAGGCGCCGACAATCGCGGCGAAGTCCGCTTCTGACCATTTAGATTTCATCTGCCATTTCCTTAGCTGACAAGCTGCGGCCGCCGCGCGCAGACATGAGGATGCATTCACAGAAAATCGTAGTTTTCCTGTGTTATAACAAAGACTTCCAGAGGTTCCCCCTCGCGTCTAAAACAATTGACACCATTGATTGACATTCGTCAACATCAATGAGCGACTTGTTGATTAAAAGCTTTTTCTGTGCAACTCAGGCACATCGCAGACATCAGGAATCGAGTATGACCTCGGACGATTTGACGCCGTCTACGCATGCCATCCCAGCAGAGTTCGACGACGCCATCGTCTGGGCAGCCTGGCTCTATTACGAGAACCAGCTCACCCAGAATGAGATCGCGGCGATGATCGGCGTTTCACGCGCCACCATCGTCAATTATCTCCAGGAGGCACGACAGAAGGGCGTCGTCAGGATTCTGATGAATCCGGAGATCGTTGCCCGCACCAATATTGCCCGCAAACTGGCGGCCAAGTTCGGCCTGACGGAAGCGCTCGTCATACCGACCGAGAAATCCGCCACGCCGGATGCACGCCTGAAGGCTCTGGGAGCGGGCGGAGCACGCCTGATCGAGCGCATGGTTTCACCCGGTGATACCATCTGCGTTTCATGGGGACGCACCGTTCTGGCGATTGCCGACGCCATCGCGCTGCCCCGGCCGCTTGAGGGGCTTTCCGTGGTTCAGGTGACGGGATCGTCAAGCGGCACTCGCGAATTTTCCGCAGAGCTGTGCGCATCGATCATGGCCCGCAACATGGGCGCCGCCAGCGTCAACATGATGGCGCCAACCGTGCTGAGCACACCTGAACTTCGCGATGCCCTGATGGGCGAACCGGTGCTCAAACGGCAATTCGAGCTGATCGGCAAGGCAGACATGATCGTCTTCGGCGTCGGCGGCCTTGCCGCTGAAAGCACGATGCGCGTTGCCGATGTAACCAGCAACGAAGAGATCGATGCCTATGCGCAGGAGGGCGCGGTTGCCGTGCTGATCTGTCGCTTCCTCGATCAAGAAGGCAAGCAGATCGTTCGCGATTTCGACCAACGCATCATCGGTATCGAACTGGATGGCTTGCGCAGTCTGCCGCGCAGATTATGCGTGGCAGGCGGAGCACAAAAGGTCGATGCGATCCGTGCCGTTCTCGCGGGCGGATACGCAACGCATATCGTGACCGACATAGACGTTGCGGAGCAGCTGCTGGCCGAATGAAAAGCGCGGGCCGGAGGGCCCGGCCCGCGCCGCCTTCGATCAGCGCTTGATGGGCGCCGTGTTCATGAACGCCAGCGTATCTTCGAACGAGCGAATGCCCGCATCCGAGCCGAGACCCGTTGCAACAAGTGCGGCCGATGCCTGCGCGAAGTTCAAAGCGGTTTTCAGATCCATTTTGCGATGCAGTGCCGTGATGAAGCCCGCGTCGAAGGCATCGCCGCAGCCCGTCGTGTCCACCACCTCGATCTGGAACGCCGGTTGGCGAACAATCTCACCGGAAGCGTCGGCAAAACACACGCCATCGCCGCCAAGCGTGAAGACGCAATGCTTGACGCCACGATCCAGGAAGAAGCGGCTGGCGCCTTCAACATCCGACGCGCCCGAAATCTGGCGTGCCTCTTCGATCGACGGCATGAAATAATCGATATGCGGGAACAGAGGTGCGATCAGATCGAGCGTGCCATCATTCGCCCCCAGGAGATCGAAGGTCGTCGTGCGTCCGCGCGCCTTGGCCTCGGCGAGCAACTTGCGGCTTGGCTCGCCATCGAGCTTTGCCAGCAACCCCGTACCGCCCAGATGAACGATCGGTGGCGCCAGCACCGCATCGAGGGCGCTATCGGCAATCTCGAAATGATCGGATGCGCCGCGGGCATGAAGTGCGGGGCGATCGCCGTTGCGACGGATATTGAGAATGGTCGACGACGTCGGCACGCCCTTCAGCCGCTGCATCTGTGCGGTATCGACGCCGAAGCGCTGCAGTGTCGCGAGCACAAAATCGGCTTTCTCATCATCGCCAACGGCGCCGACAGCGAGGCAGTTCAGACCAAGCTTGGCAAGATCCACGACGGTTCCACCCGCCGTACCCGCAACAGTCAGCCTGATTTCGTCGATGAACTCGACATTGCCGCCCGGCGGAATGGCATCGACCGGCCGGCCGAGCACGTCGAGAATATAGAGCCCGACGACCGATACATCATGAGACATGGAAACCTCCCAAAGAACTGCACTTAATTATCGCGCGCCACCTTTTGTGACGCGGCAAGACGAATGTTTAACTAGCTGCGTTCGCGCAGGGCGAATGTTGCCCCGGCCAGCAGAATGAAGATGCCGATGATGGCGAGCTGCAACGTGCTGGGAATGCCGACGAAGATCAACACGTTGCTGACCAACGTTATAAGAAGCACACCAAGAAGGGTTCCGATTACCGAACCGGAGCCACCGGTAATACGCGCCCCGCCCAACACGACGGCGGCAATGATTTCAAGCTCCATGCCGGCAAGATCGAAAGGATTGGCAAGGCGATTGCTCGACACATGCACCACACCGGCAATACCGGCGAGCAAACCGGCATAAGCAAATACGAAAATCCGCACTCGAAAAAGGTTTATGCCGAGGCGTTCGGCGATCGATGGGTTGCCACCAACCGCGAAGATTGCGCGCCCCATCAGCGTGCGCTCGAGAATGAACCATGTGGCGAGAGCTGCGGCGGCCAAGACAAGCACGGAGGCAGGCAGCACAGATACAACGCCGTTCGACGCATGATGGGTGAAGAGTGAAGCCTTGCCGAAAGCATCCATCGCGGACGGAATATTCATGAACAGTGCCGTACCGACAAAGGTCAACAAAAAGCTGCGAATCACATATTGCGTACCGATGGTGACAATCAGCGACGGTGCCTGCAGCTTTTGCACCAAAAGACCGTTGAGCGCGCCGAAAGCCGCACCGCCGAAGGCCGCGAGGATCAGCACGATCGTCATCGGTGTTTCTGGGAACCAATTTGTAACGAGCATGGTCAATACGTACATCACGAAGGCCGCGATTGCCGTAAACGAAACGTCGATCCCGCCTGAAGCCAGGACGACCAGCACACCCATAGCAAACAGCCCACGCACCACCGAAGCACGCAGAATGTCGACCAGATTGCTCATCTGCAGAAAGTCGGGATTGGCGGCGATGACGACAAGGCAGGTCAATACCGTCAGAAGCAGCGTAAACAGCTCCGGCCGGCGCCCCATCAAGTCCCACAGGCGCGGGCCAAACCCTTTGCGCTGTGTGCTGAAAGTGGTCGCGGATGCGATCTCGCTCATTGCGCAATCTCCTTCGATGTACCGGCCATAGATTGATAGATCGCATCCTCAGTCAGACCATCAGCCTTGTGCTCGGTCACGATGCGGCCCTGGCGCATGACGAGAATGCGATCGCAATTCTGAAGAAGCTCGGGTAAGTCGTCGCTGATGATGATGACGCCCATGCCATCATCGGCCAGGCGCTGAATGATGCGGAAGATCGTATCCTTCGATCCGACATCCACCCCAACGGTCGGCCCGTGGAGAATGAGCAGCTTCGGATTGATCGTCAACCAACGGCCGATCAGGACACGCTGCTGATTTCCGCCGGAGAGCGACTGGACCGGGATGGTAACGTCGGGCGCGACGATCTGCAGATCGCTAACGCTTTGCTCCGCACGCTGACGTGCCCTGCGGGAACTGATCATACCGAACGCATTCCGCAGACGGTCGAGGATGGGGAGCGTGATGTTGTCCTGTATCGGCTTTTCCAGAAACAAGCCTTCGGTGAGCCGGTCTTCCGGCACATAACCAATACCGTGCTGGATCGCGTCGGCAGTCGACCCCGGCGAAATTTCCTGACCGTTCAGACGAATCTTGCCGGTCATCGCCGGCTTGACCCCGGCGAGCGCCAGCGCCAGCTCGTTCCGGCCGGAATCGAGCAGCCCGGTCACACCCAGTATCTCGCCCTTTCTCAAGCTGAGCGAAACATCTTGGAATGCATGACCGCCATCGAGCTTCTCGACCTCCAGCATCACCTCACCCAGTTTCGGATCGGTGCGATACCTGGTCTCGCTGATCTCGCGGCCGGTCATCCAGCGGCTGAATTCCGCCTTGCTGTGAGTGGCAACATCGAGTTCGGTCACCTTCAGGCCGTCCCGTATGATAATCGCCCGGCCACCGAGCGACTTGCATTCGTCGAGCTTGTGCGTGACGAAAAGCACGGCCACGCCCTTGCTGCGCATCCTTTCGACGACCTTCAGTAGATTTTCCACCTCCTGGCGGGTCAGCGACGTCGTCGGCTCATCCATGATGACCAGCCGCGCCTCCGAAGCGACAGTGCGGGCAATTGCGATCAACTGGCGCGTGGCAAGCGGCAAGGTATCGGTACGGCGCGTCAGGAAGGCGCGGTCGGTCGGCAAATGCACTTCGGCAAGCGCGCGTCGAGCCGTATCATGAAGTGCCGCGACATTCAGTCTGCGCGCCAGCCGGCCCGAGGCCTCGACGAGCTGTTCCGTGAACGCAACATTCTCGGCAACCGAGAGATTGGGAAGAAGCGACAGGTCCTGATAAACCGTCTCGATACCGGCGCGCAATGCACCGATCGCGCCCAGATCCCCTGCTTGTTGACCGGTTGGTTGACCATCGATCAGAATTTGGCCTTCATCTGCAAGCTGCGCTCCCGAAAGGATCTTGATGAGCGTGCTCTTGCCACAGCCATTCTCACCCATCAGGTGGTAGATCTGTCCCGCCTCGATAACGAGGCTGACGTCCTTCAACGCCTTGACGCCGCCAAAGGATTTCTTGACGTTTCGGACCTCGAGAAACGGCGGCGGGGCATTAGGCAGGGCATCGGTCGTGCTCATGATGAATTCCTGAAGCTCTCAGGCCTTCTCTTCCGGAGGCGGTGGTGGTGCACGCACCCCCGGAAGATGGCCTGACGAGTTATGCTCTCTCTATCAGAACGGGAACTTCTTGTAGTTGGACTTGTCGGCATCCACCCAGGCCTGACCCTGAATGACGATACCCTTGCCAGCTCCCTTGATGACGGTCATCTTTTCATAGCCCGGCACGCCGAGGTTTGCGCCGTCCTTGATCTCTTCGCCCTTGAGGACCATGTCCGCGACCTTGTTCATGACATAACCGGCGTCCTTCGGATCCCAGAAGAAGATCTGGTTGACGGCACCGCTTTCCAGATAAGGTCCGGTATCCTTCGGCAGGCCGAGACCGTACACGCAGGTCTTGCCCTGCAGGCCCGCTTCCTCGACGGCGCGGCCGATGCCGATCACGTCGATGGCCGACGACCCCTGGAAGCCCTTGATGTCAGGATATTTGCGCAGGATTTCCTTGGCCTTTTCATAGGCGCGGTTGGCATCGTTGAAGGACTCGTTCTTTGCAGAGACGAGCTCCATGCCCGGATATTTCTTGGCATTCTCGGCGGCCGCATCAACCCATTGATTGTGGGTCAAGCTGCCGAGCGAACCGACAAACGTCGTCCACTTGCCCGACTTGCCCATGCATTCCGAGAGCTTCTCATTGATGCGCGCACCGAAAGCCTTGTTGTCGAAGGCTTCGATATCGACATCGGTGTTCACCAGGCTGTCACCTTCATGCGTGATGACCTTGATGCCGCGCTGGGATGCACGACGCAAAACGCCTTCCAGTGCGGACGGGTCCATCGGCACGACGGCGATCGCCGAGACATTCTTCGCGACGAGGTCTTCGACCAGACGCGTCTGCTGAGCGGCGTCTGCCTTGCCGGGGCCAATCTGGCTGGTGCTGACACTGGGATTATCCTTCCCATAGTTGTCGACACCTTCATTCATGCGAATGAACCAGTTTTCACCGGTAACCTTGACCACCGTCACGATGGACGGCTTGTCCTTGGCAATTGCCACACCTGCGATGACTGCAGCGGCCAGCATCGTGCCGGCTGCGAGTTTGGAAATTCTGCTCATATTTTTCCTCCTTTGATACAAGCAATTTACGCTTTGATGGTTGATTTGGCCGACTAGCAAGACCGCCAGGTTCAAGGTCGGCAATGGTTGCCGTTATCGCCGCTTCGGCTGCAGCCAGTAGCCGAGATGGATCCGGGCCGATGCCAGCAAGGCCAACAGCAGGACACCCCAGGCGAGATCGCGGAAGAAATTCGAGATATTCATGAAGTTGAAGAGGCTCGAGAGAATTTGAAGTGCCGTTGCAGCAAGCAGCACACAGATCACTTTTCCATAGCCACCTTCCGGCTTCACTCCACCGAGTACGGCAATCAGAATGGCAATGAGAACATACGATCCACCATAATCCCACTTCACTGAGGAGTTACGTGCCGCGATGATAATTCCAGCCACAGACGCCAGCACGCCGCAAAGCATATAGGTAACAAGCAGCATGCGCTTCTCATTGATGCCACCGTAACGCGCGGCTTTTGCATTGCTTCCAAGCAGCATGAGCTTCACACCGAATGGTGTGTATTTCAAAAGAAATGCAAGGATGGCAGCAATTGCAAGAAACAAGGCGAAGCACATCGGGATCCCGAGAATTGGCATATTTCCGAAATCGTCGAGCGGCTCGATATAACCCATGCTGACAGCGGAGCCATTGGTCAGGAAAACAGCAATACCGGTAAATAGAAGCTGTGTGCCCAACGTCGCAATCAATGGCGTCAGCCGCGCATAGGCAATCACGATACCGTTCATCAAGCCGCCTATCAAACCGACCACAAGCGCAAGACCGGCGAAGATCCAGGCAAACAGAAGCGGACTATCAGCAGCAGGAATGATCTGGCGGGCGATGAGAAAGGCAATGATGCCTGCGAGATTCGCCAGCGCAATGCCGGAGAGATCGATCCCGCCATTACCGGAGATCATGGCCAGCATGACACCCAGGGCAAGTAGCCCCAACTCAGGCACTTGAGACGCCATGGACTGCAGATTGTAGCTGTCTAAAAATGTCGCGCCGGCCAACATTCCGCCAGCAACGAGAACAGCACAATTTATCAACGCCAGAAAGAGCGTCTGGCGATCCAGCTTAGATGGCGACACGTCTTTTCCCTCCCACGCGATGAGATACTTCAGCACCTCATTCAGGTCCGCCGCCCCCGCGGCAGGTCGGCAATTTGATTATTGCCAGCCGTTATTGACATTTGTCAGAATGAATTGTCGCTTGTCAATAAGTTTCACACGACGGTCATCAAAACTTTGCTTATCGGCCATGAATCGCGCTGCGGGTGGGTGTTCAGGCATGAGCGCAAACGCCGAGAACCTTGTTTTGAAAAAGGCTCAGTCCGTATGCGCTCGATCATGCTACGCCCCACCCGTTGCGATAGTGCGTTCCCAAAAATCAGCAACGCAAGCTTGTCCGCTAAGCGACCGGCAAGATCGGGCCTTAACCAAATTTTAACCTTTAAATTGAAGCGAGACAGGCCCTAATGTAGTGAGGGCGAGGTAATTTGTATTTTTTGCCGGATCGTCAATTGAATACCGATATAATATATCAAATCCTGGCTCTTACCGAAGAATACGCGGGGAAAATTCTTCCTGTCGCGCTGATATTGCTTGCCGCCGAATTTATTTTTCCGAAGTCCAAATACACATACATGTCCCATATCCGGGGCGCTGTTTTCTGCCTCGTCAACATCGTGATAACAAAGGTCAGTCTCACGCTATTCTACAGATTGTGGGAGGAGATCGGCATCAGGCCGCTGTTCCGCATCGACCTGAGATTCCTATCGGAGTTTTCCGACGTCTGGCTGCTGAAAGCCTTCGGCGGGATCGTGGCTTCCCTGATCGTACTGCAGGCCAGCGAGTTTTTCTATTACTGGTTTCATCGTCTTCAACACAGCAACAGATTCTTCTGGCGCTTTCACGCCGAGCATCATTCGCTGGAGGAGATGAGCGCCTTCAACAGCAACCACCACTTCAGCGAGGAGATATTCCGTATTCCCTTCCTGATCATCCCGGTCTCGCTTCTTTTCAGTTTCGAGCAGGGATATGTGCCGTGGATCTGGGTTTTCCTTGTGCGCTGGCAGGGCTATTTCGAGCATAGCTCGACGCGACTGCATCTCGGCTGGGTGCGATATCTGTTTCCGGACAACCGCTTTCATCGCATCCATCATTCAGTGGAACGACAGCACTTCAACCGAAATTTCGGAAGCGGGTCTGCCATCTGGGATATATTGTTCGGCACGGCATATTACCCCAATGCCGATGAGTGGCCTGATGTCGGCCTGCCGAACATCCGCGAGCCGCAGAACTTCAGAGAATTTCTGCTCCGGCCATTTCGGAGCAGAAAGGTACAGCTTCGGCCGACACCAACAGCGGAAGACATCAGCTTCAATCCCGCCGGCGAGTAAGCGCCATCCGACGTCGTTAGAGAACGTCGCGGCTGGAAAGCGCAGCGGATACGGTCAGGGCCGCTCCCCGGCCGCCAAGCGGCGCTCAATGTCATCGATAACCGGCAGCAGATCGGCAACTGTATCGATGGTGTAGTGCGCGCCATGTTTCCTGAGTTCGGCGGACGCTCGCTCGCGAACCTCTGCAAGCGCCTCAGGCGCCATGGCCGCGACCTCCTTCGGCGTCAGGCCCGCTTCGTTGCCGCTCAAGGCGACACCGACCGTCCAACAGCCGGCCGCAACACCTTCATCGATGCCGACACCAGTGTCGTCGACCTTGACGACGGCGCTGGCAGGCCAGACATCGAGATCCAGAAAGCACCTGTACATATTCATCGGCGTCGGCCGGCCATGAGGCAGGTCGCCGGCGCAGACGAGATTGTCGACCTCATAGCCCTGCTCCTTCGCAAGCGGCAGGACGCGCGCCATGATCGAACGGGTGTAGCCGGTCGTCGAACCGATCTTCATGCCCCGCCGGCGCAATGCGCCCACGACTTCCATGGTGCCCGGCACAAGATCGGCGAATTTATGCACCACCTCCTCGTTCATTGGAACGAAGACTTCATAGACGGCGTCGACATCTGCGGCTGCCGGCGCCTTGCCGTGACGTGCCGCCCATAGGTCTCGAATACGCGGCTGCTTCAGCATCGCGTCGATATGGTCCCATTTCGGGCGACCCATCGGCTCTCGTGCTTCGGCAATCGTGACCTCGATGCCGAAGCGGCTAAACGCCTCTACAAAGACGCCCATCGGAGCGAAGGAGCCGAAATCGATGACGGTTCCCGCCCAGTCGAATACCACCGCTTTAAGCTGGCTCATTGGTCTGCCTCCCATGAACGCGATATTGAACCATAAAGATCGTCGATGACCTGCTCGCCGAGCGCGAAGCCGGTCGAAGCACCGGTGCCGCCCGTCACCATGACCAGGCGAATATGATTGGCCGGGCGCTCGACAAGCACCGTCCGCTCCCTGGAAGAGGCATAGGTGCCGATCCAGCGATTGATGACATGACGCTCCGGAAGGTCGAACACGCGATCGAATTCATCGAGAATGAGCTGGTCGAACCGGTCGCTCGCGAACGGCTGCTGCGTGTTGCCGTAGACGTGACTGTCACCCACGACAAGCGAACCATCGGCCGATTGAACCGCAATGAGGTGAATGCCAGCGGCGCGGCTCTCGGCCTCTTCGACATCCAGTCGCTCTCCAAGCGCCTGGGCTTCCGGCAGCGCGGAGAAACCTTCATAGCGCGCAAAGCTCATGTCCGACATGACAGCGGCGCCAAATCGGCTAGGCCTGTGCGGTGCGACACGCAGCATCTGCAGCGTGCAGATCGTCAGCGCATGCTTGCCGATCATATCCGGGAAGAGCGTGGAAAAATCATCGCCGGGACACACGACGACTGCCTCTGCCGCGATCGGACCTTGGCTCGTTTCGATCCGCGTTCCATCGATCGAGCGCACCGCCGTATTCCAACGAAAGTCCACCTTGTGTCTGGCTTCGAGCCAGGCGGCGAGCTTCGGCAGCGCTTCCGAAGATTCGACACGTAGTTCATGCGGGCTGTAAAGGACCGACTGAACGTCACCAAGGCGCAGGCTCGGCACGATTTCGCCCGCTTCGGCTTTCGTTATGAGGCGACACTTCTCTCCCATCGAGGTGGTGAGAAAGGCTTCAATCACCGCGGCGGCTTCACGCCGGCGCGCCGGCATGACCAAACCCCGATGCACGACCGCAATGCCCGCTTCATCGACAATTTCGGCCCAGACGTCGCGAGCCCGCATGGCGCGCTCCCAATGCGCGCCGGCTTTCTGCCCGGAAACGGTAACGAAGCCGAAATTACGGATGGACGCGCCGACAGCTTTGGCATTGCGCTCGATGACGACAACCTTCTTGCCCTGCCGCACCGCAGCCAGCGCGACACCCAGGCCGACAATGCCAGCGCCGACCACCGCGAGATCATATCCACCCGCCATCTCTTCACCCTTTCATCGGCCAGGCTTCGCCCCCGGCCGCTTGTCTGTAGGGTAAAGACTAGCAGAATGATATGACGGAATTATAAAATATTCAAAAATATATGCTTTGCCTATGATTTGAGGTCAAGCGTAAGGCAACCCGCCATCGACTTCGAGCGCATGGTCCTTGGCGACCTCGAAGAATGCCTGGATCGCAGCGTGATCGCGGCATTCCGGCAGGGTGACAAGATAGTGACCGATCGCCAATTCCGGTTCGACGAGCGGGACGACATCGATATGATCGTCGGGCGGAACCTCGCCTTCGATGGAGATCGCCAGTCCTATCCCCGCCGCCGCGGCCGCATAGGCGACGTCCAGCGTCGCCACTTCGAGCACCGGCTTCAGCCGGACACCCTCCTTGTCGGCTGCCGCCTCCAGCAACGTGCGGGTGCCGGAGGATTTGTTCCATAGCACCATGTCGCGTCCGTCGAGATCGGCGAGCGTCAGGCGACCCTTCTCCAGCATCGGGTCTCCCTTGCGGCCATAGATCGCCACGCGGGATTGATGCAGAAGAAGCGACGAGAGGCGACTGTCCGGCACGACCTGGGAGATCGCGGCAACGTCCAACTCGCCGCGCAGCACGGCATCGGCGAGATCAAGCGAAGGGCCGCCCCGCGTCGTGAGGCGCAGCGAGGGGTATTCGCGGACGAATGCCGTCAGGATAGGCATGATCAGCCGGTGCGCGCTGAACCCGATCGAGACCGTGCCGGTGTTCAGCGCTGTCGTATCGGCGATGACCCGATCAACCTCGCCAAGGCATTTCAACGTCACTCTGATCTTGGCGATCAGCTCCAGTGCCGATGGCGCTACACTGACATTATGGCCGTCGCGAATGAAGACGCGGGTGCGGCACAGCTCCTCGAAGGACTGAACCTGCGTGGACACCGAAGGCTGGCTGATCCCCAGATCTTCGGCTGCGCGCGAAAACTTCCCCGTGCGCGCCAATGCCTCGACGGCCCTCATCTGCGCAAGCGTAACAGACGGCATTTTCGACGATCCCACTCTGAAATTGCAGCTTTACTCTTCAATAGGTCGCCGACCCCATCGTGACAACTTGCTTCCCTTAGCGGCGGAACATGTCAGTGATGTTAGCCAGGCCGGTTGGAGGAATGCAACAGCGCCCGCAAGCATGATCTGAGTTACCACCTTCCGACTTGGGGCAATTCGGGGAAATATGCAGCGGTTTCCGTCCGAAACGAGAAGATGAAGCGTTTTCGCGCTTCAATGAAAAGTGGAACTGCACTAACAGCCGACGGCGCGTCGACAGAAATCGGTGACGACGCCGATCAGCTTTTGCCGGTCAACCGATGCTCCTTCGGCAAGACAGTCATCCACTGCACCATGCATGGCATTGAACAGCATGACCGCTGCAAGGCGCGGATCCTCAAAGGAGAAGGCGCCTGCCGCCCTGCCCTCGACGAGGAAGGAAGACAAACGTTCGACGACCAGATTCGCTCGCTTCATATCCCGCATGGCGGGCTGAAACTGGTGGAAGACAAGGTCGTGCAGTGCGACGTCGTCGAGATAGGCTTCGACACAGGCCCGCATCCATACATCCAGACGCTTTATCCAGCTGCCGGACGATGCCGCGGCAACGGCTGCATCGGTCCGTTCACAAAACCGTTCGACGAAACGAACCTGCAAAGCGCCGAGCACATCATCCTTGGTTTGAAAATAGAGATAGAACGTGCCCTTTGCCACGTCAGCGGCATTGACGATCTCCGCAACGCTGGTTGTAGAAAAGCCCTTCTCCAGAAACAGGCGCTGAGCGGCATCCATCAACTCCTCGCGACGGATTTCCGGCGGTTTGGTGCGGGGGCGCTGGCGTTCTGCGATGACGGTCACGAGCTCTCCTTGTTCACAGGCTGTCGACGGCGATGTTTGCCGGCGCAAGGACGGACCGGCGCAACCATTCCACCGCGTGCGTGCCCTTCTCGAAGATTTCTAGCGGCATATCGAGCCGAAGACGAGCAAGACTTTGCCACGCTGTATCGAATATCACAGAGGGCGCAACGATGGCGATGCCGAGAAGCGATCGATGAATGGCTTCGCCGGCAGACTCAATCCGCTGTACCGCCATCTCCACCGTCGTCGCATCCCATGGAGGCACGGGATTGCAAGCGACGATCAGCAGGAGTGCGAAGGGCTCGCTGCGCTCCAGCCAGCTTGCGATCTGATCGACGCTCGATCGAATATCCTCTGGATTCACCGCCGCCTCCGCGACCAAGATGGCAAGCGGCCAATGCGTTTCATCGCAATCCAGCGAGATCGACGCGGCGGCTTTCATCCTGCCCTGCCCGTGCTGGCAAAGCTCCGCAGCACATGTCCCATCGACAGAGGTCGTCCTCGCGCCGCCGAGAGAGACGCTAGCCACATCGCTGCCTCGTTCACATCGTCGAACGTCTGGGCAGGAATGCCGAACAGCTTTTCGGCGTTCATACGGCTTGTTTCCTCCAACGCCGCCGCTGGCACGACCGTCGCCATACCGATGACGAGTTGCTTGATCCGAACGGCGTTCGCCTGAAGCCAGGCCTTTGCTTCCTTCGCACCGCCTTCCGGACGTTTAAGTGCATCGCTGTCGCCGAAGACGCGGAGAGTCGCAAAGACTTCGCCGCGATCGAGCCAAGTGGCCCATTCGGACAGGAAGTCGAGCTGATCTTCCAGGGACATCACGCCTTGAGCGGTAGAAAGCACGAGCGGCCAATGCGTAAGATCGTGGCGGATCATGAGAGAACTTCTTCCGATTCGATGAGGCGAGAATAGGCGCCGCCCTGTTTGACAAGCTGCTCATGCGACCCCTGCTGCACGATACGACCGTTCTCCAAAACGAGAATGCGGTCGGCGCTACGGATCGTCGACGGGCGGTGGGCAATGAGGATGACCGTGCGCTCGCCGCAGGCATAGCCAAGCGTTCTGCGGAAGGCGCGCTCGTTTTCGGCGTCGAGGCTGGAGGATGCCTCATCCAGAACGAGAATCGGCGCGTCGGTGAGAAGCGCACGGGCAATGGCGATCCGCTGGCGCTGGCCACCGGAGAACCGGACACCGCCTTCGCCGCAGATGGTTTCATAGCCCTGTGGCAGCGCTTCGATGAAAGCATCCGCCTGTGCGAGCCGCGCGGCCTCCCGCACCTTGTCCATCGGCGCATCCGGCCAGCCAAGTCGGATATTGTCGGCCACTGTCTCGTTAAACAGGTGGATGTCCTGCGGGACATAAGCGATCATACGGCGCAAGGTGGAGACCGGGATATCGCGGATATCGCATCCGCCGATGCTGATCGCACCTGACGTCACGTCCCGGAAGCGCATCAGCAGGTTGACCGTCGTGCTCTTGCCGGCCCCGGATCGTCCGACGAGCGCAACCGTCTCGCCGGGAGAGGCCGAAAAATCCAAATTCGCAAGTACGTCACCGCGATCGGATTGATAGCCGAAACCCACTTGCTTGAACTCTACGACCATCGCCCGAGGCATGGCGGCATTACCCTTGTCGTCGAACTGAGGTTTTTGATGAAAAATCTCGAGGATACGGGCCGCGCCAGCCTTGAGCTCACCAAGCTTGCGCGCCGTCTGAGTCACCTCGACGATAGGCGTCAGCGAGCCGCCTGCCAACATCAACGCCAGCGGAAGCAGCGCCCGGTCCAAAGCATCATTTCTGACAAGTAGGACGCTCGTCCATGCAGTGGCAATAACAGCCAGAGCTGTGAGAGCGTCGATCGCCGCATGTTCGAAACCGGCGCGGGAACTATATCGCCGCTGCGCGACGCCGAGCACGTTCGTCAACTGCATCAGTTTGGCAACGAAATCGCTCCCTCGCCCGAAGACTGCCAGCTCGCGTTGCCCCTGGATGACCTCGACCGTTTCCGCATTGAGGCGCCCCAACGCATGCATGACACTCTCCCCTTCTTCTCGCGCCCGGGTTGACAGCCAATACGGCACGGATCCGACCAGCAGCAGAAACGGCAGCAATGTCGCCGCCAGCAACGGATGCAGGAAGAACAGGACTGCGAGAGCAGCCAAGGGCACGGCCACCGCGCCGACATAGTCGGCAAGCGTGTGTGCGTAAAAATGCTCCATCAGTTCGGCATCGCATGTCGCGATGGAGGCAAGCTCCCCGGTGCGCCGGCCAAGTATCGATCCAGGGGCCACCCTTTCCAGCCCATCGTAGATTCCAACCTGAAGCGTCTCGATCAATGCAAAGGCGAGCGCGTGGGAAATATGTGCTTGCCACCACCGAGCTCCGGCGGCCAGCATCACGATGATCCCGAACAGGATAAAGCCATTTATCAGCCCCTGAACATTCGGTCCCGCCGACACGCAGCCAACGAGCCAGCCGCCGATCGCGAGACTCGCCAGCGTGCCCCCTTGGGCGAAAATCCCCGACACTACGGTGAGCGCGAGAAGAACACGCCGCCCACGCAACAGAGGAATCAACCCGAGAATTCCGCCGGTCACCGGGGATTTTGGGGATGAAAAAGCAGCTTCGTTCTTCATGCAGCTTCTCCTTCGGCAAATATCAGCCGCGCGTAAGCCCCGTCATTGCGTTCGAGATCGGCGGGCGCTCCTTGCTCAACGACCTCCCCCGCTTCAAAAACAAGAACCCGGTCGGCCCGCACGACGGTCGACAGGCGATGGGCAATGACGATCACCGTGCGATGCCCCGCGATCTCGTCGATCGCCGACTGGATGGCCCGTTCGCTTGCCGGATCGACATTGGATGTCGCCTCGTCGAGCAACAGGATCGGCGTATCCTTCAACAGCGCCCGCGCGATCGCCAGCCGTTGACGCTGGCCGCCGGAGAGCGAGACGCCACGCTCGCCGATTGGCGTCTCATAAGCTTGCGGCAGGGTCTCGATGAACTCGGCGATATGGGCGGCACGGGCCACCCTGTGCAGTTCTTCGTCCGTGGCTTCCGGCTTCGCCAGCCGCAGATTGTCGGCTATGGTGCCGTGGAACAGGACCGTGTCCTGCGAGACCACGCTGACCAGCGAACGCAGATCCCGCAGGGAAAGCTGCCTGATGTCTCGGCCGCCGATCCGGATCGAGCCGGAATCCGGGTCGAAGAAGCGTAAGAGCAACGTTGCAACGGTCGACTTTCCCGCGCCGGATGCACCGACCAAAGCGACGAACTCATGCTGCTCCACCATGAAGGATGTGGATGAAAGCGCCGGCCGCTCGCCGCCCTCATAGGTGAAAGTGACATTCTCGAACGTAACATCCATGCGCAAAGGCAGCGCAGCCGGTGCCGCGGTTTCCGCAACCGGGGATCGCATGGCAAGCAGCTGACGGATCGGCGGAAGCGCGCCGCTTGCTGCCCATGCCGTATGAAATTCCTTTTCCAGCCGGTCGAGCGGCCGAAAGGCCTCGCGTGCCAGGAAGAGTGTCATCAGCAAGGAAAGGAGCGGCAATTCGCCCGACGCGACGCGCCACATATTGAGGCAAAGCACCGAGGCGATACCCGCGAGCGTGATAAAACCCGTGAGGCCTGTTCGCATCAACGTGACGGTCAGCGTTGCCATCGATTCACGTCGCAAGTCGGCCGCCCGCTGCACCAGAACCGCGCGCCGTCTGCCTTCCGCCCCAAAGGCTTTCAGGGTTAGGATACCCTGCAGACTATCGAGGAGGTACACACCGAATGCCCCCATCGCGGCAAAGACTCCGGAGACCTCGGGCATGCGCCAGCGCATCCATAACCTGTCGATCACCGGAAAAGCTATGACGAAAAGCGCAAGCAGCAGAGCGGAGGGCCAGTCGATCAGCGTCAGCACCGCGAGCACGAGGCCACATCCGAAAATCGCACCGAAAATGGCGGGGATGTAGCGGCTGTAATAACTTTCCAACGCTTCGACTCCACCGACGATCGTCATCTGCAGATCTCCAGTCTGGCGGCGAAGGGTAACGCCCGGCCCCAGTTGCAGAAGATGGTCCAGCAGACGCCGACGAAGGTCGCGCTTGATTGCCTGCGCGCTTGACTGTGCGACGAGCTCTGACGCCCACAGCAGGCCGCCACGCAGGAGAACGACCGTGATCAACAGGATCAGAGGAACGATCAGCCTCTCGAAAGTTTCCGCAGACATCACGTTTGCCAGGAAGCCTGCCAGCAGGGCGCCCTGGGCGACATGGCTGGCCGTGGTCAAAACAGCAATGACGATGCTTATTGTTACAGGCCCGCGCGCGGCGGCCCCCAACCCATGAATACCAGCAGCCATACGGATACTTCCAAGCCAGATAACGATGTCGTAATCAATGACTGACCGTCGGTCATTTGTAAAGATGGTTGTTTGTAACTGCGAAAAGTCTCCGCCTGGTCCGGAGCGCTTTCAGACGAAGATGCATGGGCCTTTTGTCCGGAATGTGTGAGAAAACAAGAGGATGGATTGGTTCAAAGTTTCCATGTGGAGCTGAGCCGTATCAGCCATCGCCGCGAGGGGAGCCATACAGATCAATTCCAAATCCATCCGAGATGCGCACCGGCGCGGCTTGTGGGGCCTTCCTTACGGCTATTGACATGTTCATACATAAATATAGTCTGCGTATATGCAGATGGTCAGCCCCGGTCATCGGCGAATGAGCCGGAGAGAGAGCCGGCAAGGACGGAGGCGAACTCAAGCGGAGTATCGACCGCCTCGAGAAATCCATCGTTCGGGAGGAGTGAAATGACTGACGATAATCCGGCGGTGCAAAGCGCCGTGCGCAAGGCGACCATTCGCCTTCTGCCCTTTCTGGGCCTTATGCTGATCCTGAATTTTCTCGATCGCTCCAATGTCGGCTTTGCGAAGACGGCCTATCAGGCCGATACCGGCATTTCGGATGCGGCCTACGCCTTCGGCGCCGGCATTCTCTATCTTGGCTATGCGACGTTCGAAGTACCGAGCAATCTGATCATGCAACGCGTCGGCGCGCGTCTCTGGCTCAGCCGCATCATGATCACCTGGGGGATCGTTTCGGCCTGCATGGTCTTTGCCCACACGGCAACAAGCTACTACATCGTCCGCTTCCTGCTCGGCGTCTGCGAAGCAGGCTTTTATCCGGGCGTCCTGCTCTATCTGACCTATTGGTTCCCTGCCAAGCAGCGGGCGCGCGCCACCGGTCTATTCTATCTGGGCGTGCCTCTATCGCTGGTGATCGGCGCACCGCTCTCCGGCTGGCTGCTCACCCATCACGACGTGCTCGGCCTCACCAACTGGCAATGGATGTTTGCCGTCGAAGGCCTTTCGGCAACGATTGTCGGTATTTTTGCGCTATTCTTCCTAACGAGCCGCCCTCGCGAGGCGAAATGGCTGACGGATGAGGAGAAGAACGCACTGACCGCCGTCATCGAGGCGGAGGAGCGCAGCAAACTCTCCGAGGTGAAGCATTCGGTCTTCAGCGTTCTGAAAGATTGGCGCGTTCTGGCTTTCATCGGCATTTATCTGTTCATCCAGATCGGCGTCGGCCCGATCACATTCTATCTTCCGGCCCGACTGGCGCAGGCCATGGGCGGCGGCATCAATACCTGGGTCGGCGTGTTGCTGGGTCTTCCCTGGTTCTGCGCTCTGATCGCGACGCGTGTCTTCACCGTCTATGCCGACAAACACGACAATCATCGCATCGTCTGCATTTCCATGCTGACCATTGGCACCATTGCACTCGCGACTATCGGATTGACCATGAACCCTTGGGTGATGGTCATTGCCGCCTGCATCGCGGTACCGGGACTTGCCTCCTCGCAACCGGTGTTCTGGAGCCTGCCGACGCGGTATCTGGGCGGCGTCGGTGCTGCAAGCGGCATCGCCTTCATCGTCTCGCTCGGCAACCTCGGCAGCTTCGCCTCGCCGCAGATCAAGGCCTATGTCGATGCCACCACCGGCAACGGCGATGTCGGCTTCTATATCCTTGCCGGCTGCTGCTTCCTGTCGGTCGTCCTCCTCATGGCACTCGGGTCACACCGGAAATGGATCGCCGATGCCGAGGCGGCGGTCGGTAGCAGCCGGTTGCACTGAACGGCGACACTCTAAGACAATTGGTTCCCGCCTTGCGCTCATCCTGACGAGAAGCACAGGCGGGGACCACGAACCTTAGGTCATCGTAAAAGCAGTTATATGTTGCGGCGCAATAGCCTCATTTCATAACCATTTGTTTATATCCAACACAAAACATATCATTTGTCGCAATTCCCGCCGGCCTCTTAGGTTGCTGCACGCGATGACGAGATCGTCGCCAAATGCCTTGGGAGGAAGGAATGAAGTTTTCATCCAGAAAAGTGCTGGCAACAGCGCTGCTCTTGCTGTCTGCGAGCCTGACGGCGCTACATGCATCCGCGCAAAGTTTTTCGCCCACCAACAAGGACGTGCCGCAGGGATCGGCATTCTGGGACGACATCCCGACACAGGTTCCCGACGGCGCCAAGCCGGGCGAGATCTATTGGGCCAAGCAGCGCTCCGATGCGCCGAAGGGCTCGAAAGGCTGGGACGTCATCTATGTCACCGCTGGCGTCGGCGAAAAGCTGACTTATGTTTCCGGTGAAATCTACCTGCCAGATCAGGCTCCGACCGGTCAACGCCAGCTCGTCCTCTGGAATCATGAAACCGCCGGCATGGAGGATAGCTGCGCGCCGTCGCGCCGGAGCCTGGTCGACAAGTGGGGCGTTCGCATTCCGGCCATAGAAGATCTGCTGAAGAAGGGCTTCGCAGTGGTGACAAGCGACTATCAAGGCCTCGGCACGCCAGGCGCGACGTCCTATCTGAACGGCGCGGCACAGGCCCAGGCGTCGCTCGACGCTGTCAGGTTTGCTCAAACCTTTCCCGGTGCAAATGTCGGGCAGAAATTCACCGCCTATGGCTGGTCGCAAGGCGGACAGACATCCCTATGGCTTGCCCATCTGCAGGAAAGCTATGCGCCCGAACTCCAGCTTCTCGGAGTGGGCGAGATTGCTCCGGCATCGCGGCATTGGGATCTCACCGAATATGATCTGACGACAACCATCACCGGAGGTTATTACATCTCGCGCATGGTTGGGCTGCATGTCGGCCATCCCGAATTGAAGTTGCGGGACGTCCTCTCCGTCGACGGACTTGAGGCCCTGGAAAACCTCAGCGCCGGGTGCTGGACGATCGCCGAAAAGACTCAGGGCAAGCCGACCACGCTTTTTGCAAATCAGGAAGGGCTGAAGCCGGGCAAGCCGTGGCGCGAATTGCTCGAAAAGAACGACGCCTTCCTGCCGGTCAAGAATGTGCCTTTTGTCTTCTTCCAAGGCGATAAGGACGACGCGGTGCCCGTTCAGTTGACCCGCAAGGTCGCAGCCGACCTGTGCGAGCAAGGAGTTACGGTCGATTACCGGGAAAGCGAAGGATTGGATCACGAGACCATCGTACCCGTCGCCGCCGCGGCATTGCCGGCATGGTTCGAGGATCGGTTCAAGGGTAGCCCGGCACGAAAGGCCTGCCCTAAGTCGAATTGACTGATAACGCCTACCCTCAAGCGCCTATCGCTTCTTGCGAGCTCCTGCATTCGTCAGTAATCTGTGCAGGAGCGACGCCGTTTGCGCACTCTGCCGAATTGAGGGAAATCCATGATCAGCCTCGGTGTTTTGACAACCTATGTCGTCGTTGTACTGGGGCTGATGGTCATCCCAGGGCCTGCTACTCTTCTGACATTGGCGAGAGCCGTCAGTGGTGGCAAGCGCACCGGGCTTGCGACAGGTCTGGGCATTGCTTTCGGCGACCTCTTCCACACGATGATGGCGACGTTCGGACTGTCCGCACTGCTGGCCACATCGGCGTTGGCGTTCGAGATCGTCAAATATGCCGGCGTCGCCTATCTGATCTATCTCGGATTAAAAGCCTTCCGCGAGAAAGCCCAAAGTCTGGACATGCCGGCTACACAGGCGATCACGCCCATGCGCGCATTTCGACAGGGCTTCTTTACTGAAATACTCAACCCCAAGACCGCCTTGTTTTTCCTGGCGTTCCTGCCGCAGTTCATTCACCCCGAAAGTGGCCCGGTCGTCATGCAGCTTGCCTTGCTCGGTGCCATCTTCGTCGGGCTGAGCATATGCGTAACATCGCTTTTGGCTGTGGGAGCCGGCACGATTGGCGGCTGGCTACGCCGAAACCGCAGCGTTGGCCGCTGGCAGGGAAAGGTCATTGGCACGATCTATGTGGCCCTCGGCCTGAGGCTTGCGCTTCAACAGCAGTGACTTCGCTCAGCGGCGGCCGTCTCGCAGGCTATCGAAGGGAAGCTGTTGGCGGGCAATCTCACGCGGGGCGTAGCCGAAGGCACGCTTGAACATGGACGTGAAGGCGGCGGGGTTCCTGTAGCCGAGATCCAGCGCGATCGTGGTGACAGCGGTGCCGGCGACCAATCTCGGAAGTGCCGCATGCAGACACGCTTGCTGGCGCCATTCGACGAAGCTCAGTCCTGTCTCCAGGCGAAACATCCGCGTGAAAGCGCGCCGGCTCATGCTCAGCCGGCTTGCCCACGAGCCGATCGTATCGTGTGCGCTCGGATGAAGAAGGAAATCCTGGCACTTCTGGGCAAGCACCGGGTTGCGCGGTAACGGCAACGAAAGCGGCAATGGCTTCAATCGTGCCAACTCGTGCAGAAGCAGGGTCATCAGCGCGCCGGACCGATCATTCCGATCGTATTCGACCGGAATATCGACAGCCTCGGCGATCAAGGCCCGAAGCAGAGGCGATATCTCCACGACCTGGCAGTGATCCGGCATCGTCTCGATGGCGTGCGGCTCGATGTAGACGCTGCGCATGCTGACACTGCCGAGCATGCGGACGCTGTGGACGACGCCCGGAGGAATCCACATTCCTCTTTCCGGCGGCATGACGAGCGTGCCGTCCGGCGTGGTTGCCAATACCACGCCGGAAAAGCCGTAGAGCAGCTGCGCACGACGATGCTGATGCGGCTCGACGCGATGCCCATCTTCATATTCATTGCCGAGCGCAACGATCGGTCGCTCGACGTCGATGAAAGCATCAATCCGGCTGTTCCTGACCATCTTGGCCCAGTCTCGTAACAATTTCGCCTAATCGCGGTGGCGGGCGACCTGTTCTTTCAGTATCAGCGCGGAAGACGAATTGAAAGCGAGTGCCATGAGCCAGGTCATCAACGCGCCCCGCGCGGCTACCACCATATACCCGATCCTGCTGGTCGCCAGTCTCGGCCATTTCATCAATGACGTGACGCAATCATTGCTGCCCGCAAGCTATCCAGTGCTCAAGGCAGGCTTTGGCTTGAGCTTCGCCCAGCTCGGCGTGCTGACATTCGTTTATCAGGTGACTGCCTCGATCCTGCAACCGTTCGTCGGATGGTACACGGACGGCAAGCCGCAGCCCTATTCTCTTCCCTTCGGCATGGCCTGCAGTTGCGCAGGCATGGTGACGCTGGGGTTGGCGCCGAACTATTGGGTTCTGGTCATGGGCGCCGTTCTCCTCGGGTTCGGCTCTTCGATCTTCCATCCGGAAGCATCGCGCATCGCCCGCCTCGCTTCAGGCGGAAAACATGGCTTCGCGCAGTCCGTGTTTCAGGTTGGCGGCAATTTCGGCACGTCGCTTGGCCCGCTGCTGGCTGCCTTCTTCATTCTCCCGCATGGACAGCGTGGCATGGCCTTCCTTGCCGTCCTCGCCTTCATCGGCATTCTCATTCTGAGCGGCCTTGGGCGTTGGTATCAGGCGAACGGACAAAGCCTTCGCGCTCCGGCGAAATCCGGCAAGAAGCACAAGGCGCTGACCCTGTCGCGTACCCGTGTCGGCATTGCCATTGCCGTGTTGATCGCACTGATCTTCTCGAAGTATTTCTACCTTGCAAGCTTCACCAGCTACTACAATTTTTATCTGATGGATCGGTTCGGCCTTTCCGAGCGCTCGGCCCAGCTCTGCCAGTTCGTGTTCTTCGCCGCCGTCGCCTTCGGCACCATGATCGGCGGCCCGGTGGGCGATCGCATCGGGCGCAAAAAGGTCATCTGGGGTTCGATCCTCGGCATCTTGCCGTTCACGATCGTCCTGCCACATGCCAGCCTGGAGGTGACCATCATCCTCAGCGCCATCATCGGCACGGTCATCGCGTCGGCATTCTCGGCAATCGTCGTCTATGCGCAGGAGCTGATGCCTGGTCGCGTCGGCATGGTCTCGGGCCTGTTCTTCGGCTTCGCCTTCGGCATGGGCGGCATTGGTGCCGCAGCCCTTGGAGCTCTGGCCGACAGGACGAGCATCGAATTCGTGTTCGAACTTTGCGCGTTCCTGCCATTGATCGGTCTCTTGACCATCCTGCTACCGAACGTCGAAGATTGAACACTTCGTCGGTCTAAAAAGCTTTCGCCGATGGCGCGAGGATATCGGTCAGCGATCGCGCTTGACGATACGAAAGTTCATTTCGGCGCGCAGGCGGAAACCGAGGGCGGTATAGAGCGAGATGGCGGAACTGTTTGCAGCATAGGCGTGCAGATAAGCCGTCTCGTCCCTGGCCGAAATTTCGCCCGCGACAAATCGGAATAACAGCTTGCCGAAGCCGCGCCCTTGAAAATCCGGATGTGTACAAAGGCCACTGAGTTCGGCAAAGCCTGTCTGGCGCATACGCTGGCCTCCCATGGCAACCAGCCGACTATCGATCTTAATTCCCCAGAAAGCGCCCAGGCTCTGGGCGCGTAACGTGAATGGTCCCGGCTTGGTCAATGTGGCAAGCACAAGCATGTCCTCTGCATCGGCTTCCGTCAGTGGCACGATACGGCTGTCAACAATCCGAGGATAAGGCCGTTCGGCAATCATCTGCACGAGCTTGGCGTCAGAAACGGTCGTCAACTCCAGCGGGGTCGGAATCGGTTCGGCCTCGACAAGCGCCATGACCTCCCCCGAAGCAGGCAGGCATTCAAGAGCTTTGAGACTTCCGGCGGCATTATCGGCAGAAGCGGCAAAAGGCACGATCGAAGGCGGATAGCGCCGCGCGTCGTCGCTGCCTTCGGCCAGCGCTGCATGAGCGGTTCGAAGAGCGCTCCAGACCGGACGATCGAGAATGTGGCTCATGATTTCCGCTCCTTGTTCAGGTTGGCCCGCCCGGCAAGCGGAACGGCGGCAAGTCCGTCTTCGATGTTGGCGAGGTGTTGCAGGATCGGCCCTGAGAAATCGCCGCAAAGCTCCGCCACAGCCTGCTCGACGCGCGGCCAAACCGACTGTCTGGAATAATCCACCAGCTCCTGTCCCTTCGATGTCAATGAAACCAGCCTCCGGCGCTGGTCTTCCGACGAGGTTCGCATGTCGACATAGCCCGTCTCGAGGAGCTGGGAGACAGTGCGCGTCGCGCCCGGTTGCGTGATACCGACGGCCTGCGCAAGTTCGCCGATCGTCAATGGACCTGCACGGTCCAGCGCTGCCAGAAACGGATATTGCGCGGCCTGAAGAGAGACACCAAGCTCCTGCATGATTTGCTGGGTATCGGCTTGCAATCGCTCGCCGATGCGACGGAGACGGCTGCCCAGACAAAGAAAGCCGAGCGATCTGACGACATCTTCAACCAATGTAGTGCTCCATCGTAATGCATAAGTAGTTATATATCACGTTATATAAAAGCTTATTCGATCTTCGTCAACGGCGCTCTCGGGAATGACGATGTCTATAAGACCTTGTCGAGCGACCTTGCGGCTTCCGCGCAAGATCGGCGCTAGCGCCAGCCTACTTCTTCGCCGCGAAAGGTGCCGGCTGGGGCAATTCCAGGAGAAGCCGAAGCTCTCCATTGCCGTCCAACGTTGCGTACTGGAAAAACAGGACCGGCCCGCGAAAGGGGGTTCGCTCCTCGTATTGGAACGCTTCCGCGCCCGGTCCTGCATTCCTCGCAGGCCGCACCTGCAGGAAGCGGCGCTTTTGCTTGCCGATTGCGGCGAGAGATTGGCTGCCGGTGAGGAAATTCCAGGCGCCCGGCGGAAAGACCGTGGCCGATCTCTAACGTCGAAGGGTAGCGAGATACTCGCTCATCTCTTCCGCCCCGCTGTTCAATGCGGGCACAACGGCTTCGACGATGGCATCGATTGCCGCCCGAAGGCGAGGCAGGAGGAAGGGCGCGGCCGGCCAGACGGCGTGCACAGGCAAATGACCAGCGATGCGCCCTTGCAGAACCGACACGAGGCGGCCATCGGCAATCTCGGCTCGCACCAGCCAATAAGGCACCAGACCAATTCCCTCTCCAGACCGGATTGCCGAGAGCGTCAGAAGGCTGCCTTCGAGCAGAAGGCGCGCCTTCGGATGCCATGACAACAATCCGCCGTCCGGCTGCAGGAATTGCCACGGCGTCGGCCGCCCTCTTGCCGATCCGGTAATCAGATCGTGCGTGGTGAGGTCATCGACAGTCTCCGGCGGTTGGCGGCCGCTGAAATAGTCATGGGAGCCGCAAAGGACCAGATGCTGTAGTCCCAGGCGGCGGGCAACCAGGCCGCCGGCGTTCGGCAGTTCACCAATGCGAACAGCCAGATCGACTTCGCCATTGGAAAGATCGAGCTGCTCGAGGGAACTGTCGATATTGAGCGTCAGCCGTGGCCATTTGCGTATGAGCGTATAGAGCGCGGGGGCCACGATTTGCGAGCCGAAAAGCGGCGGCAGGCTTATATTGAGGACACCAGCGGGCTCGTCGGAAAGGCCCGTGAGCATCGTTTCGATCCGACGAACATCACGATAGGCGGCCCCACAGACATCGCGATAGGCAGCCCCCTCTGCCGTCAGCGACAGGCTGCGTGTCGTCCGCTTGAAAAGCCTGACATTCAACCGTTGTTCGATACGCCCGACCGCCTTGGCGACCGCAGAAGCGGAAAGTCGCAGCCGTGCCGAGGCCGCAACGAAGCTCCCCGCCTCGCAGACAGCCAGAAAAACCCCGATATCGTCGCCTGATTGATGCCGCATAGTCACCATTCACGAATTTAGTTCGGCAATATAAGGATTATTTGTCGCTTTAACAGCTCATGAAGCGCGAATATTGTCGCCTCATGAGCAATATTCGCACCTACGCCATCATCGGGGGAACGTCAGGCATCGGACTGGCGCTTGCCCATACACTCGCAAGACGGGGAGACCGGCTGCTCATCGGTGGCCGCTCTCCAGAGAATCTCGCAAGGACCTTGTCGACCCTTGGTCCGGCCGCATCCGGCCGAACCGTGGAAATCACCGATAGCACCTCGCTTGAGCGCTTCTTCGCCGAGGCACCGGAATTGTCCGGCCTGTTCACCCCTGCCGCCTCCTACAAGACCGGCACCTTCCGCGACGGTGGCCTGGAAACCAGCGAAGGCTTGTTCGAAGCCAAGTTCTGGGGGCAATTTCGCGCCGTTCATGCAGCCTTGCCACATCTGCGCACGGACGCGTCGGTGGTGCTGATGTCGGGAGCCGCTTCGGCAAGACCAGTCGGCGCGCCGGCTTACGCCGCCTGCAACGCGGCGCTCGAGGGGCTCGCGCGAGGTCTTGCGCTCGAACTCAATCCTATCCGTGTAAATTGCCTCTCTCCCGGGACGACGGATAGCGAATTGTGGCGCAATCGCCCCGATGATGTCAGGAAACCGGCTTACGACTACTGGAGCAAGATCTCCCTGACGCAAAGACCGGCCACGGTCGAAGAGCAGGCCCATGCAGCTCTCTTCCTTCTCGATAATACCAATATGACCGGCAGCACGCTCTTCTGCGACGGCGGCTACACCATGCGCTGAGTGAAACCTCGACCTTGCCTGCAGGACACTATCCCGGCACAGCCCGGCTGTGCCGGGCGTCCGGTCGTGAGATAGGCCCTTCCCCCCAATCAGACCCGATTGACGACGACTTTCCAGCCACGCCCTCGGCGTTAACCATCTATTAAGATTTGCGGCCGTTCCGAGACGAGTCAAATTGACTTCGGAAAGCTCAAAATTTAACGATTCGTTAACACTGTTCTTTTGGGCAAAGGCGTTTGTATGTTTTGCGTCGTCCGGCCAGCCAGCCTCCTCTCCGCGGCAAAGAGCGTTCTTTCCGCCTTGATTTTCGCGACAACGATCCTTGCCTGGGAAATGGGCGCCTCAGCGGCGCCAAGCCCGGTCATGTCGACGGGTTCGATCACGTCCCAGCCGATCGGGCACTATGATTTCTGCCAGCGGCGTCCCGACGAATGCTCAATCCACCCGAGCGATCTGCGCCCCATCAAGATCACCCAGAAGACCTGGGACGAGATTGTCGAGGTCAACACCTCGGTCAACAAGTGGGTCAAGCCCGTCAGCGATCTCGATCACTACGGCGTGGTGCAGTACTGGAACTATCCTGACGACGGCATGGGCAATTGCGAGCACTATGCTCTGGAGAAGCGCCGCGAACTGATGAACAAGGGCATATCGCTCGCCAACCTGCTGATCACCGTCGTGCGTCTTCCTGATGGCGAGGGGCACGCCATTGTTACAGTGCGCACCGATCGCGGCGACTTCATCCTCGACAACCTTACCGATGAGGTGAAGAACTGGACGCAGACGCCCTATCATTACCTGAAGCGGCAGGCGATCAACGATACCGGCCGCTGGGTCGACATCATCCAGAAGCCGACTGTCGTAGCGAGCATGACGAACTAGGCTGCTCCAGCTAGGCTGCCATTGCAGCCCTATTCTTCCAACATACGCGCCAGCATGTGCCTGACATGATCCTGGCCACCGAAGAAAACAGCGGCAACGACAATCGCTTGCCGCGCCTCGTCCGGTAAAAACCAAATAACGGCCCTGTCGCGCCGCAGGAAGCGGATGCCGGGATGAATGTCCGGTCGCAGCGTTCCGATATGAGGCGTATCGGCCAATCGGTCGATATCAGAGCGGAGCCGGCGTAATCGGTCGGCAGCCCGTGCCCACGCCTCTTCCGAGGCGTCACCGAGACCGCCATAGGCAGCCAGCAGATGATCGAAGATCAGGTCGAAATCGCGGACGGCAGCGCGGGAATACTCAACCGCCCACACGCAATGCTCGCTGCTTTCGCTCTATCATATCTTCGATACGCCCTTCCATGTCGGCGGCAGAAATCTTTGGCCCCTCCAATCGGCGCTGGATCAGTGCGCGAAGGGCTTCCGTCTCGGCCGCTTCCGCTTCCGTCTTCTGGCGCAGAAGCTCCAGACCCTGCTGCAGAACCGAACTCAAGCTCGAATAGCGCCCTGTCTCGACCAGTGAGCGGGCGAAAGCATCTTGCTGCTCGGTCAGAGATATCGATGATTTGACACTCATTCGGTGTGCTCCTTTCTCACTCAAGATGCTACTCAGTGGCATACAAGTCAAGCCAACCGGTTTTCCAAGGATCAATCTTTCAGGTCACCTTGACTCTTAATAGTGAATAGTAAATTCTCTATTCGTTTTTAGGAGCCAAATCATGGACCATATTGACGCCGCAGACCCGATCCATATCCCCGACGAATTTGCCATGCTGGACGCGACTGCCCAGGCGGAGCTCGTTCGGCGCGGTGAAATCACGCCTCTCGAACTGGTCGATGCGGCGATTGCGCGAATCGAGCGGGTCAATCCGCAGCTGAATGCATTGGCATCCGTGGATTTCGATCTTGCCCGCAAGCGTGCAGTCGAATCCGTGACGACTGGCCCATTTGCCGGCGTTCCCACGTTGATCAAGGACCTGATGCCCTATCCCGGCCATGCGACTGCATTCGGGACGCGCATGTTCGCCGGCCAGAAATCTCCGGCGGGTTCGCCGTATACGGACGCTCTCGACGCTGCCGGTCTTATTGTTCTCGGCAAGAGCGCGACCTCCGAGTTCGGCCTGCTCGGCACGACCGAAACCCTCAGCAATGGAGCGACGCGTAACCCCTGGGATGTCTCCCGATCGCCGGGCGGATCATCGGGCGGCGCCGCCGCTGCCGTCTCTGCCGGCATGGTGGCGGTCGCACATGCGTCCGATGGCGGCGGTTCAATTCGAGGGCCGTCCTCCTTCACCGGACTTTTCGGCTTCAAGCCCAGCCGCGAGCGCACGGTATCGAACGGCATGCCGACAAGCATGCCAACGACGCGCTTGATCGCCGAGCACTGCGTCAGCCGCTCCGTTCGCGACAGCTATCACTGGCTGGCAGCCACCGAGCGGAAAGATCGGAAAGACACCTTGCCATCGCTATCCGACTTGAAGGCGTCTCAACAGATGCGATTGCGGATTGGCGCCTATCGGCCCGATTGTTTCGGTTTGGCGCCGTCTGCGGATGCCGAGGCCGCGCTTGAGAAGGCAATTTCGCTCTGCCAGCTCCTGGGCCATGATGTGATCGAGATCAAGGGGCCGGCAATCGACACGCAGGCAACCGGCGAGGCGTTCTTCACCCTTACGGGTTATGGCATCGGCCAGCTGCTGGACCAGCTACGACACATGCTGGGCAGCAACTTCAATCCGGATTTGTTCGAGCCTTATACGCTTGAGCTGGCCCGCCGGGCGGAAGGCGTCTCGCCACAATCCCTCACGCGGCTGGTCGAGGCGCTTCACTTAGCCGAGCGCGACGCCAATGCCTCACTCACGGACTTCGACGTTTTGCTTTCCCCAACGGTCGCGATGCCGGCCTTTACGCTCGGCTTGCACGGCCCCAACCAGGCATCGGCGGAAGCGGATGCATTCATCTCCAAACTTGCGGGGTATACGGTTGTTGCATCGCTTGCGGGATGGCCTGCAATGTCGGTTCCTCTTTATCGCACGCCAAACGGCTTGCCGATCGGGTGCCATTTCGCCGCGGCCAAAGACCGGGACGGCCTCCTCTTTTCATTGGCGCTTCAGCTCGAAGAGGCGGCTCCCTGGTTCGCCGATCTGACCGCTCTGCCGAAGGTGACGGCATGCCGCAGAAGCTGAAGGACGATGTGCGTGATCGCATCATCGAGGCTGCCGGTGCGATTTTTGCCGAAAGGGGTTTTACGGCCGCAAGACTTGCTGACGTTGCGGAGAGGGCTGGGATCAGCACCGGCAACATCTACAAGTACTTCGACGACAAGGAGAGCCTGTTCAATGCCATCGTCACTGCGCCCATCGCGGCCCAACTGCTGCGGCTCCTGCGTATCCGCCTGAGAGAATTCGAAAGGCTGGAAGATTGGGAGAGTGCTACGGCAAGCGGCTCCGATGCCGCACGCGCGCTGCTCGCGTTCTGGATAGAATACCGCCCGGCCGTTCTCATACTGCTGCGCGGTTCTCACGGAACGCGCTACCACCGTGTGAGGATCCTGATGATCCATGAGATGGAGCGACTGGCTTCCGCCTATGCAGAGAAGCGGGGAGGAGGGAGCCCCTTTCCCTCTCCTGCCAGATTCGTTTTGCATCGGGTTTTCGCTCGCACGGTCGACATGATCGCTGATATTCTTGAGGCGCATCGGGACCCGATAGCCATCCAGCAAGCCGTTGCCGTGTTCTGGCGTTATCAGCTTGCCGGGTTGCAGGCTTTGCTAAATCCTTCCTGAAACAAAGACGTCAGCCCCTGGAACCCACAGCCTGAGCTCTTCGCTGACCGCGTACGACAAGATTGCCATCCTGGTTGTATCGACCGCCCGGCCATCGACCTGGCGTGGGGTGACCTCACACGGTTGATCCCGTTCATGCCAATACTGGATCTTATGCTGTTTGATTCCGGCACGTCGCACCTTCAGCGCTGAAGGCGATGTCATATCGACTTGATTCTGCGCGGCCGGCGCGGCCAATCCCGGTGACCAAACATATCTATTTCTGCACGGCGCTGGGTCCAAACCTAACGATATGTATTTATTATACAATTTCTCCGCTCGCCCGCAAGGATGGGCACAGGCAATATCGATATATTCTTATGTTGTTTTGTTAGAACTTTATACATTAACTAAATACTAATAAACAACTTAACTCCCGGCCTAATATTAGCTACTCATTACTCAAGCAAGGGGTAATGATCGTGGGCGATATTGATACAAACATTCCAAAACACGCGAATGCTTCCTCCACAACCATTGATGGAATCGAGATATCGCGTCTCGGTCGCCAACAAGCATCCGCCAGAAACCCTGCCTCCTCCGAAGCCACCTTAGACATGGAAGGCAAGATGCAAACCATACACACAAATCAATATGGATCGGCCTGTCCGACGCAGCAGGACTCCCTCACCTTCCCGAACGTCCAGATTGGGGGATTGCCGATCACCGTCGTCGATCGACGTAGCGCCGCTTCATTTATGATCGAGGTCGCGCGGCATCGCCGCAGCGATAATCGGCCGCACTATTTCACCTCCGCCAATGGTGAGGTCGTCGCGCGTGTTCATGCGGATGAAAACATCGCCAAACTCTTCCGTGAGGCCGATCAGATCCTTGCCGACGGCCAACCGCTTGTCATGGCCTCGCGATGGCTCTGCAGCCTGAAGCTACCCGAGCGCGTGGCAACGACGGACCTGTTCCACGATGTCGCCGAACTCGCGGAGAAGGAAGGTATCAGCTTCTATTTGCTGGGAGCATCGGAAACGGAGAACCAAAAAGCTGTCAGCGCCACGCGCGAGAGCTATCCGAACCTGCGCATCGCCGGCCATTGCCACGGCTATCTTTCCGGGGAGGACCTGGAAAGGAAGCTCGACGAAATCAATGCGCTTGCCCCCGATATATTGTGGCTCGGCCTTGGCGTCCCGCGAGAGCAGATCTTCGTACACGATTTTGCTGCGCGGCTTGCAAATGTCGGAGTCATCAAGACATCAGGCGGTCTTTTCGATCACCTGGCACAGAAAACCAGGCGAGCGCCGCTCTGGGTGCAGAAAGCCGGCTTCGAATGGTGCTGGCGCGTGCTGATGGAGCCGCGCAGGCTCTTCTGGCGATACTTCACGACCAATCCCTACGCCATCTACGCGATCCTGAGGTTCTCGAAATGACCATCAAGCAATCCTTTGGACGACCTGTCACTGAAACGGATACGGACATAGCCATTGTCGGCGGAGGGCTCTCCGGTACTCTCGCCGCCTGCATACTCGGCCGGGCGGGCTATCGCGTGACGCTCATCGACCGCCATCGCGTCATTCCCGAGGAATTCCGAGTAGAGAAGATCGGCGCCGAACAAGTCGCGGCGCTGCAACGGCTTCGCCTTCTCGGATCCGTGTCCGCCGCAGCCGTTGCATTTGACGACGTCGTCCATGTGCACAAGGGAAGCATACTGGACCGGACGAACGGTCGTCACTTTGGATTCCGATACAACAAGCTTGTCTCCGCGCTCCGCGCCGCATTGCCTGCAAATGTAAGTCTCGTCTTCGGTCAGGTGAACGGGGTGCAGACGGGCGCCTCGCGCCAGCGCATTTCAATCCTTGGACAGGATGAGATTACCGCGCGGCTTCTTGTACTTGCCACAGGCATAGGTGACATATTGCACCGGGATCTCGGAATCTCGCACCGATCCGTTGCCGAAAAGCGCTCGCTCGCCTTGGGCTTCAATCTTAGTCCGATCGGGGCAAAGAGTTTCCGTCATGTCGCCCTCACCTATCACGGCGCCTCGGATGGCATCGATCACATGAACCTGTTTCCTGTCCCCGGCGACACTCGCGCCAACCTCTTCGTTTTCCGCGATCCGCGTGACCCGTGGATCAAATCGCTTCATGAGAGCCCGAAGGACACGCTTGCGGCAATCTTCCCATCCCTCAGTGAGGCCATCGGTGATTTCGAAATCGTCGGTGCGGTCGACAGCTGGCTTTCAGACATCACCATTGCCGAAAACTGCCAGCAAGATGGCGTCGTCCTGATCGGGGATGCCTTTCAGTCTTCCTGTCCGGCAACCGAGATTGGGGTCAGCCGCTTGCTGATGGATGTAGAGCGGCTATGCACAGTTCATATACCGCAATGGATGGCAGCATCCGCCTTCGATCGCACCAAGATCGCAGCTTACTATGGCGATCCCCAGAAGCAGGAAAGCGATGCCCTCGCTCTGCAATTGGCCGCGCATCGCCGCAATCTCGCGACCAATACCGATTTGCGCTGGCGCACGCGCCGCCAGATCCACTTTCTGCGGCGGCGCGCAGTGCATGCGGTCGCGAACCTGAGCCCGGCGCTTGCGGAGAAATTGCATCGTCTTGCAGAAAGACATGTCAAATCCCCAGCCCGTTCGCCGGCCTAGCAAAAGCGACGGCGACTCCTGCAGGTTGGCGAGACGCAGCTGCGAGAGCCGCGTTCAGAATCCGAATATGACGACTTCAGTGAATGTCAGATCGCCGAGCGGCGGAGGTTTCGGCCCCCTGAAATATTTCGCGCCACTTCCGGCAAAATAGCGGCCCGTCAGGCCACGCACCGGCCCGTTGGCGTCGACAACGCAGAGCAACGCGCCCTTACGAAGCAGGTAGCGGCCGAGCACGCCGGCGCACCGACTTAACTCCTCATGCGATCGGCAATAGATAACCTGGGCACAGGGAATCATCCCGTGGAACACGCGGCGCGTCTTGAACACAAAGGGGAATGCTTTCCCCTCACCCACGCAGATCAAAGACAAGCAGTCGAGTGACGCATGCTGGAGGAGGATGTCCCTATCTCCCTGCGACAGCATCGACATCTCAGGCACATCGGGGCTAGCCTCGAGCACGCGATAGCCGCCCCGTGTCGAGCTGAGCAGCGGCAGAAATCCGAGCTGCCCCTCTGAATAGCGACGGAAGCCAAGCGCCTCGTTAACCTTTTCCGTTCCCGGCGCCGGCGATACATTGATGTATATAACGTTCTTCTTCCTCAAGACCGCGATCACCATCTTGCCGGCGAAGGCGCGATATTCCGGATCGACAGACCAGCTGGAGAGATTGCAGCGGATCTCCTCGCCTTCCTGTCCCTGATGCAGAAAATAGAGCGCCAGCAAGACACCGACGATCCGCCCAGACATGTCCAGAACGAAACCGTATTTCGGCAAGTCTGGAACGACGGGTCTCTTCTCCATGCGGGCGACGGCCCGCTCCCAGTAGCTGCGTGGGCGCGTCGGGAAATTCCTGCCGAGGCATTCGATGATGCCTTCCCAGTCGCTGTCCTCAATCGGCCTGCAAGTAAGTCCAGGGGGATAAGCGCCTAAAACAGCCACGATAAACTCCGGAATATTGCCGATACTGCGGTCTACAACCCAATCTACAATAGATATTACTACATCATCATTAACAAATATTGCTGCACCGTAGCTCAGAGCGGCGCCTGTGGCGTCGCCGCGCCAGGCCCGCCGTGCATGTCTCGCGCCAGCGCAAGCGCACGCCATCGTGTACCGAACGAAACGCCAACCAAAAGGAGGCAGAAGCCGAGGGCGAGAGGCGAAAAGAATGCCTCTTCCTGCAATACGGCATTGGATGTGATCGTGACGATGGCAACGAAGGCAAAGAGGAAGTCCGGGTCGCCAGTCGCGATCAGCTGGCGGCGCGCCGATATCGCGAGTGCCACCAGAAAGCCGAAGAAGACGATACTGCCTATTCCCATCTGATAGAGCATGACGCCGACGGCACTCTCCACCGGGATCGAAGCGACACCTTCGCCCTGGGCCCTATCCCAATCCAGATTGAGGCTGGTGCTCGACAGATTGCCGCCGATCCCCAAACCTTGCCCGAACGGGTTGTGCAGGAATTCACGAACCCCGGCGATCAGGCCGAGAACATGATAATCGCCATGCGTCGCGCCAAAGACGATAGCAGCGACGGTCCACACCGCGGCCAATGCGACCACGGCCGTGAGCGTCAGCTCCGCCCGCGATGGACGAAACATCAGCTGTGCGCCGAGTGCGACGATCAGCATGAATGTGGCACCCTTCGAGCCGATGACCAGCAGCAGCGGAAGCGCAACGATGGGTACGACCCAACGTCCCCTGAACAGAAGCCACGCGGACATGATGCTGAGGCCATAGGCATAGCTGATCGGGTGAAAATTCGGGCCGCCGTTGCGGAAGATCGGCGGCAGCAAGTCGCTCAGCAGCTTTATGTTGAAGAACGTCGTCATCATCGTGTCTTCAAGGCCGCGGAGCACGAAACCCGTTTCTCTGAGCCGCTTTTCCCAGATGCCGGACTCGATCTGAGCCTTGAGGCCGCGCTGAACATAAAGATCGCCATGGAACAGGCTCAGGAAGTCCATCCGGAAGATCTGCTCCAGATAGCCATAGACGATTGCGCCGACACAGAGCCAGAAGATGGCCTTGCGCAAATCGACCGGATAGAGAGCCGCGGCCAGAATTGCGATGTGGAAGCAGGCAAGCGGCGTGAGCGTATTGCGGAAATAGATGACAGCGTCCTTCGGGCCGCCATGAACAACACCGAGCGCAAAGTAGAAAGAGACGGTCGCGCATAAGACGAAGTTGAACAGCAGCCACGGACGCAACTCGGTCAACGCACGCACGCGATACTGGAACGAGGCCGCCAGGAAAATGCCGAAAGCAGTCATCAGAATGACGAAGTTGGCACCGCGCAACGCATCGAACGTGTTATGATCGGGCACGAAAGGCGTGAACCACGCGACCACGAGATTTTGATAGAGAAAGGAGCAGGCTATCACGACCGGTATGCAACCGGGCAATGCAACCGACAGCACCAATGTCAGAAGAAAGGTCGCCGCAACACCGAATGGCGTCCACACGGCAAAGGCGGAAACCGACGCGACGACCGCAAGCAGCGCGACAAGAAGATGGAACATGGCATCCGAGCGCCGCGATCTCGCTATACCCGTTTCGACACCGGCATGGCCGCCTGCAATGCTCATTGCCAGCTCCCATCCATCTGCGCTCGTTGGCGCTCCATGATGCCGCACACTGCCCGCATCTTACCCGCCGCCATCGCTGCCGAGCAGTGCCGCAGTCATCATGGGGTCAAAACCATCGCTACTGCGCCGGCTTTTGATGAAGCCAAAACCCTGATCGAGCTCCCAATAGACCCAGCCAATCTGGTGCGCTTCCGCGGCTCGTCGCACGGCTCCAGTCCACGCCGCCCGACTTTCGGCGTCAACGCAGAAATTCAACACACCAAATTCGTTCATCATGACCGGACAATCATAGGTCTCCGACCAATGCTTCAGCCTTATGAATTCTGAAGCGACCGCCGCTTCGTTCCACGGTGTCGACAATTGCTCCTCAATCAGCGCCGCGGCCTGGTTGTCACCTGACGCTCGAAGCGCCTTGATGCGCTCCTGGACTGCTGGCGTTCCCTTCGTTGCGGGAAAGGGCAGGTTTGAAATTCGCGCAAGGGGAGAGGCATCCCAGGTTTCGCATTGATGGGTGAAGGCTGTCGGCGCGTAGAAGTGAATCGCAGCAATCTGGTTATCGTCGGCAAGTGGAGGCGTCTGGCCTATCTCCCATATGCCCTGTGAGGGAGATGGGCCCCAAACCAGAGTGTGCTGCGGGCACCCGGATCGGACAATCTCCGCAAGGCGATCGCGCAATCCGAGCCAGGCCTCGCTCTCCATCGGCGGTTCGTTCAGAAGTTCCGGATAGACCGAAGCTGCCGGCAGGTCGGCAACGACAGTGCGAAGGGCCATCCATGCCTGCGAGACCCGTTTCGCTCCGGTATTGAAATCAAGGCGCAAGGCGGCATGGAGATTTTCCGAAGGATGCATGTCGACAATGACGGCGAAACCGTGCTGAACGAGCTCCGTCACTCCGTCTCGAATCCGGCTGAGCGCTGCCGCATCTCCGCCTGCGATGAGATCGCCATTGATGGGCAGCCGAACGGTCTCGAAACCCAGGTGACGGAGTTTTTCGAGGACTGCCTCGCTCGGCTCGATGCCGTCGCGTCTGTCCAGCCAGCTGGGCAGATTGAACCCGCGCGATGGAACGACACGCTTACCCGCCGTCTGCGCTGCCGCCGATGCAGGAATGGAAAGGGCCGCGATTACCGAGCTGCCTGCCAATGCAAGGGCACGCCTGCGTGACATCATCGCCGATGCTGGACCGGTTGCCATGCTCACCGCCTCGCAACGATCCTGCCGCCTTCAGATCGAATGGCTTGCACCACCGGGCTTTCCGAAACACCCACCGGATCCCGCGTGATCACAAGCGTCGCGCTACGTTCGACCTGATCCGCGTCAAGGCGTTGCCGAAGCATGTTTTCGACTTCCGACATGTCTTCGGTGGGGCCGAGCGCGAAAAGCATAAGATCCGCTTCGGCAAACAGCGCGGGTTCCCAGCCCTCCCCGACCAACGAAGGGGCCATCAGAAGCACGAAATCGTAAGCTCCAGCGTCAGCCAATATGTCATCGATCGTCAGGCACGGCAGCGATATCGAGCTCTTTTCGGTGGCAACGTTGTAAACGACGGTTCGCAGGCCGCTTGCGCCGCTGACGAAGACGCCATTGCCGCTTCGCGGCGGCGTTTCCAGCCCCGGCTGGCTGCCGAATTCCACCACAAGTACCTTCTGTTCGGCCTGCTGAAGACCAATACCCACCATGGCGCCGGCGAGCCTTGCCGTCAGCGGGGTATGAAGTGAGGATATCAGCAGCACATAAGGCTTCGGGTGCTCCTTGAGATGGCTAATGATACGTCGCATCAGCTGCAGCACATCACGCGAGAAGGCCTCATTTCCGGCCTGGAAAAAACGCCGCCGCATCGCGCGAATGCTGGAATAAG
>NZ_JAELTU010000004.1 GCF_016429015.1 Rhizobium sp. ASV20
GAAAGCGGGGCGCGGAACGGCTCGAAAGTCTTGACGACACTGAAGGCGAAATCCTGCAGCGGCTGGTAGAGCGAACCCGGCACGAGCGCGAAGAACGGGCCGAGCTGACCGAGCACCAGTTCTGGAATGGTGAAGGCCTTGGTGCGCGAGACGAAGTCGGCAGCGACCTCGAGCAGATCGCGCTCATTTACCGAAGAGGCGAGCTCGAAGGGCGCCTTCAGCGTGGCGTGAAAGCCGTAGCGGCGCGGATCGGCGGTCAGTTCGGCGTGGTCTTCCGGCAGCGGACCCATGGCTTTGTCGGAAAAAATCTCATTGGAAAAAGCATCGCGGCCGAGCCAGCGGGCAGCAAGCGACGTCAGCGAATCGTCTTTGGGCGGCGTGAAATAGAGAGCATAGCGCACGGCTGTATTCCTTGGAAAAATCGGCTGCGCGGGGCACTGTTGGGTGATTTGCGACAAACCGCAAGAGCAGTAAAGCCGCAGCGGGTCGAATCCGGCTAAATCCGATTCGATCGCTGCGGTCTTGCCGGGCCTGCGCTACCGGATTCCCGTGACAGAATGATGATGCGCTGCGATTTTTCTCGCTCTTTTTTACTTGGCTCTCGTACCCATCAGGCGCGAGCGCAGCGCGTTGGAAGCGGCGTCGAACAGGAAGACGACGATCAGGATCAGCAGCACCATGTAGGCGACGTTTGCCCAGTTGGCATTGGTGCGCATCGCTTCCCACAGCTTGAGGCCGATGCCGCCTGCGCCGACCGCGCCGATGATGGTCGCGCCGCGCACATTCGATTCCCACTGGTAGAGCGTCTGGCTGACGATGACCGGCACGATCTGCGGCACGATGCCGTAGCGATGCACCAGGATCGTCGATGAGCCCGTGGACTTCACGCCTTCACGCGGCTTGTTGTCGATATTCTCAAGACCTTCGGAATAGAGCTTACCGAGCGTACCCGTTTCCGTGAGGAAGATCGCGCCGCTGCCGGCGAGCGGGCCGGGGCCGAAGGCTCGTGTCAGGAAGAGTGCCCAGATCAGCATGTCGACCGAGCGCAGGAAGTCGAACAGACGCTTCAGCACCTGATTGAGCAGCCGGTTCGGCGTGATGTTGCGGGCCGCCATGAAGGCAAGCGGGAAAGCCGCAAGCGAACCGAGCAGCGTACCGAGGAACGCCATCACGATGGTCTGGAACAGTTTGGTCCAGACGTCGCCATGCTGCCAGGCGCCATTGTTCCAGATATTGTCGAAGGCCAGCGAGAGGTTGGACTGGTCGGGATCGAGCCGCGGTCCGGAAACGATGAGGCTGATGACCTCGCCCGCCGGCTTGTCGAAGAAGGGCGAATGCGTGTCGAAGACGAAGTTGGCCCAGCCAAGAAAGCGCTTGCGGATCTTCACTCGGTCGGTGGAGATGCTGACGTCGCCGGCAAAGCCCAGATTGGCGAGGATATTGTCGTCATAGACGGTCATCCAGCTCGGAACCGGCTGCGAACCGACGATTTTCGGGGCATTGCCGGTAATGTCGATCGGGATAGTCAGCCCATGCGCCGTCAGGATCGCCTGCGTCTTGGTGATCGTCACCATGCGGCTGGTGCCACTCACCGAAACGGCGATGCTGCCATCGGAATTGGTTGTCACCCAGTTCGGATTGGGATTGTCGCCCAGCGGCGAGAAGCGCGGATACTTGATGCTGATCTTGTCGCCGGAGATGCGGAACTCCGGCTGGACATCATAGCTGATCCATTGGCTGAGATAGATGCCGACGCGTTCCCAGCGTGCGTCGGAGAGGACCTTCGGCAGATCGAAGAACCATACGGCGTAAAAGCCGTAGAGGATGATGCCGATGAAGACCATCAGCGCCCCATAGCGCTGACGGAAGGATCGGTGAAAGACCTCCGGATAACGCGCTTCGATTTCCTGCATACGGCCAGCGTCGATGACGGACATGGGGAACCTCAATGCTGCAGAAGGAAGGCGTGCTCACCGACGAGACGGCGGCGGAGCCATGCGGAAAATTGGTCGACGACGATGATCGTCGCGAAGAGGAGCAGCATCAGCGCCATGGTCTTGGCGCCGAAGCCGCGCGAGATTGCAAGCTTCAGCTCCTCGCCGATACCACCGCCGCCGACGGCGCCGATGATGGTGGAGGCGCGGACATTGATTTCCAGGCGCAGCAATGCATAGGACATGAAATTCGGCAGGACCTGCGGCAGAGCGGCAAAGCGAACGCGTTCCGTCCAGCTTGCGCCGACGGCGCGCATGCCTTCATCCGGCTTCATGTCGATGTTCTCGACGACTTCGTAGAACAGCTTGCCGAGCGCGCCGATCGTGTGAAGGCCGACGGCGATGATTGCCGCGATCGGACCGATCGACAGGATCGCCGAGAACAGGCCGGCAATGACGATTTCCGGGAAGGCGCGCAGCAGTTCCATGATGCGCTTGGCGATCAGACGGATCGGATGCGACGGCGACAGGTTGCGTGCGGCAAAGAAGGCGAGGGGGACCGCGAAGACGAAGCCGACAATGGTCGAAACCAGCGCGATGTTGATCGTGACGAGCATCAGCTCGAAATATTCGGGGATATAGAAATCGCCCCAGACATAGACGCGGCCGAGCGGGAAATTGAATTCTTCGCCGCCGGCGCCGTTTGCGCCGTTGGGACTCGGCAGATCGAACAGCGCGCGATAGACGTCGGCCCAGTCCTTGGGAATAAGCCAGCTGACGAAATCGAAGAGATGCGGCAGACGATCGAAGAAATGGCCGGCATTGCTTTCATCGGCGAAGCGAACGGAACTGACGAAAGCAACGAGCAGGATGACGAGGCCGATGCCGGTGTAAAGGCGGCGGCGGGCCACCATCTTTGTCCAGGCGTCGCCGATCTCCTTGGCGCTTTGAGGCGCGCTCTGCATGTTCGGGTGCGTATCGGCAATCGTCATGAAATCCTGCCTTTGTGAATAGCAAAAGGGCGGCCGTTGCCGGCCGCCCAGTCATTGGAATGCGGATCAGCCGCCGATGGCAGCTTTACGAACGTCGATAACGGCGTTGTAGAATTCCGGGGTAACCTTGACGTAGCCCTTGAAGTCGCCGCCTTCGATGGCGTTGAAGCACTTGGCGTCGGTGGTCGGCAGCTTCAGGAAGAAGTCGGCCAGCTTGGCCTGCCATTCGGTGCCCAGAGCGTTGCGAACGACGAGCGGGCCGTTCGGGATCAGCGGCGAACGCCATACTTCAACCAGCTTGTTCGGGTCGACGGTCCCCTTGTCGACAGCCTTGCGGAAGGTGCCGGAGGTGAAGCCGTCCTTGAAATCGCCGATGCCCGAGGAGTCGTCGACAGCAACGTCGACCTTGCCGTCGTAAGCGGCGAGAAGGTTGTTCTCATGGCCGCCGTTGAACTGGGTCGAAGCGAAGAACTTGTCGTTCGGAGCGCCGGTGGTCTTCGGAATCTGCGTCAGCGGAACGAGGTAGCCCGAGGTGGAGTCCGGGTCGGCGTAGCCGAGCTTCTTGCCCTTGGCGTCGGCGATCGTCTTGATGCCGGAAGACTTCAGCGCGAGGCCGATCGAGTAGTAGCCGGTCGCACCGTCGGTCTGCTGCGTGGTCAGGATCGGGGTAACGGCCTTCGGGTCCTTGATGGCGACGGCAGCATAGCCGGAAGCGCCAAGTTCTGCGAAGTCCAGCGTGCCGCCGAGCAGGCCCTGGATAACGCCGTTATAGTCAGCGGCCGGGAACAGCGAAACCTTCTCGAAACCGAACTCCTTCTTCAGGTGGTCGGAAAGGCAGGCGTAGTTGCGCAGGCGATCGGCTTCGTTTTCGCCGCCGAGAATGCCGACGCGGAATTCCTTGAGATCTGCAGCGTTTGCGCCGCCAACGAGCGCGAGAAGCGCCGTAGCCGCAAGAAGAGTCTTCTTCAACATTGGGTTCGTCTCCTGATTAACCGGTGTCCCCGGATGCCTTCGGTCTAGAAGAAATGTGCCCTTGACGCGGGCTCTCGATCCCGGCCGTCCCTCTCAGAGACCGGCCAGCGCCAGCGGTTGCGGGCCGGCAGATTCAGTTGCCGCGGCTTGCGCGGTCTGGTCGGCGAAATTGATTGCCGTCGACGTCATGGTCTCGTCGATGCCGGCGCCGTCCTTGTCGGTGCCGTAGATTTCCTTGACGGCCGCGGCCGTCAGTTCGGACGCCTTGCCGTCGAAGACGACGCGGCCGGCTGCCATGCCGACGATGCGTTCGCAATAGTTGCGGGCCGTATCCAGCGTGTGAAGATTGGTGATGACGGTGATGCCTTCGCGCTCGTTGATATCTCGAAGCGCATCCATGACGATCTTGGCGTTGAGCGGATCGAGAGAGGCAATCGGCTCGTCGGCCAGCATCATCTTCGGCTGCTGCATCAAGGCACGGCAAATGGCGACGCGCTGCTGCTGGCCGCCGGAAAGCGTGCCCGCCATCTGCAGGGCAGTCTGCTCGATGCCGAGCCGCTCAAGAGCGGCAATCGCTTCGATACGCTCTTCGCGGGTGAAGACGGAAAGCAGGCTCAGGACGGTCGAGCGCTGGTTCAGTCTGCCAAGCATGACGTTGGTCAGCACGTCGAGGCGCGGAACGAGGTTGAACTGCTGGAAGATCATGGCGCAGTCGCGCTGCCAGCTGCGTAGCGCACGGCCCTTGAGCTTGGAAACCTCGAGGCCGGAGAAATGGATAGAGCCGGAGCTCGGATCGGCCAGGCGATTGATCATGCGCAGCAGCGTCGACTTGCCGGCGCCGGAGCGGCCGATGACGCCGACCATCTGTCCCTGGGGTATGTCCAAAGTCACGGAATCGACAGCGAGCTTGTTGCCAAACCGGCGTGAAACATTCCTGAGTTCGAACATAGTGCTTCCCTTTCGCGGCTGCCGGGCTGCAAAAAATCAGCGGTACCGGTGCTAAGAATGGGCGCATGCCCCTGCCTCGAAGGGAGTTTCGAGGGGGGTGGCGCCAACCACAAGGCAACCGATTAGTCCCGCTTCATGAAGCTCCAATGTCAGTTTTATGTAAGTGCTGTTACAATTCGTCTGGATTTGAGTTGATTGACGACCGAATGCTTCGGCTGCCTTCAGTCGTCAAATAAACCGGTAGGTAAGCCATCCATACTGACGACATTTTTCTCGCGCCAATACTCCTCAATACCATCCGGTCCCTTCGCATTGGCCCAGTTGTCGAGGCTCGGCCTTTCGCCTTCATAGCTGAAGAGCGGCACGCCGAAGCCGCAGGACGTCTGCACGAGATCGATATCCAGCCACACGATCTGTCGCGCGCCCAGCGGCTCGTCTCCGTCGTAGTGCGTGTGCAGTAATTCCCTATATTCCGGCGCAGGCCGATGGATGGTCCTGCCGTGGCCGTAGAGGCGCAGAATCATCGGCGGCCCTTCCATCGCGCAGAACATGATGGTCAACCGCCCATCGGCCTTCATATGGGCCGAGGTCTCGTTGCCGCTGCCGGTACGGTCGAGATAGATGGCTGTGTTCGGGGAGATGACGCGCAGGCAGAGCGTTTCGCGCGGCGAGACGTTGACTCGCGAGGCAGCCGTGGCGGACGCCGTAAAGAAGATGTGCTGCCGCGCGATGAAATCGCGCAGCCTGTCGTCGATACTGGAAAACTGCTTTGCCATGAACAACTCCTCCCTTAAGCAGGGCTACACAGATCACCTGAGGCTGAAGTGCCCGCGGGTCTTGTGCAAGCCCGGCTTGGGCGGAAAGCGGCCTCAGGCGGCGTAGCGATCCAGAAAATCTTCTGCGGACAGGGCGCGGAAGTCGGCAAGCGCCGTGCGAAGGCGGTCGTGCTCCCAGTCCCACCAGGCGAGCTTGTCCATGCGAGCCCCGACTTCTGCCGTAAAGCGTTCGCGGATCAGCTTGGCCGGCACGCCGCCGACGATCGTGTAGGGCGCAACGTCCTTGGAGACGACTGCGCCAGCACCGATGACTGCGCCGTTGCCGACAGTAACACCCGGCAGGATGGTGGCGCCGTGGCCGATCCAGACGTCATGACCGATGACGACGCGATGGTCGCGCCGCCAGCTGAAGAAGTCCGTCTCCATATCGGCATCCGGCCAATAGTCGGCCGCGCGATAGGTGAAGTGGTGCAGCGTGGCACGCCATGTCGGATGGTTGGTGGCGTTGATGCGCACCGCGGCCGCGATGTTGGCGAACTTGCCGATCGTTGCGCACCACACAGCGCCATCCTGCATGATGTAGGAATAGTCGCCGATCTCGACTTCATCGATGCGGCAGCGGTCGGAGACTTCGGTATAGCGGCCGAGCGTCGAATTGTTGACGCTGGCCGAGGGGCTTATGTAGGGCGTCTCGCCCAGTTTCCGGCTCATGCTGCTGCCTTCCTTGGCGAAAACTGCGAAACGTCGAGAACACGGCTGCCGACGGCCTCGCGGACTTCTTCATCGTGGAAGATGCCGAGAAGCGCGACGCCCGCCTGCTTCTTCGTCTCGATCATGTCGACGACGACGGCCCGGTTCTTGGCATCGAGCGAAGCCGTAGGCTCGTCTAGCAGCAGGATGGCGTGGTCGGTGATGAAGCCGCGGGCGATGTTGACGCGCTGCTGCTCACCTCCGGAGAAGGTGGCGGGCGGCAGCTGCCAGAGTTCCTGCGGCAGGTTCAACTGCGCAAGCAGGGTCGCCGCCTTTTCGCGTGCATCCTCGGCGCTGACGCCGCGAGCCAGGAGCGGTTCGGCGACGACATCGATGGCGGCGACGCGCGGCACAGTACGCAGGAACTGGCTGACATAACCCATGGTCTGCCGGCGGACTTCTAGCACGGTGCGCGGGTCGGCGGTGGCGAGATCAACGATCTTGCCCTTGTGCGTGACGAGAATCTGGCCGTTATCGACGGCGTAGTTGCCGTAGATCATTTTCAGCAGTGAGCTCTTGCCGATGCCGGAAGGGCCGCCGAGCACGACGCATTCACCCGCGGCGACGGAGAAGGAGACATCGGCGACGACGGGCAGGCGAATGCCGTCGCGCAGATGCATGGTGAAGCTTTTGAAGACTTCGGAAACGACGAGTGGGGTTGCCATTTTTCTTCCTCAGACCTGCAGGATCGAAGAGACGAGCAGTTGCGTGTAGGGTTCGCGCGGATCGTCGAGCACGCGGTCGGTCAGTCCGTGTTCGATGACATATCCGTCCTTCATCACCATCATGCGATGCGACAGCAGGCGCGCGACGGCGAGATCGTGCGTCACGATGATGGCCGACAGGCCGAGATCGTTGACGAGGCCGCGAACGAGGTCGAGCAGCCGTGCCTGTACCGAAACGTCGAGACCGCCGGTTGGCTCGTCCATGAAGACGAGGCGCGGGCCGGTCACCAGGTTGCGGGCGATCTGCAGACGTTGGCGCATGCCGCCCGAGAAGGCGCGCGGCTGGTCGTCGATACGGTCGGCATCGATCTCGACCCGCTCCAGCCAGTCGATGGCCGTGTTGCGGATATTGCCGTAGTGACGGTTGCCGATCGCCATCAGCCGTTCGCCGACATTGGCGCCAGCCGAAACCGTCATGCGCAGGCCATCGGCCGGGTTCTGATGCACGAAGCCCCAATCGGTGCGCATCAGGAAACGGCGCTCGGCCTCGTTCATGCGAAAGAGATCGCGATAGGTCTCGTCACGCATATGGTATTCGACGCTGCCGGTGGTCGGCAGCAGCCGGGTTGAAATGCAGTTGAGCAGCGTCGTCTTGCCGGAACCGGATTCGCCGACGATAGCCAGCACTTCGCCTGGCCATAGTTCGAAGGACACATCCCGGCAGCCGATGCGGCTGCCGTAGAATTTCGAGATGTCCTTGACCTTGAGAAGCGGTGTGTCGCTCATTCGGCAGCCTCCTTGCTGTCGGGCAATCCATCGGTTGCGAGCATAGCGCCGACATGGCCGTGGGCGCGGCGATCCTCGCAGAAGTCGGTGTCGGAGCAGACGAACATGCGGCCGCCCTTGTCGTCGAGGATCACCTCGTCGAGATAGACCTGCTCGGCGCCGCAAAGAGCGCAGGGCTTGTCGAAACGCTGGACCTCGAACGGATGGTCCTCGAAGTCGAGGCTGACGACTTCGGTGTATGGCGGCACGGCATAGATGCGCTTTTCACGTCCAGCGCCGAAGAGCTGCAGCGCGTCGGACAGATGCATTTTCGGATTGTCGAACTTCGGCGTCGGCGACGGATCCATGACGTAGCGTCCCGCGACCTTGACCGGATAGGCGTAGGTCGTGGCGATGCGGCCGTTGCGGGCGATATCCTCGTAAAGCTTCACATGCATGAGGCCATATTCCTCGAGCGCATGCATCTTGCGCGTCTCGGTTTCCCGCGGCTCTAGGAAGCGCAGCGGCTCCGGAATCGGCACCTGGTAGACCAGCACTTGATTGTGGCCGAGCTTGGTCTCCGGAATGCGGTGACGCGTCTGGATGATGGTCGCCTCCTCCGTGCGGGTGGTGACGGCGACATTGGCAACCTTCTGGAAGAAGGCGCGGATGGAGACGGCATTGGTCGTGTCGTCGGCGCCCTGGTCGATGACCTTCAGCACGTCCTGCGGGCCGATGATCGCCGCCGTCAGCTGAACGCCGCCGGTGCCCCAGCCGTAAGGCATCGGCATTTCGCGCGAGGCGAACGGCACCTGATAGCCGGGGATGGCGATTGCCTTCAGAATGGCGCGGCGGATCATCCGCTTGGTCTGTTCGTCGAGATAGGCGAAGTTGTAGGTGGCGAGTTCGGTCATTCGGCTGCCTCCGTCATGGGGTCCATGCCGCGTTCGCGAGCGGCCTCGAAATCGCGGCGCATCCGCCGCACCAGGTCGAGCTCGGCCTGGAAGTCGACATAGTGCGGCAGCTTCAGATGTTCGACGAAGCCGGTCGCCTGCACATTGTCGGAGTGGGAAATAACGAATTCCTCGTCCTGAGCCGGCGCAGTAATATCTTCGCCGAGCTCTTCGGCGCGCAGTGCGCGGTCGACCAGCGACATGGCCATGGCCTTGCGCTCGCTCTGGCCGAAGACCAGACCGTAGCCGCGGGTGAACTGCGGCGGCGCCTTGGCCGAACCCTTGAATTGGTTGACCATCTGGCATTCGGTCACCTGAATGCGTCCGAGCGAGACGGCGAAGCCGAGTTCCGGCACGTCGAATTCCACTTCCACTTCGCCGATGCGGATTTCGCCGGTGAAGGGATGGTTGCGGCCATAGCCGCGCTGGGTCGAGTAGCCGAGCGCCAGCAGGAAGCCTTCGTCACCGCGGGCGAGCGCCTGCAGGCGAAGATCGCGGCTCATCGGAAATTCCATCGGCTCGCGCGTCAGGTCGCCGATCTCATGGTCGACGGGCAAGGCGCCGTCGCCTTCGATCAGGCCTTCCTGGCTGAGGATTTCCGAAACGCGCATGACGCGACCCTCTTCGGCCGGACGCTGCATCGGTTCGTCCACATCCTCGTCGGTGAGGAGGCTCGGATCGAGCAGGCGGTGCGTATAGTCGAAGGTCGGGCCGAGAAGCTGGCCGCCCGGCAGGTCCTTGTAGGTTGCCGAGATGCGGCGTTCGATCTTCATCGCGGACGTGTCGAGCGGCTGGGAGTAGCCGAAGCGCGGCAGCGTCGTGCGATAGGCGCGCAACAGGAAGATCGCCTCGATCATGTCGCCGCGTGCCTGGCGGACGGCGAGCGCCGCCAGTGTGCGGTCATAAAGCGAGGCTTCGGCCATGACGCGATCGACGCCGAGCGCGAGCTGCTCGACGATCTGGTTGATGCCGAGCGCCGGCAGCGAACGGTCGCCGCGGCGACGGTCGGCCAGCAGCCGGTGAGCATTGGCGATGGCGGCTTCGCCACCCTTTACGGCAACATACATATGTCACATCTCCGTCGCGATGATCTTGGTGGTGCGCGGCAGGCAGAGGAATTGCCGGCCCGCCGTCAGAATGAGATCGACGCCACGCGGGAAGAGGGCGCGATTGTCGTTCCAGATGCGCAGCAGCGCATCCGGCAGACCGATCGGAGCAATCATGGTGATGTCCTTGATGCCCGGGCCGGAAAGCGCCAGTTCCCTGCCGTCTTCCAGGCTTTCGATCTCAAGGACGATCGTCGTCGAGCGATCGGGATATTCCTGCGTTCCGATGCCGAACTGGCTAAGGGAGGAAAGCGCCATGCCAGCCTCGAGGAAGGCGAAATGCGCTTCCAGACGCTCTGCAACGACAGGCGCTCCCGTGTGGAAGGCCAGCCATTCGGAAAGGTTCGACCTTGCGAAGCCATTGGAAAGCCAGACCGGCGTATCGTGATCGCAAAGGGTCAGGCCGATGGCGCCGGCGGCAATGCCGAGCGGTGCCGGCGGCGCGATGTCAGCCGTCACGGTCTGTAGCGTGCCCGGACGCGCCATGGCATCCATCGTCATCTTGAACACGCTCTGCGCATCAAAAACCGGATCGGTGAAACCGCCGGTCAGGGCTTCGCTGCCGAAGGTCGGGATATTGGAAAGGCTCATCAGTCTTCTCCGCGAACCATGGTGAAGAAATCGACGCGGGTCGCAGCCGTCTCTTCGGCGCGCTTTCGGTCATATTCGGCGATACGTTCGGTGACCGGCTGCAGGATTGCCTTCTCGACGAATTCCTTGGTGGCCGGCTGCTGCCAGAGAGCATCGAAGATGGCGGAGAGACGAGCCTTGTCGCGATCCGTACCCAGTGCATGTGCATGACCGATGGTGCCCGATGCCAGCCGGATGGTGGCGCGGGTCACCGTAACCTCGCCGAGATTGAAGGGCGGGCCGCCGCCGCCGATACGTCCGCGTACCATGACCAGCCCCGTCTCCGGTCCGCGCACCGGCTGTATCGCCGGCTTGCTCGGCAATGCCTCCCACGCCGCCTCTAGCTCGTCGCGCTCGGCCTGCGCCAGAAGATCGGCAACGCGCTTGCGTTCCCGGCGCTCCTGTGCGGCTGCTTCCTGCCTCTGTGCTGAATTCATCGCGTCTTCCTCTAAATGTCTATTGATATAGACAACCATACAATGTAGATTTATATCTATTAGTGAGTCGTGACAAGCGTGTGACAGGGCGAGTGGGCGAGATGGCAGGGCAGAAGATACAGAGACAGACGGGCGTCGCGCTCTGGCGGCAGATTGCCGACCGGATTCGCACGTCGATCAATCACGGCGATTTCGACGAGACAGGCATGGTGCCCCCGGAGACGACGCTGGCGCTGCAGTTCGGCGTCAACCGGCATACCATCCGCAGCGCGCTCGGCGCGCTGGCGCAGGAGGGGATCGTCCGGGCAGTGCAGGGGCGTGGCACTCTGATCGAGCGCAAGGAGCGACTGAGCTTTCCGATCTCCAAGCGGACACGCTTCTCGCAGGGGATCGGCGATCAGGTTCGCGAGACCCGCAGCGTCCTGCTTGCTTCCAGTGAAGAGCCGGCAAATGCGGAGCTTGCCCACCAGCTGAAGATCGAGGTGGGCACTCAGCTTGTGCGTCTAGAAACACTCGGTCAGGCGGATCATCGTCCGGTATCGCGCGCTACAAGCTGGTTTCCGGCCGATCGCTTCGGCGATATCGCCGATATCTATCGGACGACGGGATCGATCACGAAGGCTTTTCGGGAGTTGGGCGTACCGGACTATGTGCGCGTCGTCACCGAGATCACCGCGACCCATGCCGATGAAGGCGACTTGAGTGATTTGCAACTATCCCCGGGCGCCATCGTTCTGGTTGCCCAGGCGCTCAATGCGGATCTCGACGATGTCCCGGTGCAATATTCGATTTCCCGCTTCGCCGCAGATAGGGTGCGCTTCACCGTCGAAAATTGAGGCTGCGAAGCAATCTTTGGAAGATCGTCCTTCTCCCCGTCAAGCGGGGAGAAGGTTCAGTTGAGGGGCTTTCAGGCCCGAATTCCTGCGCTCAATGCGCGCCCGACATATCGCCGAGGACTTCCTTCGAGGCGACGGTGGAATCGGCCTTGAGTTTGTAGACCATCGGTACGCCGGTCGCGAGGTTCAGCTCAAGGATCTGCGCCTTGCTGAGGCGGTCGAGAACCATGACGAGCGAGCGCAGCGAGTTGCCGTGAGCGGCGACGAGTACGTTCTGGCCGGCAAGCACGCGCGGCAGGATTTCCGTCAGGTAATAAGGCCAGACGCGAGCGCCGGTGTCGCGCAGGCTTTCGCCGCCGGGCGGCGGAACATCGTAGGAGCGGCGCCAGATGTGAACCTGCTCCTCGCCCCACTTGGCGCGGGCGTCGTCCTTGTTGAGGCCGGAGAGATCGCCGTAGTCGCGTTCGTTCAGCGCCTGATCCTTGATGGTTTCGAGACCCTGCTGGCCGATTTCATCGAGGATGATCTTCAGCGTGTGCTGGGCGCGGGTGAGATCCGACGTGAAGGCGATATCGTACTTGATGCCGTAATCGGCCAGCGCCTTGCCGCCGGTCTTGGCTTCCTCGACGCCGAGCGCGGTCAGATCCGGGTCCTTCCATCCGGTAAAGAGATTCTTCAAATTCCAGTCGCTCTGGCCGTGGCGAACGAGGACGAGAGTACCGCTCATAAAATTTCTCCCTAATAGGATCAGGTCAACGTGTGGAGAGCCCGAGTACATCGAGCATGGAATAGAAGCCGGGTTTCTTGTCGCGCGCCCAGAGTGCGGCCTGCAGCGCGCCACGGGCAAACAGCGAGCGGTCGCCGGCATTGTGTGACAGCGTCAGCCGCTCGCTTTCGCTTGCGAAGATGACCGAGTGATCACCCACCACGCCGCCGCCGCGCAGGGTCGCAAAGCCGATCGTGCCGGCCGGGCGTGGACCGGTATGGCCGTCGCGCACGCGTACCGAACTGTCATTGAGATCGATGCCGCGGCCCTTCGCCGCCGCCTGGCCGAGCAGCAGTGCTGTGCCAGAGGGCGCATCGACCTTGTGGCGATGATGCATCTCCAGCACCTCGATGTCCCAATCGTTCGAGGGCAGCGCACGCGCCGCCTGCTCGACGAGCACGCTCAGAAGATTGATGCCGAGGCCCATATTGCCCGATTTGACGATGCGGGCATGGCGCGCGGCTGCCTTGAACTTGGCTTCATCCTCGTCCGAGCATCCGGTCGTGCCGATGATGTGGACGATGCGTGCCTGAGCGGCCAAGCCAGCGAAGGTGACGCTCGTTGCCGGCATCGTGAAATCGATGACGCCTTCGGCATGCAGGAAGGCTGCGAGCGGATCGTCGGTCATAGGAATGCCGATCGGCCCGAGCCCGGCGATCTCGCCGGCATCCTTGCCGATAAAGGCAGAGCCGGGGCGCGCGACCGCGGCATGCAGCGTTACCCCGTCGGTCGCATGAATGAGGCGGATGAGAGCCTGTCCCATGCGGCCCGCCGCGCCAACCACCACCAGCTTCATCGCATCGTCGCTCATATCGTCTCTATCGTCTATTTGCGGGAATTACCGGAAGCGACCGGCCGTTGAAGGTTGTTGAGGCGAGCGTAGAGGCCATTGTCGGCCTCTGCAAGTGTCTCGTGGTTGCCCTCTTCGACGACGCGGCCGTTCTGCATGACGACGATCTTTTCCGCCCGGACGACCGTCGACAGGCGATGCGCGATGACGACGACGGTGCGGCCGCTCATGGCTTCGTCCAACGCCTTCTGTACCGCTGCTTCGGATTCAGTGTCGAGCGCCGAGGTCGCCTCGTCGAGCAGCAGGATCGGCGCATTGCGCACGAGTGCGCGGGCAATAGACAGACGCTGCCGCTGGCCGCCGGAAAGCGTCACGCCGTTTTCGCCGACCGGCGTGTCGTAACCCTGTGGCTGCGCCATGATGAAATCATGGGCGTAGGCGTGCCGCGCCGCTTCCTCGATCTCGGCATTGGTCGCATCCGGGCGGCCGTAGCGGATATTGTCGCGGATCGAGCCTTCGAAAAGGTACGGCTGCTGCGAGACATAGGCGAGATGCTGGCGCAGCGACTGCTTGGTGATGTGGCGAATATCCTGCCCGTCGATGAAGATGCTGCCTTCTTTCGGGTCGTGGAAGCGCGGAATGAGGTTGATGACGGTAGACTTGCCGGCGCCGGAAGGTCCGACAAGCGCGGTCGTCTGGCCACCTTCGGCAACGAAGCTGACATCGTCCAGAACGGCGTCGTTGCCATAGGCGAAGCCGACACCGCGGAATTCGATGCAGGCCTGCGTGACGACGAGTGGCTTGGCATCGGGCAGATCGCGCTGACGCGGCTCCATGTCGAGCAACTCGTAGATCATCCGCGCGTTGACGACGGCACGCTCCAGCTGCACCTGCAGCTTGGCGAGACGGCGGGCCGGATCATAGGCGAGCAGCAGCGACGTGGCGAAGGAGAAGAATACACCCGGCGACACGCTGTCATAGATCGATCGATAAGCGGCATAGGCAAAGAGGCTGGCGATCACGAAGCCGGCGACGCTTTCCATCAGCGGGCCGTTGCGCTCCGACAGGCGGGCGATACGGTTCTGCCGGTGTTCCGCCGCGGTGATGAGCTTGTTGATCTTGCCTTCCAGCTCGTTTTCCATCGTGAAGGCCTTGACGATGGAAATGCCCTGGATCGTCTCCTGCATCGCGCCCAGCACGTGGCTGTTCAGTACGACCGCTTCACGCGTCGCGGAGCGCAATCGCTTGGAAATGTAGCGAAGCGCGAGGAAGAGCGGTGGCGCGATGACGACGAAGGCGATGCTCAGCACCGGATCCTGGAAGATCATGACGCCGACGAGCGATACGAAGGTCAGCAGGTCGCGCGCCGTCGAGGTGATCGTCAGGTTCATGACGTCGCGGATGCCGGAAACGTTCTGGCTGATCTGGGCAGCCAGCTGCGCAGAGCGGGCCTCGCTGAAGAAGCCGACGGACAGCGTCATCAGATGATTGTAGAGCCGCCGCTGATAGCGGGCGATGATATTGTTGCCGATCTTGGACAGGATGACCGACTGAAAATACCCGGCGAAACCGCGCGCCATGAAAACGACGAAGATGCTTCCGCAAATCAGCCAGGCATCGATGAGGTTGCGATCGACGAAGGCCTTATCGATGACCCACTTCATGATGTAGGCAATATAGGCCGTCGAGAGCGCCACGAGGATCAGGCAGGTGATCGCGACTGCGTAGCCCCAGATATGATCGCGGCCGTTCTCGGCGATAATCCGCTTCAGCATGCCTGATATGGCTTCACTGTCGACGTTGTTTTTTTGGGTATCGGGCGATTTCAAAAATCGGCGTCCTGTCTCAAACCAAGCGAGCCGCACATGGCACATGCTTTCGCGGCTCTATAAAGACTTAGGGCGGCTTTGGCTAGGGATGGCTTGCCGCGCTGGTTAAGAGCCATGTCTTGAGCTCCAGTCATTATAGGTGGAAGAAGCCCCATCCGAAAGACATCGGGCCCTTTCCCATTGTGGCGATCGCCCCCTAAAGCCAGCCTCAGGATCGCCTTTGTCAACCGGCCGGCAGCCTGCCGGGGCAAGGTTGCCTTTCGTCCCGGGCAGATCAACGCCGCCAGCGGCGACCGTCGGTCGCAAGGCCGAAGCTTGCCGGTTTGCGGGCATAGCTTGCTAGTCCCGACAGCGCTGCGAGCGGATGCGTCACGACATGGGTCGGGATTGTCTTCATCATCTCCGTATGCGGCGCCTTGTCCTCGAAGGCGGCGCGGAACTCCGGCTTCTGCAGCGCCGGCAGGATCTTTTGTGGGATGCCGCCAGAGAGATAGACGCCACCGCGTGCCATGAAGATCATGGCAATATCGCCAGCGACGCGGCCGAGATAGGTGGCAAACAGCGTCAGCGTTTCCTCGGCCTGGGTGTTGGTGCCGGCAAGGGCGTGGTTGGTGATGTCGGCTGGTTCCTTGAGGCTCGGCTCGATGCCGTCAGCCGCGCAGACGGCATGGTAGAGGTTCTGAAGCCCACGGCCGCAGATGACCTGCTCGGCCGAGATGCGACCTTCGATGGGTTCCAGATGCGGCCAGATCTGCAGGTCGCGTTCGGTGCGCGGCCCGAGATCGATATGGCCACCTTCGCCCGGAACCGGTATCCACTGATGCTGGGTGTGGACGAGGCCGGCGACGCCAAGCCCGGTGCCCGGCCCGAGCACGGCGCGCGAAGCGGTCTTGTTCTCGGAGGACGTGCCGATGGTTTCGCGATGGTTGTCGGCGATCTCGGCAATCGCCAGCGCCTGCGCCTCGAAGTCGTTGATGACGAGCACATCTTCGATGCCCAGATTGGCGATCATCGTCTTCGGACGGATCACCCAGTCGCAATTGGTGAGCGGAATCTCATCGCCCTGCACCGGGCCGGCCATGGCAAGGATCGCGGAACGCGGCTGCACCTTGCTCTTTTCGAGGGTCAGCTTGATGGCATCGTCGATCGTTGTGAAATTCGCCGTCTGCACGACAGGGAAATGTTCCTGTTCGGCGTCAGCATCGGCAAGGATCGAGAAACGGGCATTGGTGCCGCCGATATCGCCGATCAGGATTGGAAAGGGCAGGGGGGCATCGCTGTGATTGAGCTCGGGCATGGCCAGGTCCGTGGTCTGCCGCCGGCAAGGCGGATTTAATGGTTCAGTGTTTTGATCAGCCGCTCGGCGGTGGATTCGTTAAGCGCCATCGGAATGTCGTAGAGAACGGCAAGCCGCGTCAATGCCTTGACGTCGACGTCATGCGGCATCGGGGTGAGCGGATCGATGAAGAAGATGAGCATGTCGATTTCGCTGGTGGCGATCAGCGCGCCGATCTGCTGGTCGCCGCCAAGCGGCCCGCTTTTCAGGCGCGTGACCTTCAGGTCGGGGCAGGCATCGAGCACGCGGCCTCCGGTCGTGCCGGTGGCGACGATATGCCAGTCGGCAAGTGCCGCCTGGTTGCGCCGTGCAAATTCCGCCATCGCATCCTTTTTCTCATCATGCGCGATCAGGGCGATGCATTTGCTGCCGGCCATAAAGTCTTCGCTCCGCAACGGTTTTCAATCGATTTATTCGCCTTCTATACCAAGGAGGCGCGTTTTGAAAGGCTGCCCCGCGCGGATCGCTCGGGCGTCATTGCTGCGGGATGTTGCCAGGTGGCGTATTGCCGGAGACGGGCATCGTTTCGGTTTCCGTCGCCGCATCTGCAGGCTTGGCACCGGATGTAGCAGCGCGAGCGGAAGCGGCTGCCGGTGCCGCCAGTACGGCTTCGCAGGCTTTGGGCAGATCCGAAACCATGACTTCGCGCGGCTTGACAGGCGGCTTCGTGCTTGGCTTCGGCTTTGCCCAGGGCTCGGGGCCGAGCCACCATGCAAGCGTCTTGTCGCAACCGTCACCGGCCGCGACAGGCGCCTGTCCCGTGCAGCCCACGGAGCCTGGGGGGCAACGCAGGCGAATATGGAAATGCGAATCATGTCCGTATTCCGGCCGCAGCTTGCCGAGATTGCTACGGTCGCCGGTCCAGCTGTCGCACATCTTCTTCTTGATGGCCGGATTGACGAAGATACGCTCCACCTCGGGATAGCTTGCCGCGCGCATCAGCAGGCGGCCCTGCGCCGGTGTCCATACCCTGTCGTTGATGGTGAGGAACTTGTCCTTGGCCAGCATGGAGGTGAAGGGCAGGGTTTCGCGATCGGCGACCGAGAGCTTGTGCCGAGGCATCGGTGTCAGCCAGACGTCGGCATCGAGGCCGATCTGGTGCGAGGCATGGCCGTTGAACATTGGGCCGCCGCGGGGCTGCGAGATGTCACCGACGAGCAGGCCCGGCCAGCCGTCATTTTTTGCCGCGTCGCGTGACAGGCGCTCCAGAAGGCCGATCATCTCCGGCCGGCCCCAGCGGCGGTTGCGGGAAAGGCGCATGGCCTGCCATGTCGGTCCGTCGGCCGGCAGGGCGACGGCTCCGGCAAGGCACCCCTTGGCATAGAAGCCGATCGAGTGCGGCGGTCCCTGCGTCGGCAGCGTCACGGCTCCGAAAACCGCCTTGGCGCTGCCAGGCGACGGGGCCGCCTGCTGGGCCAGCGCATCACCCGCGGCGACACCCATGCCGATCGTCGCGGCAAGCGAGAATTTACCGATAGTCTGGAAGGTGCGAACCAGTAGGGAAACCATGCATATCCTTGAAAGGCGGTCGTGTCGGCCGAAGTGATTTGCCGCGAGATTATCCTGAAAAGCCGTTCAAGTTAATCCGCGACAATCACAAGTGGCCAGCGGACGGCCGGCAAGCTGCCGTTCTGGTCGTCCTTCCCTCGGGATCAGTTCGCCAAAATCTCCGCCGTCTTGCGGATGCGCGACAGCCGCGGCATGACCTTCGTGCAGGAAAAATCCTGCATGTCCTGCGAGAAGGTCGTCACGGCATCTTCCGCGACGATGACAGCGTAATTTGCCGCATAGGCATCTCGCACCGTCGATTCCACACCGAAATTGGTGGCGACACCCGTCAGGATCAGGGTCTTGATACCGCGGCGGCGAAGCTGCAGATCGAGTTCCGTGCCATAAAATGCGCTCCATTGGCGCTTGACGATAGCGACGTCAGGCGTCAGTGCCGCCATCTCGGCGGGGGCTTCCAGCGCGGCTGACGGCAAACCACCCGGAGGAAGCGTGAAGGTTTCGTCGGTCGGCTGATTGACAGCGTCGGCATAGTCCGAAGAGAATCCGACCGTGACGAAAACCGTGGTGCCGCCATCGGCCTTCAGCCTGTTTGCGATGGCAACCGTATTGGTGATGATCTGTTGGGCGGAATAGGGCGCGAGCGGCCGGCTGAGCACGAGGCCTTGCAGGTCGATGGAAATGAGAGCTGTGGTCTTTGGGTCGTAAAGTGACATTGGGCGGGGGCTCCAGAAAACATGAGGATATCCTCACAATGGAAATATGAGGATGGCCTCACAAAAATCAAGTGAAGAGTTGAAGAATCGGGTTCCGAAGCGGCAGCGCGGTCACGACCGCGTCGTTGTGTTGCTGGACGCAGCCGGCAAAGTCTTCGCACGAAAAGGCTACGATGCTGCGACCATGACGGAGATCGCTGCCGAAGCGCATTCCTCGATAGGCTCGCTCTATCAGTTCTTTCCGACCAAGTCCTTGCTGGCCGAGGCGCTCCACATCGATCGTCTGGATCGCCTGAAAGCCGGACTTCGCGACATGGCGGAACGGAGCACCGGCCTTTCCGCAGCCGATAGCGGCGAGGCGATCTTTGATGCTCTCGCAGCGTTCATGGAGACATATCCTGAATTTGCAGCGCTAGCCGGGCGGCGTGATATTCCAAAGGAGCGCAAGGCGCGTTCGCGTGCGGAGTTGAAGGAGCTGATTGCCGGTGTCCTGCGCCGGGCGCAGCCGCCGATCTCGGATGACATCGGATTGATGTCGGGCATCGTGCTCGAGCTGCTGCGCATCGCTGCCGTGGTCGCCAGCGAGCCCGATGCAGCCGAGGACCGTCGGGTTATCGGCGAGCTGCGCCTGATGCTGCGCCGTCGTCTCGAGGATGCCGCGCCCGAAATCTGACGTGGCAGACAAAGCGCCCTGCCTGACACAGAGATGAGCAATTGCGTCCTGCTTTTTGCCCTCATTTGCCTTATGCTGATTCCCGTAAAATCATCGGGAGATCATGAATGGCATTGTCACGGTTGAAAGCAGGCTTGGTCGCTACTCTTATTTGCCTGCTGGCGATGCCGGTATCCTCGAAAGCAGAAGAGCCGCAATTCCGCATCGGCACGGCCATTCTCGGCGATCTCAAATACCAGCCAGGCTTCAAGCATTTCGACTACGTCAATCCCGATGCGCCGAAGGGCGGCGAGGTGAAGCTGTCGGCCAGCGGCACCTTCGATACCCTTAATCCGGTTCTCTACAAGGGCAGCGCCGCCGACGGCACGGGACTTCTCTACGATACGCTGCTGAAGAAGGCCGACGACGAGACCAACTCTTCCTACGGTTTGCTTGCCGAAGGCGTCTCCTATCCCGACGACGTTTCGAGTGCCGTCTTCCGGCTGCGCGCCGAGGCGAAATGGCCCGACGGCAAGCCGGTGACACCCGAGGACGTCATTTTCAGCTTCGAGAAGACCAAAGAGCTCAATCCGCTGGCGACAAGTTACTATGCCCATGTCGTGAGCGCCGAAAAGACCGGCGAGCGCGACGTGACCTTCCATTTCGATGAGAAGGGCAATCGCGAGCTGCCTTCGATCCTCGGTCAGCTTACCATCCTGCCGAAGCACTGGTGGGAAGCAAACGGACCTGATGGCAAACCACGCGATATCTCCCGCACGACGTTGGAGCCGGTCATGGGTTCAGGTCCGTACAAGATCGCTTCCGTGCAGCCGGGCGCTTCGATCCGCTATGAGTTGCGGGACGATTATTGGGGCAAGAACCTGCCAGTCAATGTCGGCGAGAACAATTTCGGCGCGATAAACTATGTCTATTTCTCGGACAATGACGTCGCGTTCGAGGCGTTTCGTGGCGGTGCCATCGACTACTGGCAGGACAATTCGACAAGCCATTGGGTGACCGGCTACGATTTTCCAGCTGCAAAGGACGGTCGCATCAAGCGTGAAGAGCTTCCCAACTCGCTGCGCTCGGTCGGGATCATGCAGGCGCTCGTTCCCAATATGCGGCGTGATCGCTTCAAGGACGAGCGCGTCCGCGAGGCCCTGAGCTACGCCTACGATTTCGAGGAGATGAACCGGACTCTTGCTTTCGGAAAATTGACGCGTGTCGACAGCTTCTTCTTCGGCACGAAATTCGCGTCTTCCGGTTTGCCGCAAGGCGAAGAACTCGATGTTCTGAACAGCGTCAAGGACAAGGTGCCTGCGGACGTCTTCACAACACCCTTCGCCAATCCAGTCGGCGGCGACGCGCAGAAAACGCGCGACAATTTCCGTAAGGCCATCTCTCTTTTCAAGGATGCAGGCTGGGTTCTCAAGGGCAACAAGATGGTGAATGCGCAGACCGGTCAGCCGTTCACGCTGGAGCTTCTGCTCGGCAGCGCCTCGCAGGAGCGGTCGGTGCTACCCTACATCCAGAGCCTGAAGCGCATCGGCATCGATGCCAGCATCAGGACGGTCGATACGTCGCAATACATCAATCGTATTCGCAGCTTCGATTACGACATGATCTGGGTCGTGTGGGGACAGACGCTCAATCCCGGCAACGAGCAGGCCGACTACTGGGGCTCGGTGGCTGCCGACCGTCAGGGGTCTCGCAACTACGCCGGCATAGTCGATCCCGGCATCGACGCCCTCATCCAGAAGGTGATCTTTGCGAAGGACGTCGCGGAGAAGGATGCAACGGTCAAGGCACTCGACCGCGTGCTGCTTGCCCACCACTATGTGGTGCCGATGTTCTACGGAACGACGACCCGGATCGCCTACTGGGACAAGTTCGAGCATCTGCCTGAACTGCCCTATTACTCCATCGGCTTCCCTGAGGTCTGGTGGTCGAAAAGCGCCGGAAAGTGAGCCTCTCTTGCAATAAGAGGCTCACTGCCTCCAAATGCTCGGGGCTGATTCGGATAACTTCAAGCTGATACTGACTGCGCCGGTTTCAATCCGGCGGAAGGGACTGTGAATTGATCGACAGATGGATTGAGGCGAAGCGGGATATATTCCTCTTCGAGGAGGCGACCGGCTGATGGGCGCCTATATTCTGCGACGCCTGCTGCTGATGATCCCGACCATTGTCGGCATCATGGCCATTTCCTTCACCATCGTGCAGTTTGCGCCGGGCGGACCGGTGGAGCAGGTCATCGCGCAGCTGACCGGACAGGGCGATAACGCCACTGGCCGCCTGTCCGGCGGCACCGACATGCTCGCTCAACAGGCCTTTGATGACAGCAGCTCCAAGTATCGCGGCGCGCAGGGGCTCGATCCCGAGCTGATTGCCAAGCTCGACAAGCAGTTCGGCTTCGACAAGCCGCCGCTCGAGCGCTTCGGCCAGATGATGTGGAACTACATTCGCTTCGATTTCGGCGAGAGCTTCTTCCGCAACACGACGGTCATCGACCTCATCGGCCAGAAGTTGCCGGTATCGATTTCGCTCGGCGTCTGGATCCTGCTTTTCTCCTACACGATCTCCATTCCGCTCGGCATCCGCAAGGCGGTGCAGGATGGATCGACTTTCGATGTCTGGACGTCAGGCATCATCATCATCGGTTATGCGGTTCCGAGCTTCCTGTTCGGCATCATGCTGATTGTGCTGTTTGCCGGCGGCTCCTTCTTCGACTGGTTCCCGCTGCGCGGCCTTGTCTCGGATAATTTCGCCGATCTCAACTGGTGGCAGAAGATCCTCGACTATCTCTGGCATCTGGTGCTGCCGCTGATTTCGCTGTCGCTCGCAGCCTTCGCCACCACCACGTTGCTCACCAAGAATTCCTTCATTGAAGAGATCAAGAAGCAATATGTCATTACCGCCCGCGCCAAGGGGCTTTCCGAACGGCGCGTGCTCTATGGACATGTCTTCCGCAACGCCATGCTTATCGTCATCGCCGGCTTTCCTGGCGCCTTCATCCACGCCTTCTTCACCGGCTCGCTGCTGATCGAGAACATCTTCTCGCTCGATGGTCTCGGGCGCCTGAGCTATCTCTCCGTCGTCCAGCGCGACTATCCGGTGGTGTTCGCAACGCTGTTCATCTTCTCATTGCTCGGCTTGGTCGTTAGCCTCGTTTCCGACCTGATCTACACCTGGATCGATCCCCGTATCGACTTCGAGCGGAGGGACGTATGATGGACGCAGCCAGCCATCCGGCTTCGCCAACGGTCGTAAAGCCGCCGCGCAAGGGCCTGTTCTCGCCGACCAACCTGCGTCGCTGGGAGAATTTCAGGGCGAACCGCCGAGGATTTTGGTCTCTCTGGATCTTCCTCGTCCTGTTCGTGCTCAGCCTCGGCGCCGAATTCATCGTCAACGACCGACCGATCCTCATGTCCTACAAGGGCGAGATCCTGGCGCCGATCTTCGTCGACTATCCGGAGGAAAAGTTCGGCGGCTTCCTGGCGCAGACGGACTACCGCGCCCAGGATATTCAGGACGAGATCAACGCCAATGGCTGGATGATCTGGCCGCCGATCCACTATTCCTATCAGACTGCCAATTCCAATCTGCCCACCGGAATGTCTGCACCGACACCGCCTTTCTGGGCGATGAGCAAGGAAAAGCGCTGCTCGGGCTATGCCGGCGGCATTTCCGACCCGAACTGCAACTGGAGCAATTTCAACTGGCTCGGCACGGATGACCAGGCGCGAGACGTGCTTGCCCGCCTCGTCTATGGCTTCCGCATATCGGTGCTGTTCGGCCTGGCTCTCACCATCTGCTCGGCAGTCGTCGGCGTCTGCGCCGGCGCCATACAGGGCTATTTCGGCGGATGGACCGACCTTTTGATGCAGCGCTTCATCGAAATCTGGTCGTCCATGCCGGTGCTCTACATCCTGCTGATCATCGCCTCGGTCCTGCCGCCTGGCTTCTTCATCCTGCTCGGCATCTTGCTCCTGTTCTCCTGGGTGGGGCTCGTTGGCGTCGTGCGCGCCGAGTTTCTGCGGGCGCGCAACTTCGAATATGTGCGCGCCGCCCGCGCGCTCGGCGTCAACAACCGCACCATCATGTATCGCCACCTGCTGCCGAACGCGATGGTCGCGACGCTGACCTTCGTTCCCTTCATCCTGTCGGGCTCGATCACCACCCTGACCTCGCTTGATTTCCTTGGCTTCGGCATGCCGCCCGGCTCGCCATCGCTGGGGGAAATGATCGCCCAGGGCAAATCCAACCTGCAGGCTCCCTGGCTGGGGCTCTCGGCCTTCTTCGCCATGTCGATCATGCTGTCGCTGCTGATTTTCATCGGCGAGGCCGTGCGCGACGCCTTCGATCCGAGGAAGACCTTCCGATGAGCGAAAACTCAACCCCGCTATTGTCCGTTCGCAATCTGTCGGTCGCCTTTGGCCAGGGGGGCCAGACCTCGATTGCGGTCGACGGCGTTTCCTTCGATATCCATAGGGGCGAGGTCGTCGCACTGGTCGGCGAATCCGGCTCGGGCAAGTCGGTCTCGGCCAATTCCATCCTGAAGCTTTTGCCTTATCCGGCCGCAAGCCACCCTTCCGGCGAGATCCTGTTCAAGGGCAAGGATCTTTTGAAGGCATCGGACAACGAGCTGCGCGCCGTGCGCGGCAACGATATCACGATGATCTTCCAGGAGCCGATGACCTCGCTCAATCCGCTGCACTCGATCGAGAAGCAGATCAGCGAGATCCTGGCCTTGCATCAGCGCATGACCGGCGAGGCTGCCCGCAAGCGCACGCTGGAACTGCTCAACCAGGTCGGCATCCGCGAGCCGGAAAAGCGCCTCAAGGCCTATCCGCATGAGCTGTCCGGCGGCCAGCGCCAGCGCGTGATGATTGCCATGGCGCTCGCCAACCGTCCGGAACTGCTGATCGCCGACGAGCCGACGACGGCGCTTGACGTCACGGTTCAGGCGCAGATCCTCGAACTGCTGCGCGAACTCAAAGGGCAGCACGGCATGTCGATGCTGTTCATCACTCACGACCTCGGCATCGTCCGCAAATTCGCCGACCGCGTCTGCGTGATGACCAAGGGCCGCATCGTCGAGACGGGCACGGTGGAAGACGTCTTCACCCGGCCGCAGCATGACTATACCCGGCACTTGCTGGCAGCCGAGCCGCGCGGCGAGCCGCCGGCAAGCGACAACGGCAAGCCCGTCGTGATGGAAGGCAGTGATATCCGCGTCTGGTTCCCGATCAAGGCCGGCTTCATGCGCAAGGTCGTCGATCATGTGAAGGCGGTCGACGGTATCGATCTGAAGCTCAGGGCCGGCCAGACGCTCGGTGTCGTCGGCGAATCCGGCTCGGGCAAGACGACGCTCGGGCTTGCGCTCGCCCGGCTCATTTCCTCAAAGGGCCGTATCGCCTTTGTGGGAAAGGATATAGCCGGCTATTCGTTCCGTGAGATGCGGCCGCTGCGCAACCAGCTGCAGGTGGTCTTCCAGGATCCCTACGGGTCTCTCAGCCCGCGTATGTCGGTCGGCGAAATCATCGCCGAGGGGCTCAAGGTGCATGAGCGGTCGCTTTCTGCCGATGAGCGCGACAAGCGCGTCTGCTGGGCGTTGGAGGAGGTCGGCCTCGATCCCTCAACCCGGTGGCGTTACCCCCACGAATTCTCCGGTGGCCAGCGTCAGCGCATCGCCATCGCCCGCGCCATGGTGCTCAAGCCTCGCTTCGTCATGCTGGATGAGCCGACGTCGGCGCTGGATATGAGCGTGCAGGCGCAGGTGGTCGATTTGCTGCGCGACCTGCAGAAGAAGCATGATCTTGCCTATCTCTTCATCAGCCACGACCTGAAAGTGGTGAAGGCGCTTGCCAACGAGCTGATCGTCATGCGCTTTGGCAAGGTGGTGGAGCAGGGGGCTTCGGCCGATATCTTCCGTGCGCCGCAGGAAGATTACACCAAGGCGCTGCTCGCCGCGGCATTCAACATCGAGGCGGTCCCGACCGCCGCCATCCAACAGTGAAGACTTCAGCCATGCCGGCCAAAAACCCTATCGTTGTCGACCTCAAATTTGATCCCGCGGCAATTGCCAAGATCCTCGAAACGGCCTTTCCCGATCGCCGCAGCATCAATCTCGCCGATCCTGCCAGCAAGGATGCGGATCTGTCGCAGGCCGACTACGCGCTTCTGTGGAAGCCGGATGCGAATCTCTTTCAGCGGGCACCCAATCTAAAGGTTATCTTTTCGGGCGGCGCCGGCGTCGATTCGATGATGTCCATCGCCGGCCTGCCCGATGTCCCGATCGTCCGCTTCGTCGATCGCAGCCTCACGACGCGCATGAGCGAATGGGTCGTCATGCAATGCCTGATGCATCTGCGCGATGTTCTGGGACATCTCGGTAGTCAGCGCCAGCGCCTATGGGCGCCGCAGCATGGTCCCGAAGCCGCCGACGTCACGGTCGGCGTCATGGGGCTTGGCGTTCTCGGCTGCGATGTCCTTGCGAAACTGAAGGTCATGGGTTTCAACGTCATCGGCTGGTCCCGTACCAGAAAGCAGATCGATGGCACGGAAACCTTCGATGCCAGCGGGCTCGATGCGTTTCTGGCCCGCACCGATATCCTTGTCGGCCTGTTGCCGCTGACGCCGGAGACAACGGGTATCTACAATGCCTCGCTTTTCTCCAGGCTTCGTCGCGACGGTGCGCTGGGCAAGCCGGTGTTCATCAATGCCGGCCGCGGCAAGAGCCAGGTCGCGGCCGATATCGTCCTGGCGATCGAGACCGGCATTCTCGGCGGTGCCTCGCTCGATGTTTTCGCCATCGAGCCCCTGGCAGCGGACGATCCGCTCTGGGGCCTGGACAATGTCATCATCACGCCGCACGATTCCGCAGTGTCGGATGAAAGGGCACTGATGCGCCATGTCGAGGAACAGATCGCCCGCTTCGAGCGCGGCGAACCGCTGCAGCATCTGGTGGATCGCAGCTTGGGTTACTAAGTCTGTTTGACAAGGTGGCGATCGAGGCTCTTCGCGTCGATCGTTGCCGCGATATCGCTCAATTGGCTCTGGTATCAATTTTCTTTCAGCGACTGGACATTCGCTCAACATTTTTTGATAACAGAGCGCTACAAACGCGTGCCGGCTTGCCCGCTGGCGACAAGCATGACGTCCATGGGGCAGGAGACGGGGCAGGAACGACATGACCAAGACGGATATCGCCACCCGCGTCTATAACCACACCTGGAAGCTCGATCCGATCGTCCGCAGTCTGATCGATACGGATTTCTATAAGCTTCTCATGCTCCAGATGATCTGGAAGCTCTATCCCGATGTCGACGCGACCTTCTCGCTGATAAACCGCACCAAAAGCGTCCGTCTTGCCGAGGCGATCGACGAGAAGGAATTGCGCGAACAGCTCGATCATGCCCGCACGCTACGGCTTTCCAAAAAGGAGATGATCTGGCTTGCGGGTAACAGCTTCTATGGCCGCGCCCAGATTTTCGAGCCGGAATTCCTCACCTGGCTGTCGAACTTCCAGCTGCCGGAATACGAGCTTTCGAAGCGTGACGGCCAGTATATCCTCGACTTCCACGGCTCGTGGAAGGAAACGACAATGTGGGAAATCCCCGCACTCGCCATCATCAACGAGCTTCGCTCGCGCTCGGCGCTCAGGGCGCTCGGTCCCTTCACCCTCGATGTGCTCTACGCCCGCGCCAAGGCCAAGATGTGGGAAAAGGTCGAGCGGCTGCGTGAACTGCCGGATCTGCGTATCTCCGATTTCGGAACCCGCCGCCGTCACAGCTTCCTGTGGCAGCGCTGGTGCGTCGAAGCGTTGAAGGAAGGCGTGCCGCACGCTTTCACAGGCACCAGCAACGTTCTGCTCGCCATGGATTCCGATCTCGAAGCGGTCGGCACCAATGCGCATGAGCTGCCGATGGTCGCCGCAGCGCTTGCCAGAAACGACGAAGAGCTCGGCAAGGCGCCTTACAAGGTGCTACGCGACTGGAACCGGCTCTATGGCGGCAATCTTCTGGTGGTTCTGCCCGACGCTTTCGGCACAGCCTCATTCCTGCAGCATGCGCCGGAATGGGTGGCCGACTGGACTGGCTTCCGTCCCGACAGCGCGCCGCCCATCGAAGGCGGCGAGAAAATCATCGACTGGTGGAAGAAGATGGGCCGCGACCCCCGCCAGAAGCTGCTGATCTTTTCCGACGGTCTCGACGTCGATGCGATCATCGACACCTACAAGCATTTCGATGGCCGCGTTCGCATGAGCTTCGGTTGGGGCACCAACCTGACCAACGATTTCGCCGGCTGCGCGCCGACAGAACTCAAGGGTCTCAATCCCATATCGATCGTCTGCAAAGTCATCGAGGCCAATGGCCGCCCAGCGGTCAAGCTCTCGGACAATCCGCAAAAGGCGACAGGCGATCCTGCGGAAGTCGAACGCTACTTGAAGTTCTTCGGCGCGGAAGATCGGGTTGATCAGGACGTGTTCGTTTAGGGTCTTCTGGAGCGTTTCCGCGAAAAGTGCGGAGCGGTTTTCAATCCGGAATACGCAGAAGCCATAAGATCGCGCGATTTGAGCGAGGGAGTTCAGTGGCGGCTTGCCGCGTCCATCCGGCCGACACGCCGGAACAGGGTCCACTTGCCATTCTCCCAGCGATATTGATCCGGTGAAATGACATAGGGCACGTCGCTGAGGTCGGCGCTGATCAACTCCAGAAGCTGCAGGCCTTCGATATCCTTCTCATGGGTGAAGAAGACCTTGTCGCGGGACAGAAAGGCGGCGATCGGCGCAGCACCACTGGACTGTTCTTGAATCTGCGCCCAGAAACTCGGCAGGAAGGCGACGCTGGATTCGAATTGGCCATCCACCTCGACATACTGAAACTTGCTGCGCCTGGCGATCTGCAGACCCGTCTTGGAGAGGAGTTTCTGCAGGTTGCTCTGGGCCAGTTCAGCCAGCTCCCGCGCGTCGATGCCCCAGTCCTCCAGCGCCTTCGACATCACATAGCTGACGCTTGTTTCGCCATTCACGACAAAGAGCTTGATCAGCCCCTCTGCCTCCTCGAGATAGACGAATTGCGGCGGATCGGGGTCGTCCTTGACGGCATGCATCATCTGCTGTCGGGCAACATCGATGAAATCGCGCGCCTTCAACACCGGTAGGACTTTGCCGAGTTCGCTGTTGTCCTCCATGGTTTCGGCCATGTTGAGATAGTTCAAGAGCGCATGTGCCCGCGCCGGTCCGTGCTTTTCCCTGAGCGCCAGCAGCGCGTTGCTGAGAAACTTCGTCATCGTATCGCCATTGCGTCCGTGCAGCGTCAGGCTACCAGCCGATGCGTCGTAATCGATCCTGATCAGATCGCCGAAAAACGGCAATCGTTCCTGCAGATAGGCCGCGAAGCGGGCTTCGTCCTGCAGGGCTTCGTCGGGGATGTTAAGATCCAGCGTTTTGATGGGTGCCGTGTCGGGCGAGTTGGGTGCAGGCAACCATTTTTCGGCCTGCCTGCCTTTGCCGAAAAGCCTTTTCAGGAAATTGAACAAAGCACGTCCTTCAGCATTGAACGATCCCTGCGATGGAACCTAGCGCGGTAACCGCTCCGGGGCAATGCCGAAGCGGTGATGAGCGGGGCCGCAAGTGCCTGCTTGCCCGCGGGAAAAAGGCGTATAATCTGCAGGAAAGCGGACTGATCGGTTCGACCGCAGGAGGGGCAGCGCGCATGATGAATGTCGGGGGTGGCAGGCTGTCGGTCGGGGCGCTGCTTTTGTGTCTGTTCGCATTGCTCGCTCCTGCTTCGACATTCGCCCAGAGCTCCGCTGCCGCCCAGCCGGCGGCACCGCCGCCCGACAAGGTTCGTGAACTCATCCAGTTGATGAGCGAGCCGGATGTGCGGCAATGGCTTGCATCGCAACTGAACAATCAGCCTGCCGCCACAGCCGCTCCTTCGCCGGCAAATGACGACCAGATGTCCGTTCTCTCGGGAATGCTCAGCCACACACGGCGCCACTTCGCGATCGTGTCCGGCGCGGCGATGACCTTGCCTTTTCAGGTGATGACGGCGTCCGAAAAGCTGGAGGATGAGGGCCGTACAGTCGGAGTCCTGCGCATCGTCATCCAGGTCGTCATCCTTTTCTTCCTGGGGCTGGTGGCGGAACTAGCGGTCGCGCGTTTCATCAATACCAGGCGCGCGCAGCGTGAGGCGGCAGCCGCCGGCACTGAGACCGAGCTGCAGGCCGCACGATTCCAGTTTCTGGGCGGGGTCGTGCCCGCCATCATTCATGGTATGGTGACCCTCATTCCGCTTCTGGCCTTCGATTGGCCGCCGGTGATCGAAAGCTTTGCCATTGCCTGCGTCATCGCTCTGGTTTCGATCAGGCTGGCATTTGCCATCGGCAAGCTGCTGATGGAGCTGATCGCCATGCGTCGGGCGCACGATGTTCTGGATGAGGACGGTGGCACGGCGCGCATAGCCGAAAGGCGGCGTGTGGCGACATACTGGTATCGGCGATGCATGGTGTTCAGCACCTATTTTGCCTGCGGTTGGGCTATCATGCAGGCCGTCACCTCGCTCGGCTTTTCAGGCGGCGCGCGGGATCTTATCGGCTATGCTCTCGGTATCGGTCTCTTTCTGATTGCCGTTGCCTCCGTCTGGTCCAGGCCCGTCCCGCAGAATGGCCGCGGAGCGAGGACAATTTCCTGGCTGCTGACGATTTTCTTCGCGGCGCTCTGGGGCTTGTGGGTGGCCGGTTTCGATGGACTTCTGTGGATTGGCATCTATGCGATCTTGCTGCCGCGCGTTCTATCGGTATCCACGCGGGCAATCGAGGCGCTGCATGATGCGGCGGATGGCATTTTCGGTGCCGGCAAGTTGGCCGCAGTACTTCTGGATCGCGGCGTGCGCGCGTTGATCATTACGTTTGCGGCCCTTTGGCTCGGAAAGATGCTGGGCGTCGAGGCGCATGCGATGATGAGCGGCAGCGAATCCTCCGTCGGCAGAATTGCACGCGGCATTCTCGGCGGCATCGTCATCCTGCTGGTCGCCGATCTCGTCTGGCAATTGGCGAAAACCTATATCGACGGCAGGGTGATGCAGTCCCTGCCGGCCGTCAGCGACAGCGAAGAGATGAGAGCGAGCCGTGCGCGGCTGCAGACGTTGCTGCCGATCTTCCGCAACATTCTTGCGGTCGTCATCGGCATCATTGCCATCATGATGGTGCTGTCTGGCCTCGGCGTCCAGATCGGGCCGCTGATCGCCGGTGCCGGCGTCGTCGGCGTTGCGGTCGGTTTCGGGGCCCAGACGATCGTCAAGGACGTGATCAGCGGCATATTCTACCTCTGGGACGATGCATTCCGCATCGGCGAATACATCGAAAGCGGCCACTACAAGGGCGTGGTGGAGTCTTTCAGCTTGCGTTCGGTCAAACTGCGCCACCAGCGCGGCCCGCTGGCGACCATTCCCTTCGGTTCTCTCGGTGCAGTCAACAACATGAATCGCGATTGGGCCATCGACAAGATCATCGTCAAGGTCACCTATGATACCGATCTGGTGAAACTGAAGAAGATCATCAAGGACATCGGCCAGCGGCTGCTCGAAGATGAGGATCTGAAGCCCAGCATCATTCAGACGCTTAAGATGAAAGGCGTCGAGCAGTTCGGTGATTTTGCCATCGAGATCAGGCTGGCGATCACCGCCAAGCCCAACGACCTCTCCGTCATCCGCCGTAGCGCATTGATCCTGATAAAGCAGGCCTTTGACGAGAACGGCATCCAGTTCGCCCTGCCGACCGTGCAGGTCGCCAGCGACAAGGATGCCGCCGCAGCTGCCGCCCGGCAGCTTATCCAGATGCGGGCTGCCGGCGTCGATGGCGAACAGACCGCGGGCTGATGTTGCATCCGGCGGTTTTTGCTGATGTCTTTTAACGAGAAATCGGTGCTGCCGTGCTGCCGCGCACCACCAGAGTGACATCGATCATCTCGCGCTCCGCCGGTACGGCATCATCGAGAACCGCCTTGACGGCGCGTTGCGCGATTTCGGCAAAGGGTTGCGCCATCGTCGTCAGGCCCGGCTCCACCATGCCGCCTTCAGGCACGCCATCGAAGCCGATGACGGAGACATCCTGCGGAACCGAAAGGCCACGCGCCCGCAGCCAGTTCATGGTCAGCAGAGCGATATTATCAGACATCGCGAGAATCGCCGTCGGCGGCTCGGGAGCCGAAAACAGGAAGTCGAGGCCGGCTTCGACGCTCGGCTTGTCGTTGATCGTCTCGTAGACCGGCACATCTTCGCGCCGGATGCCGAAGGCTTCGAGCGCCCGCCAGTAACCGAATGCTCGATCGCGTGAGGTGGAATAGATCGCCCGTTCTATCTCGGCGATGCCGACCGGCCCGACATGGTCGTTTGAAAGCTCGGTCGCAAGCACACCGAAACGTCTATGGCCCAGCTCCGCCAGATGCCGGGCAGCCAGGGCGGCACCTCCCAGATTGTCGACGCTGATCGAGGCGATCGACGGATCGTCGTCGTTCAGGGCCAGTGCCACGAAGGGCAATTGCCGCTCGCGCGTCAGCTCAACCAGCTTTTCGCCGCCTTCGACGCAGAGCAGGATGAAACCATCCACCAACGCGCTCTTGATGTTCCAGTCCAGCTTCTGTCGGTCCTTGGCCGAAACGAGCGCAAGGCCCGTGCCACTGGCATCGCAAACCTGGGAAACAGCGGCCAGGAGCGCCCTTGCCCAGGGATCGTCGAAGAAATAAGCGAGCGGTTCCACGGCCGCGACACCGATTGCGTTGACCTTTCCCGCCCGCAGCAGGCGCCCCGTCAGGCTCGGGCCGGCATAGCCGAGCAGCCTGGCTGTTTCGAGAACGTGTTCGCGCACTTCTTCACGCACCACATCGGGCCGGCTGAAAACATTGGAGGCGGTTCCCTGCGATACGCCTGCCGCCTTGGCGACGTCCGCGAGCCTGATTGTGCCCTTGGCCAATTGAAAGTCTCCATGTGTTTCAGACGCATCGTAGCAATGAAGTTGTATCGGTTCAATTCTGCTTGACGGCAGTTTGTTGAGGCATATGATTGAACCGATTCAATTCCGCAAATGCGTTTCGGTTTTGAATCGATTCAATCTATAGGAAGCAACAATGACAACGGACTATCTTTTCAAGGATATTTATCATGAGCGGTGGGGCGATCCCGCAAATCCGAACGCAGTCGGCCCACCTCCGGGTGAAGGTGGGGGAGATGCGGGCAGGCGCGGCATACTTCGTCGGCTCGCACGCTTCTTCCGTCGCCGAAGCAGACCGTCGGCCTGGTCCTTCACAATCCCGAGTAAAATCGCCGAGCAAGAAAATAAGCATGCCCGACATCGTAACCGGTACGAAGATCCGAAGTTTCTTGCCATCGCCAAAGCCCTGTCGCGAAACTGCTAGGACTGTCCCATCAGGTGCCCAAGTGTCTCGCGTCGCGGCTTCAGAAATTTTCCTTGTAGGGCCGCAAATCCAGCTCCTGCGTCCAAGCCGAAGGGTGTTGGCGATGGATATGCCAATAGCTCTCGGCGATGGCATCGATATTTAGCAGGCCGTCAGCATCCATATCGGGACGCCACAGGCGCAAGCGTTCTCCATCTATACCGCCATCGATGATGGTGTGAGCGACATGCAGGCCGAGCGGCCCGAATTCCCGCGCCATGCTCTGGCTGATCATTCGGAGCCCGGCCTTGGCGGCGGCGAATTGGGCGTAGCCTGCCTTGCCGCGCAGGCTGGCGGAAGCGCCGGTAAAGATCACCGTGCCGCGACCGAGCGAGGCCAGATGTCGCGCAGCCTCGCGCCCAACGAGGAAACCGCCGAAGCAGCAGATGCGCCAGAATTCCTCGAATTGCGCGGCGGTCAGGTCGCGAAAGCCGATCGGGCGGTTGATACCCGCATTGAAGACGACGAAATCCGGCGCGGCGATGTCACCCCGAGCCGCGAAAGCGTGCTCGAACAGCCGTACGACGGCGGCTTCGTCCGTTGCGTCCGTTTCGATGGCTTCGGCGCTGCCGCCGGATGCCTTGATGGTGTCGACGACCTTGTCGATCTTCGCCGTTGTCCGCCCGGCAATGAAGACATGATAGCCCTTGCCGGCGAGAAGCCGACAGAGCGCGGCGCCCAGCCCCTGTTCCGCTCCCACTCCGACGATGACGGCGCTTGGCGTGCTCATTCTGCTGCCTCCATGGCATCATCGAGTGATGGATAATCGGTATAGCCCTCGGCACCACCGCCATAGAAGGTCGGGCGGTGGTAGGGGTTGAGCGGAGCACCGCGCCGGATGCGCTCCGGTAGATCGGGATTGGCGATGAACAGGCGGCCGAAGGCGATCGCGTCGGCATGACCGGCGGCGAGTGCCGCTTCGGCGGTATCGGGCCGGAAGTTTCCGGCCACGATCAGCTTGCCCGACCATGCAGGCCTGAAGAGTTCAGCAGCCGAGGGCACGTTCTTGTGGTTGACTTCGGCCTGGCCCGCACCGCTGGCGCGCGGCTCGATGAGGTGCAGATAGGCAAGATGCAGCCGGTTCAGTTCGCGAATCACATGGCCGTAGAGCCGAAGCGGATCATCGTCGCCGCTGTCATTGGCGATGCCGAACGGCGAGAGCCGAACGCCGACGCGCTCCGAGCCCCAAACCTTGGAAACGGCTTCGACCACTTCGAGCAGAAGCCGTGTGCGGTTTTCGATCGAGCCGCCATATTGGTCGGTTCGCTGGTTCGTACGCGCCTGCAGGAATTGCTCGATCAGATAGCCGTTTGCGCCGTGGATCTCGACACCGTCAAAGCCGGCTTGCTTCGCATTCGCGGCGGCCTGCGCGTAGATGTCGATCAGCAGCGATATCAGGTCGATGTCGATTGCCTGCGGCGTCTCGAAAGGGACGCGCTCGAACGAAGCCGTAAAGGCCTGCCCTCTGGCGGCGATGGCGGAAGGAGCGATAGGCAGAGCCCCGTCCGGCTGATGTGAGGAATGGGAAATGCGGCCGACATGCCATAGCTGCAGGAAGATCTTGCCGCCCTTGCGATGAACCGCATCCGTGACCGTCTGCCAGCCGGCAATCTGTTCAGGCGTGTGGATACCGGGTGTTGCCGGCATGCCCTGTCCCACGAGAGAAACCGGCGAGCCTTCGGAAATGATCAGGCCGCCCTCGGTTGCACGCTGCGCGTAATATTCGGCGTTCAGCGGCGAGGGCACGTTACCCGGCTGGCTTGCCCGCATGCGCGTCAATGGCGCCATGACGACGCGATGCGCCAGTTCAAAGGGGCCGATAGCAAGCGGCGAAAATAAATTGACTGTCATGAAATTCTCCTGCCTGGAGCCAAAATTGCTCCCCGGGGCGGAAGGGCCTGTCAGCGGCGATTCGGTCTCGGGAGTTGGAATAAATGATGACCATCATTTATTCCAACAATCGGACGTGCGCAACTGAATCTCGTATTAAGCCTTGAGCCGCGTGAGAAATGCGAGCAGGGCGGCATTGAATTGAGCCGGCCGCTGCACGGGTGCGAAGTGGCTGACGCCAGGCAGAAAAATCATTTCCGCGCCGGGAATGTGCCGCACGAGATAGTCGGCATGTTCGCGCTTGATGAACTCGTCATGCTCGCTTTGCACGATGGCGACCGGCACCTTGATCTCAGCGAGATCGGCGACAGTATAGTTCGGCTCCGTTTGCTGCATCAAGCTGACGGCCTCGACGAAGGCATCGAATGCATCGGGGGTGGCCGACAAGGCGGCATAATCCTTCGTGTGCCGCGAAAAACAGCGTTCGATGATCGGCGTGGCCACAAATTCCTTGGTGCCGCTCGGATCCATGTTGCAGGCGAAGAAGAAGACGCCGGAGATCCGCTCTGAGTGCTTATGCCCAAGCACCATGCCGATGCAGGCGCCGTCGCTCCATCCGGCAACAGCAGCCTTTTCGATCCCCAGCCTGTCCATGACCTCGAGCACATCGGAAGCCATCAGCTCGTAGGTATAGAGCCGCTCGTCGCGTGTGCTGCGGCCATGGCCTCGACTGTCGATGACGATGACGCGGTGGCCCGCGTCGATCAGCGCCGGCACCTGATGGCCCCAGTTGCCGCTATTGCCGAGCCCGCCATGAAGGAGGATCACCGGCGCGCCGCTGCCGTAGGATGCATACCAGATGCGGGCGCCGTCATGATCGACATGACCCTGTGTTTGCGTGTCCGGCAAGGGTGTCGGCCCCTCTGCCTCGAATCGTTCGAGATCGTCGTCCCGAAATTCCATGATGACCTCCCAACAGGCTGCCTCCTCCAGGCAACAATGCGCGCAACCCTATTCGATCCGCGATGGTTTTACCAATGTAGGTCACGGTTTCGTCGCTGCCAGTTGCTGGAAAAGATCGCGGGCCGGTTGCGGTAGATCTTCCAGCGAGCGCGCGCAGACCGAAAGCCTGCGCGTCGCCCAGCTGTCGGTAAGGCCGACTACGGCTATGCCCATCGAGCGGCTGCAGCGCCGTGCGGCTGTTTCCGGGACGATGCCAAGACCGATGCCGCAAGCGGCCATCTCGCAGATGGCCTCGAAGGTCCGCATCCTCACGCGCATCTGCAGCCTCGTACCGAGCCTGCCAGCCTGCATATCGATATGTTCCTGCAATGCCCCGCCGGTAAGCCCGATGAAATGCTCATGCAGGATATCGGTGAAAGCAATTCGTTTCGCTGCTGCCTGCGCATGATCGCGCGGCATGACCACCGCGAGCCTGTCGGTTGCAAAGGGCTGCAATATCAGGCCAGACGTATCGACGGCGTCCGAGAGGATGCCGATATCGGCGAGCCCCGTCGAAACGGCCCTGGCGATTTCGATGCTCTGGCGCTCCTTGAGTTCGACATCGACGCGCGGATGCCGGGCCATCCAGGCGGCAAGGCGCCTGGGCAGGAATTCCGTCATGGAGGCGGTGTTGGCGAGAAGCCGGATGGTTGCCCGCAAGCCGCTGGCATGTTCGCCGAGTTCGCCGCGCATTTGCGCGAGCTGCCGCTGGATCAGGCGGGCATGATGCGCCAGCGCTTCGCCCGCTGGGGTCGGACGAACGCCGCGTCGTCCGCGTTCCAGAAGCTGTACGCTGCCATTGGCCTCCATGTCGCGCAATCGCTCGCTGGCAGCCGGCAGCGAAAGTCCGACATCGGCAGCGCCATGGGTGATGCTGCCGGCATCGACGACGGCGAGGAAGAGGCGAAGGTCGGTCAGGTCGAAACGCATGATTGAAGACTAGCGCATATCCAGCCTTCGGCATAGCCGAAGCCTGCCTTCGTATCATCCGCATTGTCCGACCCTCCGGATTTGCTAGGGAAGGGGCATGATGGATCATTCGACATGGCTCGTTGCCGCGATCTTCGCCACTTTCTTCGCTGCCGGCATCGTCAAGGGCGTCACCGGCATGGGGTTACCGACCGTGGCGATGGGCGTGCTCGGCGCATTGATCTCGCCGCTTGCTGCGGCAGGCCTGCTGATCGTGCCGTCTTTCGTGACCAATGTCTGGCAGCTCTTGGCAGGACCGAGCTTTGGCAAGCTTGTGCTGCGGTTCTGGTTGCTGGTCGTCCTGGCGGTGGTCGGCACTTTCGCCGGCTCATCCCTGCTTGCCAGCGGCGATTCGCTCGTGACGACAGGTGCCTTGGGCGCCGCGCTTGTCCTCTATGCGGCCCATGCGCTGTTCGCCCGCCAGCTTCGCGTGCCGACCAAGCTGGAGCCGCTTATGTCGCCTGTCATTGGCCTGGTGACGGGCTTGCTGACAGGCGCCACGGGCGTTCTTGTCGTGCCGGCGGTCCCCTATCTCCAGGCGCTCGGCCTCGAAAAGGACGATCTGATTCAGGCGCTTGGCCTGTCCTTCACGGTTTCGACCGTGGCGCTGGCTGGCGCGCTTGCATGGCACGGTGCCTTTCGCATCGACAATCTGGCAATGTCTGCCCTTGCGATCATTCCGGCGCTGGCCGGCATGTGGGCGGGGCAGGTCATCCGCAATCGCGTCAGCCCGGCAAGCTTTCGCCGCTGGTTTCTGGTCTGCCTTCTGTTGCTTGGTGCGGAAATGGTCGTCAAAGCGCTTCTGTAAGACACTCGCATATTGTGAGGCGTTGGATGCCGCCACATATGCTGGAGAGTTTTCCTCAGGCATCGGAGCGATTGATCGATGAAGGACGAGCAGCACGAGATTGGCGATCATCTGTCTCCGGTCGATGCGCTTGTCGTTGTCGATGTGCAGAGCGCCTTCGTGCAAGGCGCCGAAGCTGTGCCCGGTCATGAGGCGTTGCTATCGATGATATCAGTCCTGCTGGCCGAGGCCCGCAGTGCCGGCGCGCCGGTGATATTCCTGCAGAATGATGGCGAACCCGGCGCCGTAGACGAGCCGCTTCAGGCTGGGTGGGAGCTGCACTTTCCGCCTCTTCCTGGCGAGAGCGTACTCAGAAAGCCCGGGGATGATGGGTTCGACGACACCGACCTCGAAGACATTCTCGAAGCCTCGCGCGTGCATGATCTTGCCATCTGCGGCGTGCTTTCGGAAATGTGCGTTGCCGCGACCGCGCGCGCCGCGCTGGAGCGCGGCTACGGCGTGCTGCTGCCGCATGATGCGCATGCGACTTACAATGTTCCCGCCGGGCCGGGCTCGGAGGGTGTTCCGGCTGCAATGGCCGCAAGAGCAGCGGAATGGTCGCTTGGCGATGAGGTGCGCATCTGCGCTTCGGCGCGGGATGTCCGTTTCAAAAGACGCATCTAGAGCATTTCCGGGAAAGTAGAGACGCTCCAGCCCGACAGCCTCCCTTGCGGTTCGGTACTTGATTGTCGCATCGAATCGTAATAATTGAAGTTACATGAAAAGAGACAGTCGCCTTTCCTCCGTCCTGCACGCGCTTCTCCATATGGCCGAGCAGGATGGTCCCGTCACCTCGGAGACCCTAGCGCAATGCATGAATACCAATCCGGTGGTCGTGCGCCGCACCATGGGACTTCTGCGTGAGGTCGGCATCGTCCGCTCCGCCAAAGGGCATACGGGCGGTTGGACGATCGCCGCCGATCTTGGTGCCGTAACCCTGCGGCAGTTGCACGAAGCGCTCGGCGAACCCGCTGTCTTCGCCATCGGCAATCGCAACGAAACGCCGGAATGCCTTGTGGAGCAAGCTGTCAATTCCGTGCTCGACAGCGCCTTCGCCGAGGCCGAGGCGCTGCTGCTCAAGCGTTTTGAAACCGTCACTCTCGCCGATCTCGCCGTCGACTTCGCGCGGCGTCATGCGGAATGGCGCGAAAGAAGGACCATGTTATGAGACACGACGTTATCGTCATCGGGGGCAGCTACGCCGGAATGGCGGCCGCCCTCCAGCTTATCCGTGCCCGCCGCAGGGTACTGGTCATCGATGCCGGCAAGCGCCGCAATCGTTTCACCGCGGAGTCCCACGGCTTTCTCGGCCAGGATGGCGTCGATCCGGCGGAGATTGCCGGCAAGGCGCGCGAGCAGCTTCTCGCCTATCCGACATTGACCTGGGTCGAGGGCAATGCCGAGCGGGCCGAGGGCCAGAAGGATGCTTTTGTTGTCACGACCGCCGATGGTGCACGCCATGACGGCCGCCGGCTTCTCTTTGCGACCGGCGTGTCCGATACGCTTCCTGCCATCGAAGGTCTTAGCGAACGCTGGGGCAAAGGCGTCTTCCACTGCCCCTATTGCCACGGCTACGAGCTCGATCAGGGCCGCATCGGCTGCATTGCCACCGGCCCGATGTCGCTGCATCAGGCGCAGCTACTGCCGGAATGGGGAGAGGTGACATTGTTTCTCAACGGCACATTCGTGCCGGATGAGGCGCAGCGTGCCGATCTCGCCGCTCGTGGCGTAACGATCGAGGAAACTCCGGTCGCGAGGTTGGAAGGCAAGGCGGATGTGCGGCTGGCCGATGGTCGCCTGCTGCAATTTGCCGGGCTCTTTACCGCGTCGCAGGTCGCGCCGGCGAGCCCGATTGCCGAACATCTCGGCTGCAGCATTGAGGCGACGCTTTTTGGAACACAGATCCAGACCGACGCCACGAAGGAAAGCACCATCCCCGGCGCTTTCGCCTGTGGCGATGCCGCGCGCATCCCGCATTCGGTAACGCTGGCGGTTGGCGATGGCGCCTGGGCGGGCGCGCAATTGCACCGCTCGCTCGTGTTTTAAGACAGGTTTCGGAGGGCGCTTGCGCCCTCTTACTTTTCGTCCGGTACTCTCACGATAACCGTTTCGTCGGGGCCGATGAGCCGGCCGTCCTGAGTCCTGATGTCGAGGTGCACAGACTGTCCGCTCGCGCGATCCACCAGCAGCGAATGGTCTTCCGCCGGTTCAAAAAGATGGCGCTCGCCGAACTGGCGCAGCGCCACCATGACCGGGAAGAGATCCTTTCCCATTGCCGTCAGCCGATATTCCATGCGCGCGCCTCCTTCGCTTGTCGGGACAAGCTCCAGGATGCCGCTCGCTACCAGCGTCTTCAGGCGCTCGGTGAGGATATTCTTGGCAATGCCGAGGCTCTTTTGAAACTCGCCGAAGCGCGTCAGCCCGTCGAAAGCGTCGCGCACGATCAGCAGCGACCACCAATCGCCGATCACATCCAGTGAGCGCGCGCTCGGGCAGTAATCGCCTTTGAGACTTTTCCGCGCCACCATTCGCCTAGCCATCTCCATTTTTTGCGAGCAAGATTGGTTGCATTATTAAACCAACGATGTTACTCGATATTTGGTTTCGTTATTAAACCGAAATTACGGGAGCTTGCAATGACAATCAGGCAAAACGTGCCGCCGGCGGGCGGCGCGAATGATATCCTGCGTCTCGATTCCGATCGGGCGGCCGCCCCCGAAGGCGGACATGGCGATCCTTCTTCGGGCGCGACAGGTGGCTCGCCGCTGACGCGCCTGACCATTCTGCTATTTGCTGTCGCCAGTGGCCTGGCGGTGGCCAATGCTTATTTCGCCCATCCGCTCCTCGATGTTATGGCGGATGACCTCAAGCTCTCGCGCACGGTTGCGGGCCTCATCGTCGGCGCGACGCAGCTTGGTTACGGGCTGGGCTTGATCCTGCTGGTGCCGCTGGGTGACCTTGTCGATCGGCGCAAGCTGATCGTCGTACAGTCGATGCTGACGGTGGTCGCCCTGATCTGCGTCAGCGTCTCGAGCAATGCGACGATGTTGCTGGCTTCCATGGCGGCCGTTGGCTTCCTGGCGGTGGTGACGCAAGCGCTGGTCGCCTATGCCGCGAGCCTTGCGCATCCCTCCGAGCGCGGCCACATCGTCGGCATGGTGACGAGCGGCATCGTGCTCGGCATTCTCCTGGCGCGAAGCGTTGCCGGAACGCTCACCGATCTCTCCGGCTGGCGGACGGTCTATATCGTCTCCGCACTGCTGACACTGGTGATCGCCTTCCTGTTGTGGCGTGCCTTGCCGCGGCAGAAGAAAACGCAATCGCGCCTTTCCTATACCGGTCTAATCCGTTCTCTGGCGACACTGCTCGTCGAAGAACCTGTCCTGCGCATCCGCGCCGTCATCGCCATGCTGATCTTCGCCAATATCACCACGCTGCTGGCGCCGCTGGTCTTGCCGCTGACCGCGCCACCTCACTCCATGTCGCACACGGAAGTCGGACTGTTCGGCCTTGCGGGCGCCGCAGGCGCACTCGGGGCGGTCCGGGCAGGACGCTGGACCGATCGTGGCCACGGTCAGCGTGTCACCGGCATCGCGCTTGCGCTAATGTTGGTTGCCTGGCTACCGATCTCGATGCTGGACCATTCGATCTTCTGGCTTGTTGTCGGCGTCCTCGTCATCGATTTCGGCCTGCAGGCGACGCATGTCGCCAATCAGGGCATGATCTATCGCGTCAGGCCCGACGCGCAAAACCGTCTTACCGCAGCCTATATGGTGTTCTACTCGATCGGCAGCGCCGTCGGCTCGTCGACGTCGACGATCATTTACGCCCATGCCGGCTGGACAGGCGTCTGCATTTCCGGCGCGGGCATCAGCCTGGCAGCCCTTCTCTTCTGGGCGCTGACCTTGCGGGCAACGCCGGCCATAGCAACGCAAAAGGTTGGCGGAAATGGTGCCTAACGACCGGCCATTTATGGATGCGGGTGGCTGATGCTGATGTTAGCGCGTCAGGGTCGCGGGCAGTCCCTCCTCCAGCAGGGATAGGACTGCTCGTATCCGAGGCGGTATCGGCCTTGTCGCCGGGTAAAGCGCATGCAGATCGAACCCCGGCACGGTAAATCCCGGCAGCAGCCGTATCAGCTTGCCGTTCTCAAGATCCTCAGTGCAGACGGGCCGCTGTAAGACGCCGATGCCTGCGCCATCCAGCAGCAGGCTATGCAGTGGCCTCCAGTGGCTGGTGCTAAGGACGATGTCGATGGCGGCGAGTTCCTCGCGCCGATCCGCGGAAATCAGCGGAAGCCGCCCATTGTTGAAGAGACCGGATACTCGAAGAAAGGGGTGGTCGATGAGTTCGCCGGGGTTTGTCGGCGCACCATGCTGCTCGATATAGTCTGGCGATGCCACCAGCACGCGGCCGACATGGCCAAGCTTGCGGGCAATGAAGCTGCCTTCTCCAAGATCACCAAGCCGTAGCGAGATGTCGACGCCCTCCGTCACGGGATCGACGATCCTGTCGTTGAGCACCAGCTCGATCTTGAGCTGCGGGTGATGCCTGCGCATCTGCAGCAGGACGGAAGGCAGCACGATTTCACCGACGCCGTGCGGCGCTGCTATCCTCAGCGTGCCGCGCAACGACTGATCGCCATTGGCAACGGCCACGGCATCGCTCGCAGCGTCGAGAACCTGCTTGCTGCGCTCATAGAAGGCGGTGCCGGTATCGGTAACGGAGAGCCTGCGCGTATTTCGAAGCAGCAGCCGTGTGCCCAGATATTGCTCCAGCCGATCAATACGCTCGCTGACGGCGGGTTGCCCCATGCCGAGATCGCGGGCGGCGGCTGACATGCTGCCCCGTTCCACCACCCTGACATAGACGCGCATCGCCACCAGCAAATCCATGCCGGCAATATATCGGCTCGGCCGATAAATGTAAGTGGACAATACGGTCTAGTGGTCGCCGTGCCGATTGTCGAAACAAGGAGGCGGCATCAACGGCATCTTCGAACAGCAGGCAAGGCGATGAGCGAGATCAGACTATATATGTTTCAGTCCGGCACCCAGAAATGCAAAGTCCATAATATCAGGATGGGCGAGGGGAACGGTGCCGATTATGAAATACCGGTGCCCTGGTTTCTGCTTACCCATCCTAAGGGCAACGTCATCATCGACGGCGGGCTCGCTGCCGAGGGCCTGGCCGATCCCCGTGCCTATTGGGGCGATGGCGTCGATAGTTACAAGCCCGTTATGACCGAGGAACAGGGATGCGTTGCGCAACTGGCGAGGCTCGGTCTTTCGCCCGAAGATGTTCGTTTCGTCGTCCTGTCACATCTGCATTCGGACCACACCGGAGCCATCGGCCGCTTTCCCAATGCGACCCACATCGTCCAGCGTCGGGAGTATGAATATGCCTTTGCTCCCGATTGGTTTGCCGCCGGCGCCTATGTGCGCCGCGATTTCGACCGTCCGGGTCTGAAATGGCAATTCCTGCAGGGCGGCGCGACGGACGGCTACGATCTCTACGGCGACGGCGCGCTCAGGATGATTTTCACGCCGGGCCATAGCGTCGGTCATCAGTCCTTTCTGCTGCGCCTGCCGAAATCGCGGTCAATTCTGCTGACCGTCGATGCCGCCTACACGCTGGATCACTGGAATGAGAAGGCCCTTCCCGGCTTCCTCACGTCCACGGTGGAGACGGTACGTTCGGTGCAAAAGCTCCGCATGTTGGCCGAGCAGTCAGGCGCCATGATCGTCACGGGTCACGATCCCGACGCCTGGCCACAATTCCGGCATGCGCCAGCCTATTACGACTGACGCACGCGCCCGTGGGGAAAGCTCTTTGCCGATGGTGGCCACACGGGATTGATGGGGCAGCGCAATCCCGCATGATGCGCCGGGGCGTTTGCACATCCCTCAAAGCGTGAGCACGGCCTATCCGCCTAGTTCTTCCTGTACTTCGGACGGGAAGCTGCTGCGCACTTTTCCTGGAGTTGCCCCAGAAGCATTCGCGCTTGCCGTGCTGCCCTCAAAGAATGCTGCCCGATGCTGGCGAACCCATTCGTCGATGCTTGTCGGCCGGAAATCCTTGAGATCCGGTTCCGGTTCGAACGGTTGCGACAATATCGCATTCGCCTCCTCAGGATTGGAGGCGAAGAAGCGGAACTTCGAAGCGACACGCCGCCCCGTTCCCGGCCCCATTGCGGCATCCACATCCCTCTCGAAGTCATCGAGCGGCTGGGCGCGATAGGCAACTTGGCGTCCCAGCCATAGGCTCATCCGCGCGACGAGCTCCTCGCCTGTCACGCTTTCCGGCCCGGCAATGCGGTGATCACCGGATTGGACACCATGGGCGAGCAAGGCCATGGCCGCGCGGGCGCAATCGTCGACCGAAGTCCAGGCGATGCGCTGGGATTCGGCAATCGGTGGCGCGAAAACACCCTCTTCGACGATATCTTTCCGGGCGGAGGGCTTCAGCAGATTGTCGAGATACATGGTAGGCCGCACGATGGTGAAGTGCAGGCCCGATCGGCGCACAATATCCTCGATCATCGCATTGGCGACGAAGCTCGGTTCCCCGCAAGGTGCGGGACGACTGGCGCTTGCCAGCTTCAGAACAACGGATTTCAGACCGCATGCGATCGCAGCCGATACCGCATTCTCCGCCTGGATGCGCATTTCCTCCTGCGATCCGATGGGAATTTGCAGCACGGCATGGGCGATACCGGCGCCGGCGGCGCGCAGCGAGGCGGGATCGCGAAGATCGCCTTCGGCAAGTTCGACGCCAATGGCCGAGAGCGCCGGGACGCGCTTGCGATCCCGGACAAGCGCCCTGACCTTGAAGCCCCGGCGAAGTGCGGCGCGAACGACGGCGCCGCCCTGTACGCCAGCGGCGAGATAGACAAGGATGGGCTGGGATTTATCGATGGCAGACATGAAACTACTCCTTCGAGAAAGGCCTGCTGAAGGAGCATCGTCAGATGGCTACCCAACAGACCCAGAACGCGCACGAGGCGCAGGGACCGTCGGGGTATCTCACGCTAAGCGTGGAATAGAGCTTCTCGCCAAGGAGAAGGGCCTGGGCCTACCGAGACCAAGCCAGCCATTTTCGACAGATGACGTTTACGGCAGACATGCCGTCGGCGTCAATCGAAAGATGCGAGGCCCGGGCCCGGTCCGCCCTTAGCTCTTGCGTGCCACGATGTAAGGACGTTTGTCGTCTCCCTTCGTGGCATGGTTTTCCGTGGCGAGTATGTCGAATCCCCTCGCGGATATGTGCTGCGCCAATTCCGATCTCCGGAAGACACCAGCATAGGGTGCCTTGCCGATCGCGCGCATCGCCGGCAGCAGCGCCAGCCGAATGAGCGGGTTCATCTCTCCGACGCAAGGGGTCTTGGAGATGAACAGGCCTCCCTTGGCGAGCAAGCCGTGAATGTGATGAAGCGTGCCAGGGAGATCACGGACCAGATGCAGATAGTTGAATCCAAGGATGGCGTTGAACTGCTCCGGGCCGGGCGCGATCGTCTCAGTGGTCGCGACCTGGAAGGCAAGGGCCGGTATCGGCTTGTCGGCATATCGTTCATTGGCGATTGCGATCATCTCTGTGGAGATATCCGTCGCAAGATACTCTCGAACGCCGCCCGCAAGCTTGAGCGCCGTTGTACCGGTGCCGCAGCCGAGTTCCAGCACTTTGTCGTCCGCGTTCAGCAGGGCGCGGGTGCGGTCGAGTGTCCGCTCATATGCCGCCTGATCCGCAATCGCGCCCTTGGCGTAGTTGCGTGAGGCTCGATCCCAGAAACGGGCGTCGCTTGCGGTGTTCATAAAGATCGACTTCCCCCGTTGTCGCTCCTTTGCAATTCCCTCCCTCCTGTAACAACAAAAACCGTCAGGATCTCAAGGCGTGCCAAGGTCCTCCGGAGACGGCGGAATCCGAAGTGGGAGCTGAAAGCAGCGATCTGATCCGTTCGGCGTCCTCCGGCGTCGCCGGATTGTAGACGATCATGCTGAGATCCGTTCGTCCATCGACCGAAAAGGCTGAGTATTCGAACGAGAGCGGGCCGAGAACTGGATGCCGTATGTGCTTGACGGCCTCGGTGTGCGTGCCGGGAACATCGTTATCCCGCCACATGGCTCTGAATTCGGGGCTCAGGCGGCACATTTCGGCGACGAAAGGCTCGATCTGGGTCGCGGCGCCCGCACGGGCGGAGTCGATGCGGAATGCGCCGAGGGTGAAGCGGGCTACGCTTTCCCAGTCATACTGAGCGGCGCGGGCGCGTGGATCGAGGAAAATGAAGCGCAGGATATTGCGCTCGTCCGGCGGCAGGGATTCGTAATCGACCAGCATGACTCTCGACGCCTGATTCCAGGCGATAACGTCCCAGGTGGCGGTTCTGATAAGGGCCGGGCAGGGCTCTAGAACATCGAGCACGCGCTGCAGCCGCGGCGTCACGCTATCGTTCCGGCGATAATGCGCCTCGGGCGGACGGCCGAGGCCGAGCAGGAACAGATGCTCCCGCTCCACCTCCGTCAGCATCAGCGCGCGGGCGATCCGGTCCAGCACGTCGGCAGAGGGCGCGCCGCCGCGGCCTTGTTCCAGCCATGTGTACCATGTCGGACTGATATTGGCGCGCTGCGCCACTTCCTCACGCCGCAGTCCGGGCGTCCGCCGCCGCTCCGAAGCAAAGCCGAGGGCAGAAGGGTCGAGTTTGGCCCGCCGGTCCCGCAGATAGGTTCCGAGCGGGTTCTCTGTGTCGAGCAGATCGGTCATCCTGTTAGTGCTTCTACTATGATAAGGTCACTACTTTACCAGAATAAACGATGCGCTCAGATTTGTCTCCAACGAAAAAGGAGACTTGTTCATGCGTGTATTCGTGACTGGCGCCACCGGAAACATCGGTTCGAATGTCGTCAGAGAGTTGATTGCGGCCGGGCATCAGGTGCTCGGTCTTTGCCGGTCCCAGGAAAAGGCGGCGGCGCTTGCTGCCGCCGGTGCCGAGGTTCTTCACGGAACGCTTGAGGACATGGACGTTCTCAAGAGCGGCGCCTCTCAGTCCGATGGTGTCATCCATCTCGCCTTCAATCACGACTTCTCGAGATTTGCCGAAAATTGCGAGGATGACCGCCGCGTCATCGCAACGCTTGCCATGGCGCTCGCAGGGTCCGCACGGCCGCTTGTCATTACCTCGGGAACGCCGATCGCCAACACCGTGCCGGGCGAACCCGCCAAGGAAGACAATGCGATCGTCGGCTCCGACCGGCATCCTCGAGCAGCTTCCGAGGAGGCGGCGATCCTCGCCAGCGAGATCGGCGTCAACGTCTCGGTTGTACGATTGCCGCAGGTGCATGATCCGGTCAGCCAGGGGCTCATTACGCCGTTGATTGAGATATTCCGGCAAAAGGGTGTCTGCGCCTATGTCGGAGACGGGCTTAGCCGCTGGCCGGCTGCACATTTTTCCGATGTCGCGCGGCTCTATCGCCTCGTTGTCGAACGAGCCGAACCGGGCGCCAGATATCACGCGGTTGCCGAAGAGGGCGTTCCGATGCGCGATATCGCCGAGACCATCGGTCGGCGCCTGAATCTGCCGGTCAAATCCGTCGACAAGGAAGAAGCCGGGAATTATTTCGGCTGGCTCGCGCTGTTTGCCGGTCACGACATGCCGGCCTCCAGCGCCAAGACGCGGCAAAAGCTGGGCTGGGAGCCGACCGGCCCGAAGCTGCTCGCCGATCTCGCCGAATTGCGGCTAGCTGGCGCGTGACGCTATTCATTTCGGAGTCCCGCTAAGAGTAACTTATCCGAGAAGATCAATAGCCAATCATCTGGCTTGGCCATTCTGATTGGCCCAGGCGCGGACGCCGCTAAGATTTGCCAGGCCTTGCATCCAGCGAGGCCTGGCGCGCAATATGATCGATGAATCGCAACAGCAGCGGGTTTTTGTCGTCGCTGCGCCAGCACAGGCCAACCGGCCAGCGAGACTCCGGGCCGGACAGCTGAAATTGGCGCGTCCGCCCACCCAAGGCTTCCACACCCTGCAAGGGAAGGAATGCCGCCCCAAGCCCGGCCGCGACAACGGCATGAACGGTCAGGATATCCTCGGCATATTGAATGATGCGCGGCTCGAAGTGTGATGTCGCGCACCACCGCACGATCTGCGCGTCCAACCCCGATCCCCGACCCGGCGATAGTGCAACGAAGCCAAGATCGTTGAGTGCCGATAGCCGACTCAAGGGTGGTTCATCCATGGCAAGTGGCAGCACAAGCGCCAGTCGCTCCTCAAGCAGCGGCATGAAGGATAGCCCCTCTGCCTCTTCGGGCGCACGGCAAAAGCCGGCATCGAGCCGTCCGTCGAGCAGACGCTGATGCTGTTCGCTTGAGGGCAGGTCGTCGAGCATGATCTGGCAGTCGGGCGTCCCCACCCTGAAGTCGGCAATCAGCCGGGGGGCGAGGATAAGTGTCGAAATACCGAATGCAATATCGAGGAGGCCAGCCAGACCCGCATTGGCGCGGCGCATCCTGGCGTCCACCTCATCGCTCAATCGCAGCAGCTTGTGCGCTTCCTTCTTGAGCAGTTTGCCGAGCACCGTCAGCCTTGCGCCGTGTCGCCCGCGCTCGAACAACTCCCCGCCGACCGTTGCTTCCAAAGTCTGGATTTGTTTGGTCAACGTCGATTGCGTCACGAATAGCTTGTCGGCTGCCTTGCCGTAATGGCCGGCTTCGGCGAGGAGAACGAAGGAGCGGAGTAACTTGAGATCCATTCGATTTACGACTTAAATGCATCGAAGATCTCATTTTACGGAATGAAAGCTCTATGGTCAAATTGCTCTCAGACATAAGACATCAGGAGCAAAGACGATCATGTTGAAAGTATCTTCCGTCCAGTTTCAGCACCGGGCGAGCGACAAGGCCTATAATCTCGACCGAGTGACCACGCTTGCGCGGCAAGCGGCCGGCGACGGCAGCAAGCTGGTGGTCTTTCCGGAGATGTGCATCTGCGGCTATTGGCATGTTCCCAAGCTCGATGCCGAGGCCATCCGTGCGCTCGCCGAGCCGCTATCCGGCCCGTCGATCTCTTATGTCGCCGGCCTGGCGCGAGAACTCGGCATCGGGATCGGTGCCGGCTTCCTGGAGCTTGGCGACGATGGTGCAGTCTACAATTCCTATGCGATGTGTCTGCCCGACGGACAAATCCACTGCCACCGCAAACTACATGCCTGGGAGCATCGCGCCATATCGAGCGGCGACCATTACACTGTCTTCGATACGCCATGGGACATCCGCGTCGGCATCCTCATCTGCTGGGACAATAATCTCATCGAAAACGCCCGTGCGACGGCCTTGCTCGGCGCGGAGCTTCTGATCGCGCCGCATCAGGCCGGTGGCGGCCAATCGGTCAGCCCGCACGGTATGAAGCGAATCCCGGTGGAAAAATGGGTCCGTCGTCATGAAGATCCGCAGGCCATCGAGGATGAAATTCGCGGGCCGAACGGCCGCGAATGGTTCATGCGCTGGCTGCCGTCACGTGCGCACGACAATGGGATGTTCCTTATCTTCAGCAATGGCATCGGCCAGGACGAAGATGAGGTACGGACGGGGAATGCCATGATCCTCGATCCCTATGGGCGGATCCTGGCGGAGACCTGGGAAGCTGCCGACGCGATCGTCAGCACCGAGCTGGATCTTTCGCTGCTGGACAAGTGCACGGGCCAACGCTGGATCAGGGGTCGCCGCCCCGAGCTCTATGGCATCTTCACGCAACCCAATCCAGGTGGCCTGTCGCCCATGGATGCCCGCTACTCCGAGGCCCCGACGCGAAGGGTCGCGCGCATCGCGGAGGCGAAGTGAGGATATCGTGAGGCAAGCCCGTTTCCGGCTATGCAAGCCACTTTGATGGAGGGGCGGGCGGCAAGGTGGAATTGTTCCGCCCTATCGTTCGCCCGCGGCTCGGCGCCTGAAGATGGAGTTTGTCTGTCGGGTGCATCGCGACACGCTAGCTCATAGGGACTGCTATCGGATTTCCGCAAGGCCGGTAGCGGTCTCTTCGTTTCTGCAAAGCGCTTGCCGGATTTTGCTCTTCCACGCAGTAGATGCGCCGATGCCACAAAGGCAATCTCGCGAGAGCTTCAGTTTTTGAATTGAAATCAGTGCCATATGGCGGACAAGGTGGGATTCGAACCCACGGTACGCTTTCACGCACACACGCGTTCCAGGCGTGCGCCTTAAACCACTCGGCCACCTGTCCTTCTTAGGCGTTTCGCACCCGCTCGGGGCGCAAATCGTCGGAACGGCGCGATATATACCGATGAATTCCAAGCAATCAACCCGAATCTGACAGATTTTTGACTTATCGTCGCAAAACTCTGTATCTGGCCCCCATTGCGCTTATTTTGCGGCCAACTTATCTATGGATATAGATGAAGCGGCGATAGACGGATTGGCCCTTTTGGGGGCCGTAAGTAGTGAGTATCCGGAGGGAGTGATGCGTTTCCTGTTGCGTTTTGCCAGCCTCGTCGCGCTGGTGGTTGCGGTTATCGCCGGAACCATCGATTCCATTCAGTCGGTCGCCTCTTCGGCGGTGGTGCTGACCCCGATGGGGGATGCCTGGAATGATGTCAGCCCATCATCGCTGGCGACGGTACGCTCCGCGATCGCCTATTATGTTCATCCGCGCTTCTATGACATGGCGATGCAGTGGCTGCTGTTTCAGCCGGCATTCGCGGTCTTCCTGATCCTCTCCTTGCTGCTATGGATGGTCGCCTACAAGCGGCCGGCGGCAGCAGGGCGGCTTGGCGTCTGAGCTGACTGTCGACCGCTTTTTACCCTGCCCCATTCCGGGAATTTGGGTTAATGCTAACGCATGTCTCAAAGGGGCTGCGAGAGTGTCGAAAAGGGTTTGACCCTTGGTTGCAGACTATCGGATAGCTGCCGTTTTGATCGATTAAATTGCAGTTTGAAGGCGAAATTGTTTAAAAAACGGCTACCTTGAGCAGGTTTTCAGCAATTCCCACAAATCTTTACCAACTGAAAAATTTCTCGTGAATTTTTCGTGCAGCCATGCAAGGATGCGCGCCAGCTTGGCCTCGGGGGAGGCTGGCGGTTCCGCAGACATGCCCGAACAATGGGCTTGCGGGAGGACCCAACAAGATAGCAACAACAGGGCTGCGACTCATGAAAAAATCCCTTCTGACCCTTTTCGCCTTGGCTGCCATGTCGGCGACGGCGCTTGCGGCCGACATCAAGCCGGCGATCGTCTACGGTACAGGCGGCAAGTTCGACAAGTCCTTCAACGAAGCAGCCTACAATGGCGCTGAAAAGTTCAAGAAGGAAACCGGCATCGCTTACCGCGACTTCGAGCCGACGGGCGACACCCAGGGTGAGCAGGCGCTCCGCAACTTCGCCAGCAAGGGTTTCAATCCGGTTATCGCCGTTTCGTTCGCCTGGACATCGGCTCTCCAGAAGGTTGCTGCTGAATATCCGAAGACCGAATTCGTGCTGATCGACGACAGCCTCGACCTGCCGAACGTTCGCTCGGTCAAGTTCAAGGAAAACGAAGGCTCCTACCTCGCCGGCGTCATGGCGGCCATCGCATCGAAGACCGGCAAGGTCGGCTTCGTCGGCGGTATGGACATTCCGCTGATCCGCAAGTTCGAGTGCGGCTATGAACTCGGCGCACGCGCCACCAATCCGAAGATCGAAGTCTTTCAGAACATGACCGGCACGACCGGTGCTGCCTGGAACGACCCGGTTCGCGGCGGCGAACTCACCAAGAACCAGATCGACCAGGGCGCTGACGTCGTTTACGCAGCTGCTGGCGCAACCGGCCTCGGCGTCCTGCAGACCGCCGCCGACAACAAGAAGCTCTCGATCGGCGTCGATAGCAATCAGAACTACCTGCATCCGGGTTCGGTTCTGACTTCCGTCGTCAAGCGCGTCGACCTCGCCGTTTACAACGCCTTCAGCGACGCCAAGAACGGCAAGTTCACGGCTGGCATCCAGAACCTCGGCCTGAAGGAAGATGGCGTCACCGTCGCCATGGACGACAACAACAAGCCGCTCGTTACCGCGGACATGCAGGCTGCCGTCGACAAGGCGCGGGCCGATATCATCGCTGGCACCGTCAAGGTCCACGACTATCTGACCGACAACGCCTGCCCGAAGAACTGATATGAAACAAGGGCGTATGACGAAGCAAACCGTCATACGCCCTTTTCTTATCCGGAATCTGGTTTCTGGAGCCTGCTATAGTGAGCCAATCACCTGCCATCGAGCTCGTGGGCATCGACAAGAAGTTCGGTGCTGTCCACGCCAATAAAGATATCAACCTGACCGTTGCCAAAGGCTCGATCCACGGGATCATCGGCGAAAACGGTGCCGGGAAATCGACTCTCATGTCGATCATCTACGGATTCTATCAGGCCGATAGCGGCGAAATCCGCATCAACGGCAATCCGATCGCCATTCGAGACAGCCAGACGGCGATATCGGCCGGCATCGGCATGGTGCACCAGCACTTCATGCTGGTCGACAATTTCACCGTCCTTGAAAATGTGATGCTCGGCGCCGAAGGTGGCGCGCTGCTCGCCAAGGGCGTCGCCGCCACGCGCGCGGAACTCAAGCGGTTGGAGAAGGACTACGGCCTCGAGGTCGATCCGGACGCGCTGATCGAGGAGCTTCCCGTCGGCCAGCAACAGCGTGTTGAAATCCTGAAGGCTATGTATCGCGGTGCCGAGATTCTCATTCTCGATGAACCTACCGGTGTTCTGACGCCCGCGGAAGCCGACAATCTGTTCCGCATTCTCCGCGTGCTGCGCGACCAGGGCAAGACGATCATCCTCATCACCCACAAGCTGCGCGAAATCATGGCAATCACCGATACGGTTTCCGTCATGCGCCGGGGCGAGATGGTTGCGACCCGCAAGACGGCGGAAACCACCGTCGAGGAGCTTGCCGAATTGATGGTTGGCCGCCGCGTGCTGTTGCGCGTGGAAAAGGGCGCCCCCAATCCAGGCGAAGTCCTGCTGTCCGTGCGCAATCTTACCGTCAAGGACGGCCGTGGTGTGACCATGGTCGACAACGTCTCGTTCGACGTTCGTGCCGGTGAGATCGTCGGCATTGCCGGCGTTGCTGGCAACGGCCAGTCCGAATTGCTGGAAGCCATCGCCGGTATCCGCAAGCCGGCATCCGGAGAAATCCTTCTGCACGGCAAGCCGATCGGCAACGCCGATCCGGCCGCACTCCGCGACCTCGGTCTTGCCCATATCCCGGAAGATCGCCATCACATGGGCCTCGTCCTCAAATTCGAGGAATACGAGAACTCGATGCTCGGCTATCACCGCGACCGCAAATACGGGCGTGGCGGGATGCTCGATCTCGATGCCATGCGCAAGGATGCCATCGAGAAGATCGAGAAATACGATATCCGCCCGCCGAATGCGCGGCTGAAGACAGCCAATTTCTCCGGCGGCAATCAGCAGAAGATCGTCGTCGCTCGCGAAATCGAGCGCGATCCGAAGGCTTTGCTGATCGGCCAGCCGACGCGCGGCGTCGACATCGGCGCCATCGAATTCATCCATCGACGCATCATCGAGATGCGCGACGCCGGCAAGGCTATCCTGCTGGTTTCAGTGGAGCTGGACGAGATCCGTGCGCTTTCAGACCGTATCCTCGTCATGTTCGCCGGCCATATCGTCGGTGAAAAGTCGGCCGAGGCCGGTGAACAAACACTCGGCCTGATGATGGCCGGCATTGCCGCGTGAGGCGCTTATGAGCACGGCTTCCGTTCCGCTCCCCAATTGGATCAACTACGGTCTGATCCCCATTCTCAATCTGCTCGTTGCCTTCCTGATCTCAGGCCTTGTGGTCTGGTTCATCGGTGAGAGCCCGCTCGACGCGCTCGTCCTGCTATTGCAGGGTGCACTCGGCAGCGGCGAAGGTATCGGCTTTACACTATACTACGCTACGAGCTTCATCTTCACCGGCCTCTCGGTTGCCGTCGCCATCCATGCAGGCCTGTTCAACATCGGCTCGGAAGGTCAGGCTTATGTCGGCGGTCTCGGCTGTGCGCTTGTGGCGCTGACGCTCGACAATTACGTGCCCTGGTATGTGACGATGCCGTTTGCGATCATCGGCGCTGCGATTTTCGGAGCACTCTGGGCCTTCATCCCCGCCTGGCTGCAAGCCAAGCGCGGCAGTCACGTCGTCATCACGACGATCATGTTCAATTTTATCGCATCGGCGATGATGAACTTCCTGCTGGTGCACGTGCTGATCGTGCCGGGCAAGATGGCGCCTGAGACCAGGACCTTCCTGACGGGCGGTCAGCTGCCGAAGCTCGGCTGGCTGATGGATATGTTCGGCTCGACCATCGGTGCGGCGCCGCTCAATGTGTCCTTCCTGATTGCGCTGGTGATGTGCGTCCTCGTCTGGGTGCTGGTGTGGCGCACCAAGCTCGGTTACGAAATGCGCACGCTGGGCCTCAGCCCGTCGGCTGCCGTCTATGCCGGCATTCCCTATGCCCGCACCGTCGTCATCGCGATGCTGATCTCGGGTGGTCTCGCCGGTATGATGGCGCTTAATCCGGTCATGGGCTCGTCGGCCCGCCTCCAGGTCGAGTTCGTCCTTGGCGCCGGCTTCGTCGGCATCGCCGTATCGCTGATGGGGCGCAATCATCCCTTCGGAATCATCCTCGCGGCGATCCTGTTCGGCGTCCTCTATCAGGGCGGCGATGCGCTTTCCTTCGATATGCCCAACATCACGCGCGATATGATCGTGGTGATCCAGGGTCTCGTCATCCTGTTTGCCGGCGCGCTTGAATATATGTTCCGACCCGCGCTTGTGCGCATCTACCATACATTCGCCAGGACGTGAGGATCGGACAATGGAATATTATGATCTCCTCATCAGCATACTTGGCTCGACCATCCGCCTGTCGATTCCGCTGATCTTCACCGCGCTGGCGGGCCTGTTTTCCGAGCGGGCCGGCATCTTCGACATCGGTCTCGAAGGCAAGATGCTGGCCTCCGCCTTCGCGGCAGCCTGCGTTGCCGCAATCAGCGGCTCGCCGTGGGCGGGCCTCGGCGCCGGCATCGTCGTTTCGGTCCTTGTCGGCCTGCTGCATGGCTTCGCCTCGATTACCAATCGCGGCAATCAGATCGTTTCGGGCGTTGCCATCAACTTCCTGATGGCCGGCTTGACCATCGTCCTCGGTCAGGCCTGGTTCGGGCAGGGCGGCCGTACGCCGACGCTGCCGGGGACTGCGCGCTTTTCCGCAATTACCTTGCCGGGTGTCGATGCGATCCGCGGCGTGCCGATCATTGGGCCGCTTTATGCCAACGTCATCTCCGGCAACAATATCCTGACCTATCTGGCCTTCATTGCCGTGCCGATTTCCTGGTGGATCCTTTATCGCACCCGCTTCGGCCTGCGGCTGCGCGCCGTTGGTGAAAATCCCGGCGCCGTTGATACCGCCGGCATCTCGGTCGAATGGCTGCGCTATCGCTCACTGATCGTTGCCGGCATTCTCTGCGGCTTCTCCGGCACCTATCTCGCCATCGCCCAGTCGGCTGCCTTCATCAACAACATGTCGGCTGGCAAGGGCTATATCGCGCTTGCCGCGCTGATCTTCGCCAAATGGAAGCCGGTGCCGGTCATGTTCACCTGCCTGCTGTTCGGCTTCCTCGACGCCTTCGCCAACTTCATGCAGGGAAAGACGATTCCGGGTATGGGCGAGGTGCCGGTACAGATTTTCCAGGCGCTGCCCTATATCCTCACCTGCATCCTGCTTGCAGGCTTTATCGGTGTCGCCAAGCCTCCGAAGGCCGGTGGCGTACCCTATACCAAGGAGCGCTAGTCCATGTCGCACGATCTGTTCGAAGCCGCGCGCGGGGCGATGGCGTTCGCCCATGCTCCCTATTCGAAATTTCCCGTCGGCGCGGCCATCCGCGCCGAGGACGGCAAGATCTATGCCGGCGCCAATATCGAGAACCTGTCCTTCCCGCAGGGCTGGTGCGCCGAACCCACGGCAATCAGCCATATGATCATGGCCGGCGCCAAGAAGATCGTCGAAATGGCCGTCATCGCGGAAAAGCTGCCGCTCTGCCCACCCTGTGGCGGCTGCCGGCAGAAGATCGCCGAGTTTGCCAGTAAGGAAACGCGCATCTATCTTTGCGACGAAACCGGGGTGAAGAAGACCATGACCATGGAAGAGATGTTGCCCTTCAGCTTTGAAACCGAGATATTGGGATGAGCACAGCGGTGGACATCCTTACCGAGAAGCTCGGCGAGCTGAAGCCGCGCTACGGCATCATCCTCGGTTCCGGTCTCGGCACCCTGGTCGATCAGGTCGCGGATGCATTGCGCATTCCCTATGCCGATCTGCCTGGCTTCCCGGTGAGCGCCGTTTCCGGCCATGCCGGGACGTTGGTCGCAGGCAAGCTCGGCGATGTCCCGGTCATCATGCTGTCTGGCCGAGTGCACTATTACGAGCAGGGCGATGCGAACGCGATGCGCACGCCGATCGAGACATTGAAGGCTCTCGGTGTCGACACGCTGATCCTGACCAATTCCGCGGGGTCGCTACGCGAGGAGATGCCGCCCGGATCGGTGATGCAGATTACCGACCACATCAATTATTCCGGCATGAACCCGCTGATCGGCGAGGAAAGCGACAAGCGTTTCGTCGGCATGACCAGCGCCTATGACATCGACCTGATTATGCGCATGCGCAAGGCCGCTGAAAAAGCTGAGATCAAGCTGTCACACGGTGTCTATATGTGGTTCTCAGGGCCGAGCTTCGAAACGCCTGCAGAAATCCGCATGGCTCGCATCCTGGGTGCCGATGCCGTCGGCATGTCGACGGTACCAGAAGTCATTCTGGCACGTCTTTTCGGTCTGAGGGTTGCCGCCGCCTCCGTCATCACTAACTATGGTGCTGGCATGACCGGCGGCGAGCTCTCGCATGACGAGACGAAAGACATGGCTCCGGTCGGCGGCGCGCGCCTTGCTGCCATTCTGAAAGAAATGATTGCAGACGAAGGAGATCCACAATGACAAGCCATTCCCTGAGAGAAACGGCGGCCGTTGCGCTTTCCCTTCTCGATCTGACCAATCTCAAGGATGATTGCACGCCAGCACAGATCGAAACGCTCTGCGCCCGTGCGCAGTCGCCCTATGGCAATACCGCCGCCATTTGTATCTGGCCGCGTTTCGTCGCGCAGGCTCGCGGTATCCTTGGCACCGATCATGCCGTGAAGATCGCGACCGTGGTGAATTTTCCGGCCGGTGATATGGAAATCGCCGACGTTGCGGCCGAAGCCCGAGAGGCCATTGCCGACGGCGCTGACGAAATCGATCTGGTCATCCCCTATCGCGCATTTCTGGCCGGTAACGAGCAGGCCGTCACCGATATGGTGACCGCTATCAAGGCGGAGTGCAAGGGACCGGTCATCCTGAAGACTATTCTGGAAACTGGTGAAATCAAGGATGCGGCGCTGATCCAGCGCGCTTCGGAACTTGCGATCGATGCGGGCTCCGATTTCATCAAGACCTCCACCGGCAAGGTCGCCGTCAATGCGACGCTCGAGGCTGCCGACATCATGTTGCGGGCGATCCGCGCCAGCGGTCGTAAGGTTGGCTTCAAGCCGGCTGGTGGCATCGGCTCGGTTGCCGATGCCGCTCTTTACCTCAGCCTGGCCGAAACCATCATGGCGCCCGATTGGGCCATGCCTTCGACCTTCCGCTTCGGCGCGTCGAGCCTGCTCGACGATATCTCGAATGTGCTGGCGGGCGGAGAGTCCAAGACGGCGTCTTCGGGCTATTGATCCATGATCCCGCAGGAAATCATCCGGCTGAAGCGTAACGGCGCCAAGCTTTCGGCCGCCGATATCGATGCGTTTATCGGCGCATTAGGTCGTGAAGAGCTGGCAGAAAGCCAGATCGGCGCCTTCGCCATGGCCGTCTGGTTTCGCGGCATGACCCGCGACGAGACCGTGGCTTTGACACTCGCTATGGCCCGCTCCGGCGATACGCTTTCCTGGGAAGGGATCGGAAGACCGATCGCCGACAAGCATTCGACGGGCGGCGTCGGCGACAGCGTCTCGCTGATGCTGGCACCAATCGCCGCCGCCTGCGGTCTTGCGGTGCCGATGATCTCCGGCCGTGGCCTCGGCCACACTGGCGGCACGCTGGATAAGCTGGAATCCATTCCCGGCTACGGCATCACGCCGGATGCGGCTCGCTTCCGCAAGGTGGTCGATGAGGTGGGCTGTGCCATCATCGGCCAGACCGGCGCCCTGGCGCCTGCCGACGGCAAGCTCTATGCCGTGCGCGACGTCACCGCGACCGTCGATTCCGTGCCGTTGATCACTGCCTCCATCCTGTCGAAGAAACTGGCGGCCGGATTGGAAACGCTGGTGCTCGACGTCAAGATCGGCAGCGGCGCCTTCATGACTTCTCAGGAAGAGGCAGAGACACTGGCGCGCTCGCTGGTGGAGGTGGCAAACGGTGCAGGGGTCAGGACTTCGGCCCTGATCACCGACATGAACCAGCCGCTGGCCGATGCCGCAGGCAATGTGGTCGAGCTTCGCAACTGCCTGGATTTCCTGAAAGGGAGCAAGTCAGGCACGCGGCTTGAGGTCGTTGTCCTCGCCTTCGCATCGGAAATGTTGCTCCAAGCAGGCGTTGCTGCCAGTGCTGACGAAGCCGAGGGAAGGGCGCGCGATGCGCTGGCATCAGGCAAGGCGGCCGAGATTTTCGGCCGCATGGTGCATGGCTTGGGCGGCCCGGCCGATCTGCTTGAAAATCCCGATCGCTATCTGGTCGGTGCGCCGGTGCAAAAGCCCGTTCTTGCTGTGGCAGATGGCTGGCTCGGCGCCTGCGATGCACGCGCAATCGGCATGAGCGTGATCGATCTCGGTGGCGGCCGCCGTCGTCCGCAGGACAACATCGATCACCGTGTCGGTTTCAGCGATATTCTGCCGCTCGGCTCATGGATCAGCAAGGGCGACCGCATCGCCACGGTACACGCCGCCGACGAGGCAAGCGCTGAGAAGGCGGTGACCGACTTGTCGGCCAACTATCGCATCGTTGAAGCTGCGCCCGATCTGCCGCCCGTCATCGTCAGCCGGATCTGATTTGGCAGCTTTACTGCTTCAGTTGCATCGTGCCGTTCTGGACGCCGTAGGAGTTCAGCTTTTTCAGAAAGCTCATGCCGATCAAGGTCGACGTCGCCAAGGCGCCGTCTTTCGATACGACGGCATCGACATCGCGAACTCTTATATTGCCGATTTCCAGGCGGTTGAGCTTGACGAGAGCCACCTTGGATGGGCCGTTTGCGGTTTGGACCGTATAGCGGTAGTCGAGGTCAAGGCTGCTGAAACCGAGGCCGCGCGCGGTGCTTTCGTTGATCGCCACATAGGTTGCCCCGGTATCGATCATCCCGTGCACGGCTCGGCCGTTGATCGTGAAATCGCCCTGGTAATGTCCGTTTGCATCGGCACGCAGCAAGACGCTGCCATAGGATGCTGGAGCCTCGACCTTCTGCGGAGCAAGTGAAGCCGCTTCCACCATCGCTGGCTTTTCGTTGTTGGCGCCAAAGCCGTTGACAAGCATCGGCACCTGCGTGGCGGCCGCTGCGATAATACCGGCAAAGACAAGAACGCGAACGAGCATCGGCAGAACCCCTCCTGTGGGCAGTGCCATATCTAAGCCAAGTTTGCTGAAATGCTGCTAAGGCAATCAATAAAAAGCCCGGCAGTTGAATACTGCCGGGCTTTAAGGTGAGTATAGTGGAAAAACTTACTTCGTGCCGTACATGCGGTCGCCAGCATCGCCGAGGCCAGGCACGATATAGCCCAGCTCGTTGAGATGGCTGTCGATTGCGGCGGTGAAGACCGGAACGTCCGGATGCGCCTTGCGGAAGTTGGCGATCCCTTCCGGAGCTGCGAGCAGGCAAAGGAAGCGGATATTGTGCGCGCCGCGCTCCTTCAGCTTGTCGATGGCGGCAATCGAGGAATTGCCGGTCGCCAGCATCGGATCGACGACGATGATCAGGCGCTCGGAAATATCCTCGGGTGCCTTGAAGTAATATTCGACCGGCTGCAGCGTTTCATGATCGCGGTAGACGCCGATATGCGAAACGCGGGCAGAAGGCACCAGATCGAGCATGCCTTCAAGCAGGCCGTTGCCGGCGCGAAGGATCGAGGCGAAGACCAGCTTCTTACCTTCGAGGATCGGCGCGTCCATCGGCTGCATCGGTGTCTCGATCGTCTGGATCGTCAGTTCCAGGTCGCGGGTGACTTCGTAGCAGAGCAGCGTCGAAATCTCGCGCAGCAACCGGCGGAAGCTTCCTGTCGACGTGTCCTTCTTGCGCATGATTGTGAGCTTGTGTTGCACAAGCGGATGATCGATGACAGTGACGCCGTCCATAGTTTCAGCCTTCCAATAATTCCGTGATATAAGATGTTTCTTTCACGGAAATCGTCTCCGGTGCAAGAAAATAGGCCGCTTTTCGAGATTTCATCCCCAATCAGCGGCTAAAATCCTCACTTTACAGCTTTGCGAGCAATACTGCGCGTGTCGCTTCGTCCACGAAAGCCGCTTCAATCGCCGTGCGGGTCATCGCGTTGATCTCGTCGTCGCGGAAACCGAACTCTGACGCCGCCAACTCGTATTCACGTTTCAGCGATGTGTGGAAGAACGGTGGATCGTCGGAACTGATCGTCACTTTCACGCCAGCGTCGCGCAGCTTGCGCAGCGGATGCGTCTGGAAGTCCGGAAAGACCTTGAGCGCAATGTTGGAGCCTGGACAAACTTCGAGCACGGTGCCGAGATCGGCAAGGCGCTTGACGAGATCCATATCCTCGATGGCGCGCACACCATGGCCGATCCGCTGCGGCCGCACCAGATCGACGGCATCGGCGACGGAAAATGCGCCGCAGACCTCGCCGGCATGGATGGTGAGACCAAGACCCGCCTCGCGGGCGATATCGAAGGCGCGGGCATAATCGGCTACGCGACCCATGCGCTCTTCGCCGGCCATGTTGAAGCCGGTGATCAACGGATTGTCACTTTTGGCCGCATATTCCGCCGCCTTCACCACTCGGTCCGGGCCGAAGTGGCGCTCGCCGGTCACGATCAGTCGCGCTTCGATGCCGGTCTTTGCCTTGGCGGCATGGATGCCGGCTGAAACGCCCGCCATATAGGCGTCAGCGCCAAGGCCGATGCGGTCGCCATGGTCGGGTGAAACGATAAGCTCGCTATAGATCGTGCCGATGCCGGCAAGCTCCTCCAGATAAGTTTCCGTTAGCAGCGCATAGTCTTCCTCGGTACGATAGACTTCCGAGACCTTGTCGTAGCAGACGAGGAACTCTGCAAAATCCTTCCAGAGGTAGGTGCCGTCCTTCAGGAAAGCGCTGGTCTCGACGCCGTATTTCCGTGCCTGAGCAAGCGTCAGTGCTGGTGGGGCCGCGCCTTCCAGATGGCAATGCAGCTCCACTTTCTTCAAATGCGATGTCAAAGGAAACTCCTCCCGTGCGGTCCCGCCGCAATTCCCAGATGTCGTGCTATCGTCTCGCCGATGTCGGCATAGGACTGGCGGATGCCGATGGAGCGCGAACGAATACCCGGTCCGTAAGCCATGACAGGTACTCGCTCGCGCGTATGATCGGTGCCGCGCCACGTCGGATCGCAACCATGATCGGCCGTCAATATAACGAGGTCGCCTGCTTTCAGTTTCTTGTGCACCTCCGGCAGCCGCGCATCGAACGCTTCGAGGGCTGCTGCATAGCCCGGCACGTCGCGGCGATGGCCGTAGAGCATGTCGAAATCGACGAAATTGGTAAAGACCAGATCGCCATCGTCAGCTTCGTCCATGGCCTTCAATGTCGCGTCCATCAGCGCCATGTTGCCATTGGCCTTGATAACCTTGGAAATGCCCTGATGCGCGAAGATATCGCCGATCTTGCCGACGGCGTGCACCGTGCGCTCTGCTTTGACCAGCCTGTCGAGCAAGGTTGGTTCCGGCGGCAGGACGGAGAAATCCCGGCGATTGCCGGTCCGCTCGAAGGTCGCCACGGTTTCGCCGACAAAGGGGCGGGCAATGACGCGGCCAATATTGTAGGGATCGAGCAGGGTGCGGACGATCTTGCAGAGAGCGATCAGCCGATCGAGGCCGAAATGCTGCTCGTGAGCGGCGATCTGGAAGACGGAATCGGACGAAGTGTAGCAGATCGGCTTGCCGCTGCGGATATGCTCTTCTCCGAACCTGGCGATGATATCCGTCCCGGAGGCGTGGCAATTGCCGAGAATGCCCGGCAAGTCAGCCGCTTCGGAGATGGCGTTCACCAGCTCCGGCGGGAAGGCGTCGCCCTCGGTTGGAAAGTAACCCCAGTCGAACATGACGGGCGTTCCGGCGATTTCCCAATGACCCGACGGTGTGTCCTTGCCGCGCGAAACCTCGCTGGCGCAGCCGTAAAGGCCGTAAAGTCGCTCTGGCTGCGACATGCCGGCCGGATAGCTGCCCGATGCAGCCTTGGCGATCTCGAGCAAGCCTAATCCGGACATGTTCGACAGGACGAGCGGTCCCTGGCGCAGTCCGTCACGATCTGCTGCACCCGCTGCGCAGAATTCGGCAATATGGCCGAGCGTATCGGCACCTTCGTCGCCATAGCTTGCAGCATCTGGGGCGCCGCCGACGCCAAAGGAGTCCAGAACGAAAAGAAAAGCACGCGCCATGGGTCACCCGATAGAGATCGTCGCACCCGGCAATTCCTGTCGGATGCTCTGGACGTCACCCATATAGCGGAGGCATCGACTTGGCAATTTTCCGTTTTTGAGGTTCTACCGAGTGTCGATCAAGCGCGGCTTGTCAGCAATCGCTGCAGCTGATCGCCGAGCCAATGCGCTGGCGATAGTAATATTGGCGGCTGATGGTGATTTGGGTGCTGCCGTTCGGCAGGAAGTTCGTGTCGAAATTGATCAGCTGATAGGGAATGGCAAGCTCGCTACGGACCAGAAAGGTGCTTGCCTGGTTCATATTGTTGGGCACGGTAACCAGGCTGCCTGCGACATAGGGGGCCGTCCCGTCTTGCGCCCAGGACCATGCCACCGTCGCTTTGCCATTGGCATCGATCGCGATGCCGGTGAGCTTCAACGTCAGGCCCGTTGTGCCATAGGGCGCAAAAATTGCAGCGGCCACCGAAGGCATGCCTGCCAGCACCGATTTACTGACGCTTGGTTGCTGGGAAATGATGTCGGCGATTGAGCCGGCCGAGCGGCTGGCACGCTTGGAAACGTTGAGGCCGATTGTAAGCTGGACCGCGCCGAGATAGAGCAGCAGCAAGACCGGGAAAAGAATGGCAAACTCGATCGCACCGACGCCACGCTCATCGCGAGCAAAACGCAGCAGGATGCCTTGGCGTGCGCGGCCCTTATCGATCATGTCTGGTTGGCCGCTCACGGATAGTTCTCGTTTTGGAAGGCGGCCGTCGCGACGATGAGATAGGTCGTCGGCATGGAACCGTCGGACGGGCGGATATTGGAAAGGTAGGGCCGCAGCAGATCGGTGATGACCTGCCAGCGATAGTAAGCACGTACCATGTTCAAAGTCTTCGCGCCTCCGGGTGCGAAGGCAAAGCCCTTGGTATTGATGTCGGAATATGGGTCGGTCGACGAAAGCCGAGGGATCGCCGTCGGCATGGAGGCGAAGCTCGTGTAGCTTTCGACATCGAGATAGAGTCTGGAGGCTGTTGCCGACGTTAGTTCTGTAGCTGGGCATGTAATCAGCACAGAGATTTGATTGCAGAATGCTGTGCGGAACATCTGATCAGTCGTGTAGGACGATTTATTGGGATCGTTGGTAATCTGACCCGTTCTTATCTGGCGAGACAGCGTGTCGACAGCATTCGATATGACTTGTTCGGCCGTGAAGGCGACGAAAGTTTCGATGATTGCAAAGACGATCAGGAAATAGGGAATGGCAAGCAGGGCGAATTCGATCGCTGCCGCGCCGTCCCGTGAGCGGACAAGCGCACGGAAGCCTCTCCAGCGATGCCGCCGCGCAGGGCCCCTGTTCGTGAAAAGATCGTCGTCCGATATCATTGAATATCCGCAGTGATTTACACGCGGAGAAAACTAAAGATGCTTTCTTGATAATCCGTTGCTCTTCTCTCTTCATATTTAGAGGAAGATGAGATGGTCGGTCGGCAGGTAATTCTTATGTAGTTATTTAGAATATTTGCAATAAAAGATGATGCTACTGGCTAGCCGGTGCGGCGCCTGGGGTACTGTTGTTCTGCTGTGCATGCTGCTCGCAGTTTGGTGTGCAGGACAATACTGCACGATCCGTCTGACGGAACACGCGAACCGTATTGCCTTCGTCGATCGACACCAGAATCTGTTCGTCGACGATGGCGTTGCCGTCAGCATCGAGCAGGATGATGTTCGTCGTCCCAAAAGCGCGGCCGGTCAATACGATAGTCTTCGGGTCCGCGACGGTTGCGTCTGCGACCTGGGCGTTTCCGACAATGACTTTGCTGACGGGGCGATCAAGCTTCAATACGCGCGCGTGGTCCATATAGACGCGAAGCAGGCGCTCTCCGGCTGCGTGGGAAAGCTGCGGCATCAAGCCGGCCATGGCGACGATGCCAGCAAGAAATGCGGTTTTGCCGCCGATTAGCATGGGTTGGCCTCATCAAGCATAGGGCGAAGGAAATTATCGGATAGAATGAGAAAGAATGGTGAATGAACGATTAAGGTATGTGCCTATAGCCCGATTATGGTGCAAATGTCCCATGTGGAGCTTCTATGCTCGCGGACTTTAGCTGATCATGCATTACTTTAAGACAAGTTCCGTATTGCGCTAATATTCATACATCTAATAATTTCTATTTCTCTGAAGATTTTCTTTAAAAAAGTCAAAGAAGACGTCAGCTATATGTTAACTATTCTTTTTTGACTCAGATATTCATGTTTGATTAACCATTTTCTTTAAAGCGATGGAAACGGCGCCCGGCTACCGTGCAACTCATCCGATCAACGGCAACAGTTGGCGGACGTGCTGTCAACAAATTGAGTGGAGTAAATTCATGTCCAAGCTTTTTTCGCGCTTCCTGAAGGATGAGTCGGGTGCGACCGCTATCGAATACGGCCTGATCGCAGCTCTGATCTCGGTCGCCATCATCACCGGCGCGACCACGCTGGGCGGTGCATTGAATAACACCTTCCAGAATATTTCGACGAAGATGACGACTGCCTCTAACGCCACAAAGTAAACCCGACATCTGCTTAGATGGGTTTTGCCACGAAAACCGCTCGATACTAAAGGGCGGTTTTCGATATTATTACTTCCGCATTAGACGGTGCAACTTCAATGCTTGAAGCGTCGACATTGTTGATATTCCCGCTTTGTCTGTCGATTGCAGCGATCTCCGATCTGCTGACCATGACGATCCCGAATCTGGTATCCTTGGCGCTTGCAGTATCGTTTTTTGTGTTGGCGCCGGTTTTCGGACTTTCCATTGCAGAAATGGGAATGCATTTTGTCGGTGCGGGCATTGTTTTTTTTGCCTGCTTTGCATTGTTCGCGCTCAATGTCATGGGCGGCGGCGACGCGAAACTCCTAGCCGCAGCCGCGCTTTGGTTCGGTTTTGATTCGTCTCTCGCGGAATTCCTTGTCTATGTCGCGTTTATCGGTGGCGTGGTGACGGTTCTGATCGTTTTGCTGCGGTCACAATCCAGTATGCTCATGGCCATTGGTATTCCGGTCCCAAGCTCTTTGACTGTCGCCAAGAAAATCCCTTACGGCATTGCGATCGCCATCGGTGGCATCCTCGCCTTTCCATCTTCGTCGCTGGTGATCGCGGCGACCGGCGGAGCCCTTTGAGCTGGACATTAGCCAGTATAGGCCTAGCCATCATATAAATATCAGCTAATTTACATCAAGTAATCATGGTTAAGTAACAATAAATGTAACCTACCATTAACCATAATTACACCAATTGCCGGTCATTCTACGGGGCGAAGAATCCTGTTCCCCAAGGAATGTCCATGAAACCCGCTCGCATAATGATCCTCGCAGTCGCAGCTGTCGCCGCTGGTATGGCCGGCCTGCTGGCGATGCGTCTGGCTGGCAAGCGCGATATCGTGCCGCAGCAGATAGCGGCGGTGGTGGAGAAGGAAGCGACGGTCAATGTGCTCGTCGCAAGCGCCAATTTATCCGTTGGCTCGCGCTTGAATGAAAACTCGATCCACTGGCTGGCCTGGCCGGAAAGCGGCATCGTTAAGGGCCTCATCACCCAGAGCGATCGCCCCGATGCCCTGAAGGATCTGAACGGCGCGGTCGTCCGCCTGCCGATTTTCGAAGGCGAGCCGATTCGCGAGGAAAAGGTCGCGGATTCTAATAGCCGCATTCTTTCCTCTCTGCTGCCGTCGGGCAAGCGTGCCGTTGCGACCGAGATTTCCGTCGCCACCGGCGCCGGAGGTTTCATTCTTCCGAATGACCGTGTCGACGTCATCATGGTCCGCAAGGGCTCGCAACAGCAGCTTGTCACCGAGACGGTTCTCTCCAACGTGCGCGTCCTGGCGGTCGATCAGCAGATCGAGGAGAAACAGGATGGAAGCAAGGCCGTGGTCGGCGCGACTGCGACGTTGGAGCTTACGCCGGATCAGACGAAGGTTCTTGCCGTAGCGCATCAGATGGCCGATCGGCTGACGCTGGCATTGCGCTCCGTCGCCGACGCCCAGCAGCCTGATACGACGGCTGCCGACTATCTCCTGGCCGGCGACAATGGCGGCGGCCTTGTCCAGGTCATCAAGTCGGGAGCGATCGTGACAGATGGCCCAACGGGGCCGAAAGCACAATGAGAAGGGGCGAGATGATGTTCAAGACAAGCAAGACGGCCAGCCTTTCTCTCGCTGCAGTTCTGTCATTCTCCGTTGCCTTTGGCGGACTGCCGCTGGCGGGCATCCCGGCTTTCCTGCGCACGCAAACGGCGTTTGCCGGCGGCTCCGACAGCATTGTCACCATCGCGGGGCTTGGCACGAAACGCACCTTGAAGCTCGGGCTCAACAAGGCGCTGGTGGTCGATCTGCCCGCTGATGCCCACGATATCCTGGTTTCCGACCCCAAGATGGCAGACGCCGTGACACGTACCTCGCGCCGCATCTACCTGTTCGGCAAAACGGTCGGCCAGACCAACATCTTCATCTTTGGCGCAGACGGCAAGGAGATCGTCAGTCTCGACCTCCAGATCGAGCGCGATATTGCCGGCCTACAGGCCAACCTCAAGCGCTTTATCCCGGACTCCGACATCAATGTCGAGATTGTTTCCGACAATATCGTCATGACCGGTACGGTGCGCACGCCGCAGGATGCGACGCGCGCAGAGCAGCTTGCTCAAGCTTTCCTCAAAGGCGGCGAAGCGACGACCCGTACCGAGACAGCCTCTGGCACGGGCGGAAATAGCTCCGTCGCTCTCTTCGCGGAAGGACGCCAAACCTCGCAGATCGTCAACATGCTTCAGATCGAAGGCGAGGATCAGGTTACGTTGAAGGTGACCGTCGCCGAAATCAAGCGCAGCGTGCTGAAGCAGATCGGCTTCGACAATCTCGTCAGCAACTCTTCCGGCCTGTCGGTCGCGCAGCTCGGCAGCCCTGCCACGGACGGGACTGCGGCAGTTGGCGGCGGCGGTCTTGCCAGCTTGTTCAAAACCGCCATCGGCAAATACAATATCAGCACTTATCTCAATGCTCTTGAGCAGGCTGGCGCTGTCCGCACGCTGGCCGAGCCAACGTTGACGGCGATCTCCGGCCAGGCGGCGACCTTCAATTCGGGCGGTCAGACGCTATACGCTGTCACGAACAAGGACGGGAGTGTCACGGTCACACCCTTCACCTATGGTATCAGCTTGGCCTTCACGCCGGTCGTACTGTCTGCAGGGCGGATCGCCCTGCATGTGCAGACCCAGGTCTCCAACCCGGTTGGGACCGCGAACGCCGGCACGGCAACCTACAACCAACGCGCAGCTGATACCTCGGTGGAGTTGCCGTCTGGTGGGTCGATCGCGTTGGCTGGTCTCTTGAGCGATACCATTCAGCAGACCACCAACGGCACGCCCGGCGCCTCCAAGATCCCGATCTTGGGTGCGCTGTTCCGCCAGAAGAGCTTCCAGCGCGATGAGACCGAGCTTGTCATCATCGCTACCCCCTATCTGGTGCGTCCGGTCGCCCGCAGCCAGCTCGCACGCCCCGACGACAATTATTCGCCGAGCAACGATATCAGCGGCTTCTTCATGAATCGCGTCAACAAGATCTACGGTCGTAAAGACGGGCCGCCGGTCGCCGATGCCGATTTCCACGGCACTGTCGGCTTCATCTACAAGTGACAGGGACACCGACCATGAAGCGTGCCTTTTCAACCGGACCGACGAGGGATCAGAAGATGGCCAGCCTTGAACGCAACGCGCCTCGCATCGGCCGCTCCCGGCTTTCCGCATTGGCTTTGATCGCGCCTGCACTCCTCCTGACTGCCGCCGCCATCAGCGGCTGTGCAGACTCACGGGATCGCATGACGACAAGCGCCATCAACGACGATTATCGCCAGCGTCATCCGATCGTCTTGACGGAGAAAGAGCGTAGCCTCGATATACCGGTGGCCGCCAGCGACCGTCGTCTGACGACGGGAATGCGCGACACGGTTCGCGGCTTCGTGCAGGATTATCGCGCCCATGCGAGCGGCACCGTCGAGATCCTGTCGCCTCGGGGATCGGTGAACTCGGCGGCGGCAGCGGCGCTGCGCCAGCAGATCCGAAGGGAATTGGTCACGAATGGCATCCCGTCGGCCCGCATCGTCGACAGTTACTATCCTGCCGGTGATTCCGGAGACGCCGCTCCGATCCGTCTGCGCTTCACCGCCACGACAGCGCTTACCAACACTTGCGGTCAATGGCCCGATGATCTCTCGGACAACGCTTTCGACAATCAGAACTACTATAATTTTGGCTGCGCAAGCCAACACAATCTGGCGGCACAGGTTGCCAATCCAACGGACTTGATCTCACCCCGTGCCGTGTCGCCGATCGATACTGATCAACGTAGCAAGGTCATCGACAACTATCGCAACGGCACGGTGGCGAAGAGCACCGCCACTCTCGGTGGCTTCGGTGGATCAGGCGGCTCCGGCCAATGATCCCAGGAATTGCCCTTCGGCGGAACAGGATGAAATCATGAACGCCATCGATTACGATATCGGACCGACTGCAGAAGAGGCTGAGGAAGCTCCGCGCTCGGGCAATCTCGAGAATGTGCGTCCCTTGCCGCGTATTTCCGTGCATGCGTTCTGCGAAAGCGAGCAGTTGCAGCGCGTCATGGACCAGTGCGCCAACGATCGCCGCATGTCAAAGGTAAGTCTGCGCATTACCAGCGGCAGCACGGCTGCGGCGGCAAACATGTTCGCTTCGACGCCGACACCCAATCTGATCATTCTCGAGACGCGCGCGAACCCGCGCAATTTGTTGGCGGAGCTTGCACCGCTTGCCGCCGTCTGCGATCCGAGCACGAAGGTGATCATCGTCGGCTATCACAACGATATCGGGCTCTATCGCGAACTCATCCGCAACGGCATATCCGAATACATCGTTCAGCCCACGGAGATGGCTGATCTGATGAGCGCGATGGCGGGGATCTTTATTGATCCCGATGCCGAGCCGCTTGGACGCAGCATTGCCTTCATCGGTGCCAAAGGCGGTGTGGGCGCATCCACCATCGCCCATAATTGCGCTTTCGGCATATCGAGCCTGTTCTCCACGGAAACCATTCTGGCCGATCTCGATCTGCCCTACGGCACGGCAAACATCGACTTCGATCAGGATCCCGCGCAGGGAATCGCCGAAGCCGTCTATGCGCCGGAACGCCTGGACGAGGTGTTCCTCGATCGTTTGCTGACCAAATGCTCGCAGCATCTTTCCTTGCTGGCGGCGCCCTCCATGCTGGACCGCGCCTATGATTTCGATGCTCATGCCTTTTTGCCGGTGATCGATGTGCTTCAGCGCAGCGCGCCAGTCGCGGTGCTGGATGTTCCGCATGTCTGGACGGAATGGACGCGCTCGGTGCTTGGCGCGGTCGACGAGGTTGTCATCTGTGCAGCACCCGATCTCGCCAACTTGCGCAACGCCAAGAACCTGATCGACGCGCTGCACAAGCTGAGACCAAATGACAAGGCGCCCCATCTCGTTCTCAACCAGGTGGGCATGCCGAAGCGTCCCGAGATCAATCCCTCGGAGTTCTGCGCGCCGTTGGAGATCGACCCGATCGCGATCATTCCATTCGACATCAATCTTTTCGGCAATGCCGCCAACAGCGGGCAGATGATCTCGGAGACGGATCCGAAGTCTCCGGTTGCCGAAGTCTTCTCGCAGATATCGCATATCGTCACCGGACGCGTCGCTTTGAAGAAGACGAGAAAGGGCGGTCTGCTCGGCCTCCTGAAGCGGAAGTAACTGTAGTAGCAGAATTGGAAAGAATGCATGTTTGGCAAGCGCGGAAATGACGGTCCTGCAAAGAGCGGCGGCATGGTGCCCCAGCCGGTACGTGCGCCCGCCGCTGTCAGCGGACCTACAGCCCCGGCAGCACCGGCAGTGTTGATCGAGCCTTCTCGCGAGCAGTCGCAGCCGCGCCAGCAGGTGTCTCCACCGCCAATGCAGACGCCCAGCCGTCGCCGGACGGCACGTACCGAAGAATACTACGACACCAAATCTCAGGTCTTTTCCGCACTCATCGACACGATCGACCTGTCGCAGCTTTCTAAGCTCGGTAACGAAGCTGCCCGTGAGGAAATCCGTGATATCGTCAACGATATCATCACGATCAAAAATATCGCGATGTCGATTTCCGAGCAGGAAGAACTGCTTGAGGACATCTGCAACGATGTGCTCGGTTATGGTCCGCTGGAGCCGCTGCTGGCGCGCGACGATATTGCCGACATCATGGTCAACGGTTCCGGTCAAACCTTCATCGAAGTCGGCGGCAAAACCGTCGAATCGGAAATCCGTTTCCGCGACAATTCTCAGCTCCTCTCCATCTGCCAGCGTATCGTCAGCCAGGTCGGCCGCCGCGTCGATGAATCCAGCCCCATCTGCGACGCACGTCTGCCCGACGGTTCGCGCGTCAACGTCATCGCGCCGCCGCTGGCGATCGACGGGCCGGCACTGACCATCCGTAAATTCAAGAAGGACAAGCTTACGCTTGACCAGCTTGTCCGCTTCGGCGCCATCACGCCCGAGGGCGCGACGCTGCTGCAGATCATCGGGCGCGTTCGCTGCAATGTCGTGATCTCAGGCGGTACCGGCTCGGGCAAGACGACGCTTCTGAACTGCCTGACCAACTATATCGACCGCGATGAGCGTGTCATTACCTGCGAAGACACAGCCGAATTGCAGCTGCAGCAACCGCACGTCGTGCGTCTGGAAACCCGGCCGCCCAACATCGAAGGCGAGGGCGAGATCACCATGCGCGATCTCGTGAAGAACTGCCTTCGTATGCGCCCTGAACGCATCATCGTCGGCGAAGTGCGCGGACCGGAAGTCTTCGATCTGCTGCAGGCGATGAACACCGGTCACGATGGGTCGATGGGCACCATCCACGCCAATACGCCGCGCGAATGCCTGAGCCGTATCGAATCGATGATCGCAATGGGCGGTTTCAGCCTGCCGGCAAAGACGGTGCGCGAGATCATTTCCACCTCGGTCGACGTCATCATCCAGGCCGCGCGTCTGCGCGACGGCTCGCGCCGGATCACGCAGGTCACCGAGGTGATCGGCATGGAAGGCGACGTGATCATCACGCAGGACCTGATGCGCTACGAGATCGAGGGTGAGGACGCGAACGGCCGGATTGTCGGTCGGCATCTCTCCACCGGCATCGGCAAGCCGCATTTCTGGGATCGTGCTCGTTACTATAACGAGGAGCGCCGCCTGGCTGCTGCCCTCGACGAGATGGAGCAGAAGGGCCAATAGGATTTCTCATGTTCGGTTTCGATCCCGTCGTACTATTGATTGTCCTGCTCTCGGCTATTTCCGCGGCTGCGATTTGCTATGGCATTCTCTATTCAAAGATCGAGACACAGAAGAAGGCGGACAACCGCGTCAACCGGGTGAAGCAGGCCGAGACCGACCGCGTGAAGGTCAAGGCGGCGCGTGATCGCGTCCAGGAAATGTCCAAGCGCCGTAAATCGGTTCAGGATTCGCTCAAGGACCTGGAAAAGCGGCAGTCGGAAAACACGAAGCAGAAGCAATCCTTGAAGGCTCGGCTTGGACAAGCCGGGCTGTCGTTGACGCCTTCGCGCTTCTATCTCATCAGCGTGCTGTTCGGCCTGTTCATGATGTTCATCCTCTTCGTTGTTGGCGCACCGCTCCTCGTTATCCTCGGATTGCCTTTTGCGGCCATGTTCGGCTTGCCACGGTGGATTGTCAGCTTCCTTATCAAGCGACGCCAGAACAAGTTTCTCAACGAATTCCCCAATGCGCTCGATCTCATTACCCGTTCGCTTCGGTCCGGCTTGCCGTTGAACGATTCCGTTCGGTTGGTGGCAGCCGAGGCTCGCGAGCCGGTCAGGGCGGAATTCCGCCGGGTGGTCGAAGCGCAGCAAGTGGGTCTCAGCATGTCAGATGCCTGCGCTCGCATGCTGAACCATATGCCGCTTCAGGAAGTGAATTTCTTCTCGATCGTCATCACCGTCCAGGCGCAGGCCGGTGGCAACCTGTCGGAAGCGTTAGGTAATCTGTCGCGGGTGCTGCGTGAACGCAAGAAGATGAAGGCGAAGGTCCAGGCATTGTCGATGGAGGCAAAAGCCTCTGCCGTCATCATTGGTGCTTTGCCCTTCATCGTCATGACGCTCGTCTCAGTGACATCGCCACAATATATGACGGTCCTTTTTTCGGATCCGCGCGGACACCTGATATTGATCGGCGCCGGCATCTGGATGTCCATCGGTATCTTCATCATGCGCAACATGATCAATTTCGAGATCTAAGCGGGGGGAGCCGCCAAGCCCATGTCCGATCTGGCCGCAAACTTGACCGATCCCGGCACGATCCTCGCCGTTGTCGTAGCCGTCGTGGTGTTTGCCACCTTCTATACGATCGCCCTGCCGATGCTGGAGCGTGGCGATCTGAACAAGCGCATGAAGGCCGTCTCGACGGAGCGTGAGCAGATCCGTGCCCGTGAACGGGCGCGTTTGAATGTCGACGGCGGCAAGACAACGCTGCGCAACCAGAACAATCACAATGTCCGGCAGATCGTCGAACGTTTCAACCTGCGCAACGCGCTTGTGGACGCCAATACCATCAATCGTCTGCGCGCTGCCGGTTTGCGCTCGGAAAACGCTCTGAACATGTTTCTGGTGGCGCGGTTTCTGCTGCCATTCCTGTTTCTTGCTGTCGCCTTGTTCGTGGTTTTCGGTCTCGGCTATTTCGAAAGCAGGCCGTTGCCGATCCGTCTCCTCGGCGTCATTGTAATGGCCTATATCGGCTTCTACGCACCGAACATCTATATTTCCAATCTGGTCACCAAGCGCCAGAAGTCGATCAAGCAGGCCTGGCCCGACGCACTCGACCTGATGCTGATCTGCGTGGAATCGGGCATATCGATCGAAGCCGGTATGCGCCGTGTCGCCGAAGAGATGGGGGAACAATCCCCGGCGCTCGCTGAAGAAATGATCCTGACAACGGCTGAGCTTTCCTTCCTGCAGGATCGTCGCACCGCCTTCGACAATCTTGCCGCCCGCACGCAGATCGAGCTGGTAAAATCGGTGACGCAGGCGCTCATTCAGGCCGAGCGTTACGGAACGCCGCTCTCGCAAGCCCTGCGAGTCATGGCTCAGGAAGGCCGCGACGAGCGCATGAACGAGGCGGAAAAGAAGGCCGCAGCCTTGCCGCCGAAGCTGACTGTGCCGATGATCGTCTTCTTCCTGCCGGTGCTGATGGCGGTCATTCTCGGGCCGGCTATCATCCGTGCTTTGGACAAGTTCTGAGCGTTCCGGCTTGCTCGCAGCGCGAGAGAGTGATTAAGCTGCTATCGATGTCGCCGGCAGCGCTATCGAGTCTCTTCACAAATGCGCGAATAATACAGAGCCGACGACCGAGCGGATATTCAGCCATATCGGGAGGGGTCGCATGTCATCCATGACAGTATTTTTCAGTGTCATTGCTGCCGTTTTCATCGGTGCCGTCAGCCCGGGGCCGAGCTTTGTACTGGTCTCCCGCATCGCCGTCTCCCGTTCCCGCAAGGCAGGTCTGGCGGCAGCTTTCGGCATGGGAACAGGGAGCGTCATCTTCGCGACGCTTGCATTGTTCGGTTTGAGCGCACTGTTGATGAAGGTCGAATGGCTATATTTGGCGCTGAAGGTCGCCGGCGGTCTTTATCTGATCTATGTCGGCATCCGCATCTGGCGCAACGCCGCGCATGATCTTCCCCTCGATGCGCCAGCCACTCCTGCTGCCGGAGGGATATTGCGCAATTTCGGCTTTGCGCTTGGAACGCAGCTCAGCAATCCGAAGACCGCCATCTTTTATGGCAGTATTTTCGCGGCCCTTCTTCCGTCCTCGCCAGCTCCGTGGCTGCTGCTGACGGTTCCGCCGGCGGTTTTTCTGGTTGAAGTCGGCTGGTACACCGTGGTCACTCTGGCTTTCTCATCCAATCGCCCGCGCGCTTTTTATGTCGGATCGAAACTATGGATCGATAGGGTAGCCGGCGCCATCATCGGCGCGCTGGGAGCAAGGTTGGTGATGGATGGCTTGCCGCGGCATATCTGGCGCTGATCGCGGACGTCGCGGTGCAGCTTCGAAAAGAAGAGGCTGCTATTCGCCCGAGATCGTTTACTGGATAGCCTTCTTGCCATCACCGCTCGCGGCAAGCTTCTGCCAGGAATTGCGCTGCGCCAGCATGGAGCGCAGATAGGTGACATTGGCGTTCGCCTGTTCAGGTGTCAGCTCCTGCCGGGCGATCTTCTCGGCTTCGGCGAAGCGGCCCTGCAAGCCGACGACGAGTGCCAGGTTCTGGCGAACGCGGCTGTCTGCGCCGGGTTGCCCAGCGGCTGAGCGAAGGTAGTTTTCGGCATTCTTCAGATCGCCCGTCAGCACGTAGGACATGCCGAGATTCGAAAGGATCGTCGGCTCGTTGGGCGCCAGCACGAGTGCGTCGCGATACTTGCCGCGCGCATCCGTGGAGCGGCCGAGCTGATCGAGGATAGCGCCTTCTGCGGAAACAAGCCGCCAGTCGGGACGGTCGGGGGTCTGGGCGCGGTCGATGGTGGAGAGCGCCTGTTCCAATTGACCCGCCGCCGCCTGTGCCTTGCCATAGGCCGCCAGTACGCCGCGGTCGCTCGGATTGTTGATCGCGACCTGCTGCATGACGGCGAGTGCCTGGTCGTTGCGGCCGCTCATGCGTAGCGCGTTGGCGTAGTTGACGCCGGCATCGCGATCCTTGGGATTGGCGTCATAGGCCTTGCCGAAGGTAGCGGTGGCCTGCGCCAGGTCGCCGCTGTTCATGGTGTCCATCGGCCGCGAAGACTTCGGGATCGAGCCAGTGGTGATGTTGTCCTTGTTTGCCGTTGTCGAGCAGCCTGCCAGAGCGAGCGCCAGAAGCGCGGCCGAAGCGCCTCGAAAAAGGAAGGTTCTCAGCAAAGACGAGGTTGAACCGGCGGACATGACGCTATTTCCCTGAATCCATAAGTCTTGCGTCCGGCCTAGAATCGAAACAGGGAAAGGTTCGACGCAATGTTCGCTCCAGCAATAATCTGTTAACCCTAACAGACGGTTAACTCTCGATTCCCCGAAGTCATTGTCAAAGGATGGTCATGGCCCCCTATCAATTCATCGAGCGCGCGACGCCCTTCAATTCGAAGGGTGGTTCGACGCTGCCGATCTTTGCCGTCACGCCGGCGCATATAGAAACCGGCACCATCGATCCCATCGCGCTCGATTGGGCCCACAAGGCCGGATACAAGGCCGACAGCGGCTCGCTGCTGCTGATCCCGACGGCGGAAGGCCATCTCGGCGGCGCTTTGTTTGGCCTTGGCTCCAATCCCTCCGAACAGCCGTTTCTCACCGGCAAGCTCGCGCGCAGCCTGCCTGCCGGCGACTGGCACATCGAAACCGCGCCGCTGACGGCGAACCGTCTCTCGCTCGGCTTCGGTCTCGGCAGTTACCGCTTCGATCGCTACAAGTCGGAAAAGGCGCCGGCGCCGACCCTGATGATCCCGCGCGATGCCGATGCTACCGATATCAAGCGCCAGCTTGCCGGTGTCTTCCTTGCCCGCGACCTCATCAACACCCCGACCAACGATATGGGGCCGGAGCAACTCGAGGCTGCCTTCCGGGCGCTCGCCCAACACTACAAGGCAGAAATGTCCGTCATCATCGGCGATGACCTGCTTAAGGAAAACTTCCCGCTCGTGCATACGGTGGGTCGCGCCAGCGCCGATGCGCCGCGCCTGTTGGAAATGCGCTGGGGCAAGAAGGGTCATCGCCGCATCACACTGGTCGGCAAGGGCGTGTGCTTCGACACCGGCGGTCTCGACATCAAGCCGGCATCCTCGATGCTTCTGATGAAGAAGGACATGGGCGGCGCTGCCAACGTCATGGGCCTCGCCCTGATGATCATGGACGCCAAGCTCAAGGTCGATCTGCGCGTCATCATTCCCGTCGTCGAGAACTCGATTTCGGCCAATGCCTTCCGCCCCGGCGACATCTACAAGAGCCGCAAGGGACTGACGGTTCAGATCGACAATACCGATGCCGAGGGTCGACTGATCCTCGCCGATGCGCTTGCCTATGCCGATGAAGATGCGCCGGATCTGATGATCGATATGGCGACGTTGACGGGCGCCGCCCGCGTTGCGCTCGGCCCCGACCTGCCGCCCTTCTTCACCGATGACAGCGAACTCGCCAGCGACCTCACCGAGGCGAGCCTTGAGACAGACGATCCGCTGTGGCGCATGCCGCTCTACATGGGCTACGACAAGGATATCCGCACGAAATTCGCCGATATCACCAATGCGCCTGCCGGCGGCATGGCAGGGTCCATCACGGCAGCACTGTTCCTCAAGCGCTTCGTCACGAAGACACCGAGCTGGGTACATTTCGATATCTTCGGATGGGCCCCGAGCGAGCGTCCTCACTCGCCAGGCGGCGGCGAAGCACAGGCGATCCGTGCGCTGTATCATCACATCAGGCAGAGCGTGCGCTAAAACACAACCACCCCCTCCATCCGCATTGCGGGAGAGGGGGTGAATTCCCCTTGAATCCGCCATGATCTTGGCTGAAACTGGAACGGTAGCGTAACGATTTTCGGGGTTATCCGTGCCGCTAGACCTCTCCGCCTCACAGGCCCTTGGCCTCTGGCATGGCGTGGCGCTCGCTCAGGTGCGCCGCGAGGATCATGATTTGACCCTGCGGCAGACGGCGATCTTGCTGCAGATCTATCTCGTGCCGCCGCCGCATACCGTACGCGGACTGGCCGCGACGCTCGGCGTCACCAAGCCGGTCATCACCCGGGCGCTTGACACCATGGGTGAGATGGGATTGGTCGACCGCGTCCGCGACGAGCGTGATCGTCGCAATGTCATCATCAAGCGCACGGTCACCGGCGCGCTCTATCTGGAAAAACTCGGCGATCTCGTCATCGAGCATGGCCGCAAACTGTGAATTCGGGAATAGCTTCATGACGCTCGACCGTCGCCTAAACGCTTTCAGACCTGATCTTGCCGAAGCCTCCCTGATAGGGAAAGTCGAAGCCGAACGCTTTGTCGAGGGCAGCAAGGCAGCGGTCTCGGTGCCTGTCATCGCACTTCGTCCGAAGCCGGATCTTGCCGCGGGCATCGATACCGAGCTGCTGATGGGCGAGGAGGTGCTGATTTTCGAGCGCAGCAACGGCTGGTGCTGGGTCAAGGCGATCGCGGACGGCTATGTCGGCTATCTGCCCGAAACGACGCTCAGGGAAGGGACGGCTGCCGCGACCCATATCGTCGTCCCACAGCGTACCTTCATCTATCCCGAGCCGGAATTGCGCAAGCCGCATGCTGCGGTGCTGTCGATGGGGAGCCGCGTGCGGGTTGCCGGAACCGCCGAGGCGCGGGGCAATCATTACGTCGTCCTCGAGGACGGCACCGCCATCTTCGCCAAACATGTTCACCCGATCGGTGAGGACGCCGGTGGTGACTATGTCGATGTCGCCCTGCGTTTTCTTGAGACGCCCTATCTCTGGGGTGGTCGCTCGGGCCTCGGCATCGATTGCTCCGGGCTGGTGCAGCTGGCGCTATCGATGACAGGGCGTGCTGCGCCACGCGATACCGACATGCAGGCGACCGGTCTGGGCGAGCCGATTGCTCGCGAAGAGCTGAAGCGCGGCGATTTCGTTTTCTGGAAGGGCCATGTCGCGATCATGGAGGATCCAGAGACCATCGTTCATGCCAACGGCCATACGATGACCGTCGCTCGTGAAAATTTCGCCGCCGCCGTGGAGCGCATCGGCTGGCTTTACGAATATCCCACCGGCTACCGACGTCTTGTCGGCTGAGCATCGCTCGGAACCGTCCTCTGTCTTAGCCGTTATCCCCTTGATCGATATGTCCTATCGAGAGGAGGATGAGACATGCCCATCACCGCTATGGAAAAGACGGTTCGAGACATTCTGAGCGACGGTCATTTACGCAGACGCGGCAAGATCGACCGGCTGCTTGAGCTGCAGAGCGAAGCGCGGGGCATTCAGCGCGCCGGCACCGAGAGTTCGATGAGCGCCGACGATGGTCTTCAGGACGATCTGCGCGTTATCGAGAAAGCGCTCCACGATCTGCATGCCGATACCGAACAGAAGGGCGCAGCCACGCTGTAAGGCGGTGTGGCGCTCTTCTGTTCGACGAAACACCGTCACTCGCTGCGCGGCCGGGAAATCCAGATGCCCGCGACAATGACGATTCCACCCAGCGCCTGGATCAGCGTGACGTTTTCGCCGAATAGGATCCAGGCGAATAGTGCTGCAGCGATCGTTTCCAGGAAAATGACCAGGGACGAGAAAACCGTCGGCAGTCGCCCGAGTGCCACCGATACCAGCCCCTGACCACCCGCATGGCTGATAAGGCCAAGTGCCAGCAGCACGCCCCATCCGGAGATCGACTGAGGCAATACTCTCGGCTCGAAGAAAATCGCGACCAGGAACAGCAGCGCCGAGGTAATGACGCTGAGCTCGAAGGTGACGCGGGCGGCGTTCGTTCTGCCGCGCGCAGCGCCGACGGCCAGGAAATAGAGGCCGAAGAAGGCGCCTGTGACGACTGCAAGGCCGTCGCCTACGGCCCGGCTCGGGTTGAATGCAAGGCTCTGTACGACAAGTGCCGTGCCGCCCGCGAGGCACACCAGAAGCCCGACGAGCGTCGCACGGCTGACCCTTTGCCGCAGCAGCAGCCAGCCGAAGATGACCACCCATAGCGGCGCCATGGTTGCGAAGAAGGTTGCGTTGGCAATCGTGGTCCGCAGAATGGAGATGTGCCAGAAGAACAGGTCTCCGGTGAAGGCCATCCCGGCAAGGACCGTCGCCAAGGTGAAGCTGGCGCGAGGTGCAGTAGGCTCTGCCGCCTCGGCATACCGCATCCATATCCAAAGGATCGGCAGCGCCAGGAAAACACGCCAGAAGGCGCTGGCGAAAGGACCGACATCGGCGAGACGCACAAGACTGGGCGAGATACTCATCGCAAGCGCCGCCAGCACCATCGCGACCAACCCGAAAACAAATCCCCTCGAGTCGTCGGATGCCGCCTTGCCGGCAGCCGGATGGCTTGCGCCAGCTTCTTCGCGAAGATGATGGGAATGCGTATCGTAATCGATGTCGGGGCGTGACATTCTTTTGCCTTTGCAAGTCAGGTGATTTGTGGCGCAAACCTAATACATCGGAACCGAGTATTGGGCTCCATTTTGTCAGCTTTCATGCAATTTTGTTTCCTCTTTGCGGTAAGGATGTTGTGAAATGCGCAAATCGGTCGATCTCGATGAGTTCGATGTGGCGATTCTCGAGATCCTCCAAGAGGACAGCACCGTCCCGCAGCGCCAGATTGGCGAACTCGTTCATCTCTCGGCTGCTGCCGTGCAGCGGCGCATCAAGCGCATGCAGGCAAGCGGCGTCATCCAGGCGAATATTGCCATTATCGATCCGGCAGCTGTCGCCTTGCCGATCACCATCATCGTCGAAGTCCGGATAGCGGACGAACGCTATGAGCTAATCAACGCGATCAAGCGCAGCTTCGTCGAGGCACCGGAAGTTCAGCAATGCTATCAGGTAACGGGAGAGGCGGATTTCGTTCTTGTCGTGGTGGTCGCCGATATGTCGGAATACCAGGCGCTCACCCGCCGTCTGTTCCATGACAATCCCAACGTGACGAAGTTCAAGTCACTCGTTGCCATGGATCGGGTGAAGATCGGTCTTTCCTTGCCTCTTGTTCGAGATTAGCTCACGCCGGAGAAAGCATCTCTCATCCAGGCCGCTTCGGCCAGTTGGTTACCCCGCCCGTCCAATCCTCGAAAGCCTTGGAAAGACGCAGTACCAGCATATCGCCAAAACGTGGGCCGACGATCTGCAGGCCGATCGGCATGCCGGAACGCGAGAAGCCGCAATTGATCGAGGCCGCCGGCTGCTCCGACATGTTCCACGGAACCGTGAAGCAGATGTGTTCGAAAGGCCGGGCGGGATCGTTGGTGGGAGACGCCCATTCGGCGGGGTATGAGACGATCGGATTGGTCGGCGAGAGCACGGCGTCGACCTCGGTGAAAAGCCTGCCGCAACTCTTGCGCATCTCGATCGTCTGGTTGAAACCGCGCACGGCATCGACGCCGCTGATCTCGGCGCCGCCCTTCGCCCAGCTATGGATATAGGGCAGGATCGCGTTGCGGCGTTCCTCGCTCAATCCCGTGATGTCGCCCCAGAAGCGCGCGCGCCAGAAGACATCGAGCCCGTCGAGCATCTGTCGGGTCAGCACCGGTGCGACATCGATGACAGTCGCGCCTGCCTCTTCGAAACGCTTCGCGGCGGCAAGGACGGCGTTGCGCACCTCATCGTCGGGAGGCAGGCCGCAGCCGGCATCGAGCATCAGGCCGATCTTCATGCCCCGCACATCGACATCGAGGTCCATCCAGTCGATCTCGTTCGGCGGCAGGCTGGTGCCGTCGCGCCAGTCGGGGCGCGAGAGCGTTGCCATGGAGAAGGCGGCATCCTCGACCGTGCGGGTCATCGGCCCGGCGCAGCGCCCGACATAATAGGGATCGACCGGAATGCGGCCATGGCTCGGCTTGAAGCCGAAAATACCGGTCCAGCCGGCCGGCAGCCGCACGGAGCCGCCGATATCGGTGCCGATATGCAACGGTCCATAGCCGGCAGCAGCCGCAGCCGACGCGCCGGCGCTGGAGCCCCCCGGATTCTGGCTCGGGTCCCACGGATTGCGGCTGAGCTTATGAAAGCTGGAAAGACCGGAGGAAAGCATGCCGTAATCGGGGCAGGTGGTTTTCGCAAAAATCACCGCGCCGTCTTCGCGCAGACGGGCGGCGATCGGCGCGTCTTCTGTTGCGGGGATTAGATCGACGGCCGCCGTGCCGAGCGGCACAGGCTGGCCTTTGGTGGCGATCAGCTCTTTTAACGTCACCGGAATGCCGTCCAGTGCCCCAAGCGGCGCACCCTTTGCCCAGCGCGCGGTGGAGGCCGCTGCCTGCCTGCGGGCATCCTCCGGATCATAGGCATAGAGCGCCGATATTGTCGGCTCCCATGCCGCAATATGCTGTTCCAGCGCCAGCCAGTATTCGCTGGGAGACAGGCTCTTGTCGGCAAATCCGCGCCTGAGGTCTCGGATGGAAAGATCGGTGGGTTCGCTCATGATCCATTCTCTTTGTGCATCAGCGCGTCGCCTCGCGGGGGTCGAGGAGATCGCGCAGCCCGTCGCCGAGCAGGTTGAAGCCGAGTACGGAAAGCGCAATGGCAAGCCCCGGCAGAAGAGCGAGCCACGGCGCCACGTGGAAATAAGTCTGCGCATCGGCCAGCATCCGGCCCCAGGTTGGTGACGGCGGCGGCACGCTAAGACCCAGGAAGGCAAGTCCGGCCTCGGTCAGGATCGCAAGACCGAGCTGAATGGTTGCTTGAACGATGATGCTGCCCATGATGTTCGGCAGGACATGGCGCATCGTGATGGCAAGCTGTGTGTTGCCGATGGCGCGCGCCGCCAGCACATAGTCCCGGCTCCAGGCCTGCAGGGCAGAGCCGAGTGCCACGCGGGCAAAGACCGGCACCATGAAGACAGCAATGGCGATAATGGCCGTCATGCGCCCGGTGCCGAGAAACGCGCCCAGGATCATCGCAGAGAGGATCGGCGGCAGCGCGAAGATCACGTCGCAGGCCCGCATGACCAGCGCTTCGAACAGTCCGCGCTCCGCGGCGGCGGCAACGCCGATGATCGTCCCGATGGTTCCGCCGATCGCGACGGCAGATACGGAGATCGAAAGAGAGTTCCAGCAGCCCGCCATCAGCATCGACAGGACGTCATGTCCGAGCTGATCCGTGCCCAGGAGTCCGAAGCCGAATGGCGGCTGAAGCTTGTGGGTGATCTGCATCTTTGCCGGCGGGACTGGCGTCCAGAACAGCGAGGCGATGGCGATGCAGACGAGCGCGAGGATGATCAGCGCGCCGACCATGAGGTTCGCGCGCCGCAATGCGCGAAAGCGGCGAGGGCGTGCGGCGGCCCGGCTCTCGGCGAGGCTCATCTTGCGCCTCCCGCTCGCATTCGGGGATCGAGGGCGAGATAGGAAAGATCCACCAGGAAGTTCACGACGATGACGAGGCCGGCAAAGAACAGTACGACATCCTGAAGCACGATGACATCGCGCTGGCTGAGCGCCTGATAGGCGAGGCGGCCGAGGCCGGGCAGCGTGAAGACGTTCTCGATCAGCACCGCGCCGGCGACCAGAAAGGTGAATTGCAGCCCAAGGATGGTGAGCACCGGCACCAGTGCATTCGGTACCACATGCCCCCACAGCACGCGGCTGCGTGAAAGGCCCTTGGCGGTTGCCGTGCGGGCAAAATCCTCATGCAAAGTGTCGAGCACGGCCGAGCGTGTCACCCGGGTCAGCACCGCCGCCTGCGGTAGCGCAAGGGCCACGGCCGGGAGGACCAGCGATTTCATGGCCGGCCACATTCCATTGCTCCAGCCGGGAAACCCACCGGCCGGCATCCAGCCGAGCGAAGTGGCGAACAAAAGCACCAACAGCAGGCCGACCCAAAAGCCTGGTACGGCAATGCCCATCTGCGAAAATAGCGCGGCGACGATATCGAGGAAGCCGCCGCGCCGAGCGGCTGCCGCAACGCCGAGCGGCACGGCAACGAGAACGGAAAGCACGATGGCAAGCACAGCGAGCGGCAAGGTGACGGCAAGCCGTTCCACAATGAGGCCGGCAACGGGAACGCCATAAGTGTAGGATTTGCCGAGGTCACCCGTCAGTGCGCCCGCAAGCCATTGGCCGTAACGCACGATCAAAGGTTGATCGAGGCCCATATCGTGTCTGAGGGCAGCGAGCGTTTCCGGCGTCGCCGAGGTGCCGAGCGTGATCGCGGCAGGATCGCCCGGCAGCAGCGCCATGACAGCAAAGACCAGCAGCGAGACTGCGATCAGCGTCAGCATCAGTCCGAAAATCCGGCGGGTAAGCAATACGATCATCGCATGTCCATGGCCGATCGAGCCGGCATCGAAATGGTTGGCGGCGGGCGAAACGATCCGCACGCCGCCTTGCAAGCGAAAGCGTTCAGTCCTCCCAGGAGACGTTGGTCAGCACGTTCGAGGGGATGGGCTCATTCTCCCAAAGACCCCTGAGCTTCTTGTCCCAGACGCCAAGCTTCGGCATGACGAAGAGGAATAGAGCCGGCACATCCTCGGCAAGAATGCTCTGTGCCTCGCCATAGAGCTTATTCTGCTCGGAAACATCGGCGGTGAGCTGAATCTTCTTTATCAACTCGTTGAAGGTAGGGTTCTTGTAATTGAAGTAATAGGGGTCGCGCGAATAGATATCGATATCCATCGGCTCGGCATGAGCGACGATGGTCATGTCATAGTCGCGGCCGGTGAATACGTCCTGCACCCACTTGGCCGGAAATTCGGTTGGCTCGATATTCATCGTCACGCCGATATCGGCAAACATCGCCTGCATCACCTGGGCACTGCGCGGCGCATAGGCCATCTGCGGCGTCTTGATGGTGAAGGTGAAGCCATTTGGATAGCCGGCTTCGGCAAGTAGCGCTTTGGCCTTGGCCGCATCATAGGGCAGTACGCCGGTCATGTCTTTGTAGCCGGGGTCGTTCGGTGTGTAGTGGCTGCCGATGGCGGTCCCGAGGCCGGACCAGGCGCCCTCGATGATCGTCTTGCGATCGAGCGCCATCATCAGGGCCTGACGCACGCGCTTGTCGTCGAACGGCTTGCGCGTGTTGTTCATGCCGGCCACGACTTTAAGTTCGGTATTGCCGATCTTGGTCGTCAGTCGGGCATCGCCCTCGAAGGAATTCATAAGTTCCGGCGCTGCGAACTCCGGAAAGGCGTCGACATCGCCAGCTTTCAGCGCTGCCGCCTCTGCCTGCGGATCGGAAATGAAGCGGAAGGTCACCTTCTCGAGCTTCACATCGACCGATTTGTTCCAGTAGTCCGGATTCTTGACGAGGTCGACATGGTCGCCCTTCGCCCAGGCTGAGAACTTGAAGGGGCCAGTGCCGACGGGCGTCGTCTTGTCGTTGGCGGAGGATTTCGGCCCGACCATGACGGAGGAGGGCCATCCGAGCCAGTAGAGCAGGCTGCCTGTCGGTGAGGAAAGATGCAGGACAAGCGTTTCCGCATCCGGGGTGTCGATCGAGGTGATGGTCGCAAAGAAACGCTTCTGCGGATTGACGGAATCGGCGCCGCGGGCGCGATCGAGCGTGAATTTTGCGGCAGCCGAATCGAAGGACTGTCCGTCGTGGAATTTCACGCCGCTCTGCAGCTTGAACGTATAGGTGAGGCCATCGGGCGAGATTTCCCAGCTCTTGGCGAGCTGCGGCACGATCTTGCCGCTTTCGTCGATGGCAACCAGCCCTTCGAAGATATTTTGCCAGGTCACCTGACCGATCGCGACCGGCGCGGCGATCGTCGGATCCAGGCCCGTCGGCTCGACCGTCATGCCGAGATTGAGCGTCGTTTTTGCAGCTTGCGCCTGCGTCAGGCCAAGCATCAGCAGGCCGGTAGAAAGGGCAGCGCCAAAGGCAAGCCTGCGTGCGACACAGCCAAGGCTCGGGCGTGAAAACTCGGTCATCTCAGTCCCCTTGCTTTTGCCCGCAACCCGATTCCCCTCGTGGCATGCGGTCTTTTTCACGATAGTGTCATCTCGCAGACGCACACACAATTGCGAAAATTTGTGCGTTTGCGGTCAGGCTTTCTGTGAGCCGGCGAAGCGATCCTGCCATGCGGCCTGTGTTCCCTCAATCGGCAAGGCCGTCGCCTCATACACGCCGCGGGCGATTGCACGTGCCATGACGATGGTGGCGAGGTGGCAAAGCTCCATGAAACTTGGCATGTCGTCGCGAGCGTGCTTGCCGGTGGACGCAGCAAACACGGTATCGCCGTCGAGCGGCAGATGCGTCGGCAAAAGCGCCCGCGCCAGGCCATCGTGAGCGCAGATGGACAGCCGATGCGCCTCAGTCTTGGTCAACTGGGCATCGGTGACGACGGCGCCGATGGTCGTGGCTGTGATGTTGGTGCCTTTCAGCCGGAGACGGGAATCGATCGTCTGCGGCATGCCGAGGCCGCCGAATTCGCCATTGTCCTCGAAAGGCGCCGCCCAGAAATGCGGGCCGTCGCCGATGGTGGCGGAGCCGAGGGCGTTGACGGCGACAATGGCAGCAATCCTGTATCCCTTGCTGCTGACCGCACTTGCAGAGCCGAGACCACCCTTGACCGTCGCCGTCGTTGCCCCCGTACCGGCGCCGGTGGTGCCGAGCGCGAATGGCCCTTTGCCCGCAGCCTTGAAGGCGGCGTATCCCATATCGCGATAGGGCGAATGCAACCCCCAGTCCTTGTTGCCGCCATTGATGAGATCGAAGAGGATCGCCTGCGGCACGATCGGCACCAGCGCGTTGCCCACCTGCAGCCCGCGCCCGATTTCACGAAGGCCGGCCTGCACGCCGCCCGCGGCATCGAGCCCGAAGGCCGAGCCGCCTGAAAGCACGAAGGCATCCACTGTGCCGACCGTCATCGCGGGATCCAGCAATGCTGTATCCCGTCCGCCGGGCGCGCCGCCGAGCACGCTACAGGAGGCAACTGCCGGCTTGTCGAAGACGATAGCGGTAACGCCCGAGCCGAGCACAAGATCGGTGGAGTGACCGACGGCGACGCCTTCGACGTCGGTCAGGAGGTTGAGATGATCAGTCAATGAAAAATCCTTCGCCGCTGCAACGCGAGGTCGTCATGGCGATAGGACCGTAAAGAGATTCAAAAGACAAGATGGGTTGTTCGAGGAGAGTGCCGTTAAGGCACAGCGCGATAGTTCGACGCTGCGGCGCCACGCGTCGAGATAGCAGGCTGCCGACGAATTTATGTGATGGCTTTGCGAAAGAAAAAGCCCCCACCCTGATTCTATCAAAGGGTGAGGGCTGGTGATTTGATTGGGTAAGAACGTAGGTGAACCGATCCATTACACATGGATCGGTTGCGCCTGCTGCCGTGAGAGAAGATCGCGGATCGCAAGCTTCACTTCGTCCGCGTTTCTGAAATGCTGCTCGTCCAGATCATGGACATGATATTTTACAGCGATGAACTTGAGCCGATCCTGATCAGGAACGACGATGCCGACAGGAATGCCAGCGTATTCGATAACTTGCTTCTTCATAAATATACTCCCTCCGCACCGCTATCGGTGCAGACATGGCGAATTGACTGTTTGAATCCGGTAAGAGGACGAACGTCACATTCGACAGCGCGGGCGGGAGAGCGTGCCCGAGCGGTCATTGCCAAGCACGGACCGCCCAAGGATCGAAGCGATGGCTTTAATATTCAGCATGTCGTGTCCCTAGTTGGCGTTGTACTTGTGAGGGCTCCGAAAAGGAGCTCGGCGGATAGTGTGTCATTGTCTATTATATTAGTAGACAATAACAATTTCATCCCCAGAAACATATTCCCAAAGATGTCAAAATGTCGGCGATCGGTAAAATAAAATTCCGCTCTTGGTCAAATGCGAGGAAGGTTGTGATTTACTTCCCTGCTATCTCCCGTGTCGGAGCGGCTCGCCGAACACCGACAGACAGATAGGAACTGCGAGCAGATTCGGCAATGCCTCGCCGGCACTAAAATTCGCTCGCCGCCAAATCACCTCAATGGTTAACGGCGCGGCGAACGGGTCAGAATCCGTCCGAGAGCACCTTTTCCAGGGCTTCCACGAAGAAATCGGCGCTTTCGGGTGCAAGGCAGAGCGGCGGTTTGATCTTCAACACGTTCAGGTGATCGCCGGTCGGCTGCATGATGATACCGAGATCAAGCAGGCGCTCGCAGATCGCTGCCGTTTCCTCGGTGGCCGGCGTCAATGCCTGGCGGTCTCGGACGAATTCCACCCCGAGATAGAGACCCATGCCGTGCACCGCGCCGATCAGCGGGAAGCGATCCATCAAGGCAATCAATCCTGCCTTCAGGCGATCGCCGACCACCCGGGCATTTTCCTGCAGATTCTCGTCCTTGATGACATCGAGAACCGTGAGGCCGACCACGCAGCTCACGGGGCTGCCGCCGGCCGATGAAAAGAAATAGCCTTCCCGTTCCAGTGATTCGGCGATTTCCCGGCGGGTGATGACGGCGCCGAGCGGATGACCGTTGCCCATTCCTTTGGCGATGGTGATGATGTCGGGCACGACACCCTGCGTCTCGAACCCCCAAAAGTGTTCGCCAAGCCGGCCGTAGCCGACCTGCACCTCGTCGGCGATGCAGAGGCCGCCGCGCTGCCGCACGGCATCGAATGCGCCGGCCAGATAGCCGTGGGGCAGAGCGATGCCGCCGGCATTGCCGTAGACGGATTCTGCGATGAAAGCGGCGACGCCATCGCCTTTTTCATCAATGGCCTGAAGCTTTTCGGCGACATCCACGAGATAGTCAGGTGCCGAATCCGGACCACGGAACGCGCCGCGGTAGGTATTGGGCGAAATGACCGGATGGACCCAGTCAGGGCGTGTCGTCAGTGCTTGCGGATTGTCCGCTATCGAGGTGGAGACCGCATCGCTCGCGACCGTCCAGCCGTGATACGCCTCCAGCAGGCAGAGCATGTTCCTCTTGCCGGTATGTGCCCAGGCAAGCCGGATGGCGAGATCATTGGCTTCCGAGCCGCTGTTGACGAGGAAGACGCTGTCGAGCCCTTCCGGCGCGAGCATCGCCAGTCGCTCCGAAAACTCTGCAACCGCCGAATAGTGGAAGCGGGAGTTCGTGTTGAGCAGCGACCATTGGTGCGCAACGGCGGCCGTCAGCCGCGGATGGGCATGGCCGAGCATGGTGACGTTGTTGACCATGTCGAGGTAGCATCGCCCCTGCATATCGAACAGGAATTCACGCCAACCGCGCTCGATCTGCGGCGGAGCCTCGTAATAGTGCTTCTGCGGCTTGGCGAAGCGCGCATTGCGCAGGGAAAGCAGCGCAGACGCATCCGGTCGGGGCGCCTCGCAGGACATGTTGAGAAGAGCGACCGGCGATGGGCAGATGGCCGACCATCCGTCCGCCTGATCCGCTGTCGAAAAGAGCGGCGGCACGAGGTCAGGCACGCGGCAGAGCTGGATGCGCAGGCCGCCGATCGCCGATCCCTCGCTGCCTATGGTTCCGATCGTGGCGCCCTGTTCTATGGCAGCGCCATCCTCAAGCGCGCTTTCAAGACCATCGAGATGCAGGCTGATCTCCTCGCCGGCAAGGACCAAGTGCTGCCCTTGCCGCTGCAGCAGCCCCGGGAAGGGGGCGACGACCGTCGAGCCGGAAGGCAGGCATACATCGTTGTGCAAGGCGAAATTCTGCGGCGCCGCCATGTTGAGCGGCGTAGCGAGAGACAGGCGAAATTCGCCATAGCGGGTTGCCGCGGCTCCGGAGGCGATGGCTCCCTGCGCGAGCAGCCGCCAATCCATGTCCGGCTTCTGCCAGTTGCCGTCGACGAAATCGGGTCCTGTCGTGGAAAGATCGACGGCGGCGATCTGTTGCTGATCGATATCCGGCAGAAGCGACGCCCAGCCGTCCGTCGCGATCGGTGCGACATCGAAGCCGATCGTCCGCAGGATTGCCGCTTCCATTACATCCGGTTGCGCACCGGTTGCGACATCGAAGATCTGCCGCTCGAAATCGAGATTGCCGCGCACATATTCATTATCGGGGTCGATGGCGAGCTGCTGTTCGCTGCTCGCGGCGAGGATGACCGCCCGCGCGACGATCAACGGCCACAATGCCTTGGCTTCGTTCTCTTCCAGCGGATAGATGGCATGATAAGCCTTGATCGCCGGGAGGATGTAGAAGGGGTTGCCATCCGCGTGATGGAGCAGCGAGGCGCAGGTGACGGCAAGGTCGCCCACCAGCCAGCCCTGGATGATGTCGCCGAAATCGATGACCCCGTCAGGCACCTGCTGCCCATGGGCGTCGGGATGGCTGACGACGTTATCGTCGGTGACGTCGTGATGCACCGGCTGCACGCGCAACGCGCTTGCAAGCGGCTGGATGCGCTTGACAGCGGCCACCATCGCCTTGGCGATGCGGTCGCGTGCCTCATGGTCCGTTATGGTCGATAGCAGCTGTACGGCGACCGGCCCGGCTCTGCGCAGGTCCCATTGCAGGTTCCGATGCAGGCCGGGATGGTCGAAATCTGCAAGGTCGCGGGCGAGTCGGGCGGAAAGCGCGCCAAGGCCGGCGGCCGCAGCCGGCGGCAGATGCTTGCGCTGCGTCAGCGTCCGGCCGGGAAGAAAGCCGAGCAGACGGATGAGATAGTCCTGTTCGCGGATGGTGATGGTGAGGATGTCGCGACCGTTCAGGGACGGCACGACCTCGGGTATGCGCGGTGCATCCGGCTTCGCACGCAAGTGGCGGATGGCAGCGTTTTGCGCCTCAAGCTCGATCAGCTCGTATTCCGCGCGGCATATCTTCAGCACATAGGCGTTGTCGCCGGCATCGATGCGATAATTGCGGTCCTGCTGGCTGCCGAGCTCGGTCAAGGCTCCGCTCAAGCCGTAATGCGTCTGCAGAATTTCGGCCGCATCTTCCGGCGTAATGTCGGGTCTCGGCAATTGCATACGATTTACGAGCGTGGCGTCGGCCATTACATCCCCCGGATGGTTCACTTCTGTCGACACTAAACCATTCCATCTTAAAGAAAATTACCCAAAACAGATAGGGTGGTCGAGCAATTTGGGAGAAGATAGGCCGCAGATTGCACCCGACCAGATCGGCAGGATTTCACATTCGGCTGGTCCGAAGCGCCAATCCGCGCTTGAATCAGAGGATGAGAACCGAATCTACAGCGAATTTGCTGCTCGGCACGTCCCGTTCCGAACAGTCCTGCTATTCGACCTCGATCGAATAGCTGCAGCCGGCCAAGGTCTTGCCGGGATGGCTGTCGTCTGTGGAGACGTTGAGGGTGATCAGCGTATGGAGCACGGTATCGGAGTTTTCGAGCTGCTCCCGGCTCGACAAGATATCCTTCGCCCCGAGGAATTTGTTCGGCTGATCGATGGTTGCAGTCACGCCGAGCGCCTTGGCAAGCGGGTGCGGATCGGGCTCGTCGAGCACCGCCAGCGGCCCGGATGAGGCGAAGGCGATCCTGCTCGTCTGCCGTCCGAAAACGCTCACCGGTGCAGCCAGCTGGAATTCTCTCAGAAGCGGATTGCTCGACGGCAGCTCGGTGAGGCCGAATTGTTTCATGGCGACAGCACTCTCCGGCCCGGTCAGCCACATGCCGAACTCGTTGTAGCTCGGCACGTCATAGGTCGTGCATTCGATCAGCTTGGCGAGATCGATCTTCTTGGGATCCTGTTCGGCAGTCGCGGCGTGCACCGCAGGAGCACTCAAAAGAAACGCCATCAGCAGCAGCGCTCTCTCGCGATAGAATGACATGTCTTTTCCTTGCCTTGGCCCGATTCGATATCAGCAATATCAAATCGGGCCTCCAAGCGAAAAGAAAAGAGGGGCAGGCTGGCTTACCCCATGCGCTCGGAGGCGTAGGAGCCGGGGCTTGCCGGGAAGACGACGGTGCGGTTGCCGTTGAGGAAGGTGCGGAAATGGATATGCGCATGGATGGCGCGCGCCAGCACCTGGCTTTCCACATCGCGGCCGATAGAGACGTAGTCGTCGGCCGACTGCGCATGCGTGATACGCGCTGTGTCCTGCTCGATGATCGGACCTTCGTCGAGATCGGCGGTGACGTAATGCGCCGTCGCACCGATCAGCTTCACCCC